>NZ_JBWXPJ010000002.1:0-173086 GCF_056679975.1 Peribacillus sp. BM1
ACTTTGTCTGGGCAAGGTATCGTATCAATAAAAATGCTCCAGAAGAACGATTTGCTATGGAAGAAGTAGCAGCAGATGTAGAAGTAGAGGCTAAGTAAAAAGTGAAAAAGAAGATGCAGCATACCCTGGAAAAAGATCATGTATTTGGGTTTGAAGGCTAACCGCCTTTCTGAAATAATTGTGGCCGTGATTTATCCACCGGTATCAAGGACCAGTTGGATAGTCACATCCTATTCTATACGTTTTACTAAAGCATCTATCCCATTTTCAAGTATGGATAGATGCTATTTTGTATACAAGAAGTACTTTACAAGAAATATAAGAGTTTACTAGATGTTTTTAAAAAGGAAAATCGTATATTGATACTTTAGAGGTATATAAGTGTGATAACTCGGAGAATATAAGAATAGGAATAAAAAATCAATAAGAGGGGGAAATAAACATGACTATAAAAAAATTGTTTTCTACATTTACATGAAAGGCATATTGAAGTAATGACCTTAATTATATATGCCAATAATTTTAATCATACTTATTTTAGATGAGTCTGAATAAGAAGAGGCAATCGACAGCGCTGTGACGAGGAAGATTCAACTTCTAACAGCAAAAGAACCGAATGGGAGTTCAATATAAAGTACTTGTGAAATTTGTAAGCTTGTTAGTTGTAAAATAAGCCTGTAAGCGTTATCATTATGTTAAAAGGAGTTATATTACAGGTGAATTAGAGGGTAAAGTATCCATTGTAACAGGTTGGGGTTCTGAGATTTGTGAATCACAGTTGGCCACCAAACCTAAAGTTTGAACGACCTTCATTTAATTTTCTATGGAAAATTTGAAATGGAGGATTCCTACGAACACCAGTGTATCCACTAGTTTCGATAAAAAACTAATAATCTATGCTATGCGTAACTAAGATGTAGAATAGAAAAAGGTGAAGGGAGCTTGATTGCATATGGAAAAGCAATTGCCTAGAACCCCGTTAGAACCCGAAGTGACTGCTGAGATGGTATTAGACAAAGCCATTCGTGATTTCCGAAAAGAGAAACTAGAAAAGGCAATCGATCACTCATTGAAAACTCGAAATAAGGAAGAATTTATACGATTAACAGAAGAATTAAAAAATATGAATTAATACGGTTGGTACAACTCATTCTGACAACTCCCACCACTAAAGCAATGGGGTTCTAAGATACAAGTATACTTTTTAACAGTCCCCTTATCTTTTCATGCGAAAAGAGTTTCTACTGAAACACTAGCGTACGTTCTCTAAGAACATCAACAGACGTATAGCGCATGGCTAGGTACTTCACCAAGTTTAAACCCAAAAAAGACTCCTTGTGTGCTTTCCGTTCCGCATGGGGCGTTGTCACGACCCAATATTTTTATGAACGTTGAAGATTTTACGTGGCAAATGTTATCAATCGCTTCTTGCCACAACTCCCTATCTTCAGTTTTCAAAGAACATCTTGTACAGGGATATTATACTATACACACTTTGGCTAACGCCAACCGAACGATCATCCCATCTCTAAAGAGTGTGCTATTGCACCATAATGGGCTTTCTCGTTCGGGAAATCTGTAAAATATGTGGAAAATGCAGTGAGGAAGTCAATCCTCACTGCATTTTTTGCGTAAGTGGTTGCTGCTCATAGCAACGGGTTGTGAAACGCCAAAAAATCTAGAGCAATTTTTTATGTAATCGGCAACCACACATTCTCCGTTCGGAACCGTACTCTTATTTAAATGAAAAGCTCAAAGAAATAATCACGACTACCGTAGCATCGACTTGGTAGATATGCAACAACTCCACAAAAAACATAAGTAATATTTTAAAAATTAGGAATATTCATTTTAATTGGCGATTTTGTATTTACATTCTTCGGAAATGCCACTATAATTAATCACAATAATTAAATAATCATGATTATAAAAAGGGGAGCACCCCAAATTGGAAATTAATTAAAATTAAGTATGAAGATCCGGGTAGAAAGGGACTGTAATTGTAATTAGTCATTCCAAAATTTTTGTTTGAAATGTCCCTTAGTTAATATGCCAACATCTTGATTACTAGGAAAGAATATTTTTGAAAACGTTTTCAAAATGGATGGTAAATCCATTTATAAAAATGAGGAGGGGGTGTTTCCGTAAAATGAAAGAATAATGTGGTTTTTGTAGCTTCATTACGATTAGCGAAATGTTGTTTTATGTGGCGTGTTTTCACTAGGGATTGCATTCTGTGTTTCATTTTCATATTAATTCGCTAAAAGAAAGAGTCGTGTCTTTTAAGTGCATGTTACAAAAACAACTGAATTCTTGGATGGCTTTATACGATGATGGCTTTATGTTGTCTCATTTTTCAATCAATCTATTGTATTCTAAAATTAGCCTTAAATCCTGGCTAACCTTATTGATCTATTCATTGAAAATACAAGCATAACGCGTATAACCAATACTCATGAACCACTTTTAAAAGTAAAGGAGGAGTTAATTTGAGTAAAAAAGGAATAAACGCAAATATTGTATTTTATGTTTCAGTTCTACTAACGGTCGCATTTATTATTTGGGGTATTTTTTTTACAGAGAGTCTCTCAGCTATTACCGATATCATTTTCGATGGCACCATTGAGTATTTTGGGTGGGTTTATCTTGGTGCAGCTCTGTTTTTTGTCTTATTTTCTGTTTATTTATTTTTGTCTAAATATGGTCATATTAGGTTGGGAAAGAAAACGGACAAGCCAGAATTTAAGACAATATCTTGGTTGGCTATGTTATTTGCTGCCGGTACGGGAGTAGGCATTCTCTTTTGGAGTGTTGCAGAGCCTGTATTTCATTATACGAGCCCTCCTACTGGAGAAGGTTATACAGAAGCAGCAGCTAATGTAGCGTTAAAGTATTCATTTTTCCATTGGGGTTTTCACCCCTGGGCGATCTACACCGTTATTGGTTTAGCTCTTGCATTTTTCCAATTCAACAAACAATTACCCGCATTAGTGAGTTCTGCATTTTACCCTCTTTTAAAAGAAAAAATTCATGGTCCGATTGGAAAAACAATAGATATCCTTGCTGTTTTTGCTACCGTCTTTGGCATAGCTACTTCACTTGGTTTGGGCGCAATGCAAGTTTCAGGTGGGCTTCATTCCTTATTTGATATTCCAAATACACTTGCTGTTCAAATCACCGTTATCGTAGTCGCAACCATCCTGTACTTAATCTCGATATCCACTGGATTAGAAAGAGGGATTCAATACTTATCCAATACTGCTATGGTCCTCTCGTTTTTGATTATGTTATTAGTTTTAGTCATGGGCCCTACTTTTACGATTTTTAAAGTATTTTTTAATACGATGGGCGGATATGTAGATGATTTCATCAGTATGAGTTTAAACGCAAAACCTTTTGGTGACAACAAATGGAATGGCAGTTGGACCTTATTCTATTGGGCATGGTGGATTGCATGGGCCCCTTTTGTAGGCCTGTTTATTGCCAGAATATCGAAAGGAAGAACGATCAGGGAGTTTGTTATCGGCGTTTTATTCGTCCCTGCCCTTGGTACGTTTGTTTGGCTGTCAATATTTGGAGGGTCAGCTCTCCATCTGATCCATAACTTAGGTCAAAAGGAATTGGCACAACAAGTTATTTCAAATGTGGATTTATCAATGTTTCGTTTCTTTGATTATCTTCCAGCAAGTTCTGTGTTAAACATCATAGGCTTTGCAGTAGTGATTATTTATTATATAACAGTAGCTGATTCATCAACTTTTGTGTTGGGTATGCTTAGTGAAAGTGGTAATTTAAATCCCTCGAATAGAATTAAAATTACTTGGGGGATTATCCAGTCAATGGTTGCTGCTGTATTACTTTTAGCAGGTGGCTTAGAGGTACTTCAAACGGCCTCGATTGCAGTTGCATTCCCTTTTGCGATTATTATGGTCTTCATGTGTTGGTCTCTATATAAAGGATTAAAGAATGAGATAAAAGAAGATAAAATCTCAGAACCTAAAGAAAAAATTTCATAATGAGCGGACCTACGAGAAAGAATGATAGAAAATCTACGTTTTATGAATACCATAGAGTAGACTTACGCACGACAAAGCTGAAGCTAGTGAAAAATATAACGTTCATGAAGATTTCAACACCCAAAGTTCAAACCTCCTCTGCTGAGCCTACAGAGGATTGAACTTTGGGTGAAAGCCATATACCTTAAGAAGTCGTAAAATAATAAAAGTATGCTCTAGATTTAGAGATTCATTGCAAATGACTTGAAGTTTTTTGCGAATCAGCTATTTTATGTTACACTCAAAATTAATTATCGTGATTTTGAGGTGTTAAAGATTGAAAAAACAAACAGAAAAAAACAAGGAAAAGCAAACGGTCCGTATGATGTCTTACTTTATTAACGCAGCTGCTGATATTATCGAAAAAGAAGGGATTGATAAGGTTACAATAAGGAAAGTTGCTGATATAGCCGGCTATAATAGTGCAACCATTTATAACTACTTTGAAGACTTATCCCATCTAAATTTCTTTGCTTCTATGAGTATGGTAAAAAAATATACGGATGCTTTACCACAATATATTGAGAAAGCGAAAACCCCTTTAGAAAGATACTTTTTGATTTGGGAATGCTTTTGTAAATTTTCTTTTGAATCGCCAAAAATCTACTATGCTGTATTTTCGGCTGATTTAGGTACTCATCCGGTCAATATGGAAAAGTATTATGATTATTCTCCAACTGATTTATTAGCATTTTTAGCTGATGATGATCTAAAGCTTATGCTTATAGAATCTGATCAATCTAAACGAACATTTATCTCCCTTAAACAATGTATCAAAGAAGGATACATTCAAGAAACGCATGCTGAGAGAATCGCAGAATGTCATTATTTAATCTGGCAAGGGATGCTTACGATGTTCGTCAATAACAGAACGACCTATACAGTTGAAGAAGCAACAGAAATAACGGTCAATCATATTCGTAATGCTACCCCTTTAATTGGATAACTCATATCAACTTCTTGTTTCGAATGATTGTGATCTATTGTCTTGTTTATGTGGGTAGTAAATGGAAATGCTGATTGCAATGTTTCTAAGTTGCGACTTACTAAGAATCCTATTGATATGAGAGCTATAATCCGATTACCAAGAATGGGATAAAAAATGAAGCTAATTAATCCCAGTAAACTTTTGCGATATCGGCAAAAGTGAAGCATAGACCAAGAAATGTATAGACGACCTAAACAATTCCTAGTGAAAAAAAGTGTACATCATCGCTCTATTTGCAGATCCCACTGTATCCCCTTATCCAAAAGGTGATGATGTATACTGTACGATTCGTTCCGCTACTCCCCAAAACACTCATCCACTCCTCATCTTGTCAATATAAAAAAACCTCCAATTAAGTCTGCTAAACGAACATTGACGAAAATACCCAATCATATAACAATCTTCCGAAATCAAATAAGCAGTGAAATGATAAAAGGGACTCTTTTCACATGTCCCTAATTTTTTCTCAACTTTTGGTAGGCATTTACAAACCTCTTTAGGGGATTTTAGCAATGGTCAATCAAGATTACAATATATTAAAAAAGTAATCACATTTAATTTTTATAATTTTTTAAAAATTATAAAAATTATCATTTACAATATCGATCGGAGTTGATATCATAATTATAAATTAATCATGATTACGAAATGAGGTTGATGAATTTGGAAGAGCCCCTTTATAAAAAAGGAGCGCAAAAAATTACCCTAGACTTTTAACTCTAATAATTGTAAACGCTAACAATTTATAACCTTTAAGGCTTGGAAGCCACTCACAATCTACTGATTATAATGGAATAATTGTAGATAGGGGTTGAATTGATTCCCCATAAAAAATAAGAAGGATCACAACAATATGTACTATAGATGATTCAGAGGGAGCGGGATGCAGGATATGGAGAAAAAGAAAATGGTCATCATTGGTGCTGGTGTTGTTGGCTGTAGTATCGCTTATTATTTAAGCAAAATGGGGATGCAAGACATTACGGTGATTGAACAAGGTCCATTATTTGAAACAGGGGGCTCCACTTCGCATGCACCAGGACTTGTGTTTCAACTTGGCTTTTCAAAAGTTCTGACAACATTAGCGAATCAAACCGTGGAGGCTTTTAAAGAGTTGAGTCATGAAGGACAACCTTCTTTCTATTCGGTAGGGAGTCTTGAAGTGGCCAATACAAAGGACCGATTAGACGATTTAAAACGAAAAGCAGGAGTAGGAAAATCTTGGGGAATGGAGGCGTTTGTTCTTACACCAGAAGAATGTGTGGAAAAATGCGCACTCATTAACCCAGATAACATTTTAGGTGGACTGTATGTACCGTCAGATGGAATTGCTAAACCCCTTCGTGCTGTAGACAAAATGGCGAAGTTCGCTGAATCCTGTGGGACGAAGTTTTACGGTCACACAGAAGTGACGGATGTCGAAGTTGTGGATGGTCAAGTAACAGCAGTTGAAACAAGTGCTGGAAGATTCGAGGCTGACTTGATTATTTGCTGTGCCGGATTTTGGGGACCTCGGATTGGGGAAATGGTAGGCGTCACGATTCCCCTTCAACCAATTGCTCATCAATATGTATTTTCGAATGATTTACAAGAACTAGCTGGCGAATCAGAAGAAGTAACAGCCCCGCTGATCCGTGATCAAGATAATGCCATGTATTTTCGTCAAGTATTCAATGGGATCGGGATTGGTTCCTATCAACACCGCCCATTGCCAGTTGAAGTGAGTGACATTTCGAAATATGGAGAAGCAAAAGAAATGCCATCTGTAAAGCCATTTACGCCGGAAGATTTTTTTGAAAAGCCTTGGCAAGATGCCAAAAGACTCATTCCTGGGTTGAAACAAGCAGGTGTGAAACGAGGAATAAACGGGATCTTTTCGTTTACACCGGATGGGATGCCATTACTCGGTGAATCACAGAAAGTACGAGGGTTTTGGGTGGCAGAAGCGATTTGGGTCACCCATTCTGCTGGTGTTGGTAAACAAATGGCTGAATGGATTGTCAATGACGCGCCAACCGTTGATTTAGAGTTATGTGATATTAATCGTTTTGACACTTACGCACAAAGTCCGGCTTATTATAAAAAGCGTTCGATTGAAAATTATGAAAAAGTATACGATGTTCACCATCCATTTATGCCACCGGAAACATCGCGGGATATGCGTGTAAGTCCATATTATATGCGGCAAAAAACAGCAGGGGCTTATTTTAACGAAAAATCTGGCTGGGAGCAGCCACAATGGTATGAAGCCAATGATTCGCTTGTTGCAAACTATGAAAATACTATCTTGAAGCGAAAAGGCTGGGCCGCCCAATATTGGTCACCGATTATTGAGGTGGAACAGCTTCATTTACAGCAACATGTTGGGCTTTATGACGCAACAGCTGCGAAAAAGCGGTTGGAAATTAGTGGTGAAGGGGCGCTTGCGTTTTTACAACAATTGACCACAAGTAATATGGATATTCCGATTGGACATGTGACAAGTACATTGATGTTACATGAATTAGCAGGGATAAAAGATGAAATAAAGGTGATTCGTACAAAAGCCTCCACGTTCTTTGTTCTTTGTACAGGAGCAGTGGAAGCAAGTTGGATGAAAAAACACGTATCCGTATCGAGCCAAGTTGTGATTCAAGATGTAACATCCGGAATGTGTGGGCTAGGTGTCATGGGTGCTAAAGCGGGTGAGATGATGCAAGCTCTTGATCCAAAGACTTTTGACAGTAGTGAATGGGAGAGTGGCCAAGCCAAAGACGTATTTATCGGAAATGCTCCAGTCCTCGCTGTATACGATACCTATGCAGGTACAGATAGATGGGAGTTTTTCACCACTTTCGATCAAGGATTACAGCTATGGGATGCACTATTTGAAGCGGGCCACCGATATCAGCTCATACCTGCAGGTGACCGAGCTCTTGAAAGCATACGGATTGAATCCCTTTCATTAAGAAGTGGGAAAGATTTCTGGAGTGAACATGATCCATATGAAGTAGGACTCGATCATATGGTTGATCTTACGAAACCAACATTTATTGGGAAACAAGCATTGATAGACCGTAAGGAAAAGGGGCCTAAGTTATTGTTAACGACACTATTACTCGATGATCCGTCCATGGTTGTGATGGGGTATGAACCGGTAGTAGATGAAGGAAAGGTTGTCGGGTTTGTGACAAGTGCTGGGTATAAATACAGCATAGGCAAGGGGATTGTGTATGCACTGTTATCACCTGAAGCGGTAAATAGAGAGGGCGAATTAAGTATTGAATACTTTGGACAACGTTACACAGCCAAAATAATGACAAAGCCAGCTGTGATTGCTCATCAATAAGGTCAGGATAACTAATTTTATGATGTCATGATGATCGATTTGGAACGATAAGTAGTACAGCAGGGGTCGATTTACATTTACTAGTGCTGTAGAAGCAATTAGCAGATTTGATGATAAGTGGTAAAACAAATCATCCCATTGAATTATTCAGCCTGTAGCGTTATGTATTTTTGTGAATTTATAAGGAAGCTCCCACATAGTTTCGTTAACTTTTCAAAAGACTAAAGGAGGAATAACAGATGGCGATGGATCAAAGCGTGATAAATGGTAAAGGGAAAATCCGATCTACACTAAGAGGAGAATTTTATACATCACCAGCCATTTTTGAATTGGAAAAAAAGGAGATTTTTTCAAAATCATGGCTTTTCGTTGGCTATGAATATGAGGTAGCGAACCCAGGTCAGTATATCACAACAAGAGTCGAGGGAGAAAATATTCTGATTGTGAGGGGCAAAGACCATGTGCTCCGTGCTTTCTTAAATGCCTGCCGTCATCGTGGAGCAACCCTCTGTAGCGAATCTTCTGGAAAAGTAGGGATCATCCGCTGTCCATATCATTCTTGGAGTTATGGGCTTGATGGTTCTTTACGTGGTGTTCCCAAATCAAGTGAATGCCATGAAGAGTTAGTGAATAATGATACGTACCGCTTAGAAGAAGTACAGCTTCAAACCTGGCATGGCTTGATCTGGCTGAATTTTTCTGAAAATCCAGAGTCAGTGGAGCAACAATTAGACACACAAATTATGGATCGCTTTGGCGAACTTGAGACATTCGCCAGATACCAAATTCCAACGTTAAGAGTCGCTCACTCTAAGGAGTATGATGTGAAAGCAAACTGGAAGATCATTGTAGAAAACTTCCAGGAATGTTACCATTGCTCGGCCATTCACCCTGAATTAACAGCAGCTCTTCCTGAATTCAAATCAGGTGTCGGAACACAAAATCAAGTGGGTCTAGGGGCCAGTTTTAATGAAAATTTAGAAGCTTTCTCCATTAGCGGGAAAGGCAATAGGCCGATGTTAAAAGGATTACTTCCTGAAGATGACCGTTTATATTTTGGCATGACCATGATTCCGCATGTATTCATCAACTTAACACCGGATCATGTCATTACGCACCGGATTATTCCGATAAGTGGGGAAAGATCGATTGTGATTTGTGATTGGCTATTCGATCCTGAAGAAATGGCCAAACCAGATTTTGATCCAATGGACGCTGTTGAACTATTCCATCGCGTGAACGAGCAGGATTTCGAAGCTTGTCAATGGTGTCAAGATAATATGGGCTCAAAAGCCTATAAAAATGGTGGAATCTTAGTACCAATTGAACATCACGTATCTAAATTTTACGATTATGTTTTAGAGTCCGTTGGTATGAAAGATGCCTAACAGAAAAATCTCACGTATGATGTGATCTCCTCTAGAGTGAAGTATTATTCAATAGAGTATAACAAGATAATCTTTTCTTTTGGTAAAATACTAGAATAAATGCTGTTACCTTAGACTCTTGGTTTTATACGAATCTCACAATGAAGCACTATAAATATGAGATTGAGCACTATAAGGAGTGAATGGTATGTCCCAAAATAATCAAGTTTTTGACCTTACCATTATTGGCGGAGGACCTACTGGTTTATTTACCGCCTTTTATGGCGGAATGCGTCAATGTACAGTGAAAATTATTGAGAGTCTTCCACAATTAGGAGGGCAATTAGCTACCCTTTATCCAGAGAAATTTATCTACGATATTGCTGGTTATCCCAAAATACGTGCTAAAGAATTAATCCATGCTTTAAAAGAACAAGCTTTTCATTTTAGTCCGACCGTTTGTTTAGAGGAACGTGTTCAATATATAAAAAAACTCGACGGTCATTTTGAAATGATAACAAACAAAGGTGTTCACTTTTCAAAGGCGATCATTCTAACAGCGGGTGTAGGTGCCTTTGAACCAACACGGCTAGACCATCCTCAGGCAGCAACATTTGAAGGAAAGAATCTTCATTACTTTGTTGAAGATTTGAATCAGTTTGCGAATCAAAAGGTTGCAATTGTTGGCGGGGGGGATTCTGCTGTTGATTGGGGACTTATGTTGGAAGCTATCGCTCAAGAGGTTCATATTATCCATCGCCGAGATAAGTTTCGTGCCCATGAGTATAGTGTAGAAAATCTTAGAAATTCTACCATCAATATTTTGACACCTTATGAAGTAAAGGATCTTATAGGGAGCGAAAGGATTGAGAAGCTAGTCATTTCTACTAGTAAAACTCAAGAAGAAAAAATCATTGAAGTGGATGCTGTCATTGTCAATTTCGGTTTTAAATCTTCACTTGGCTCTATTAAAGAGTGGGGATTAGAGATCGAAAAAGGTAGTATCGTAGTCAACTCAAAAATGGAAACATCAATTCCTGGTATTTACGCGGCAGGGGATATTACTACTTATCTGGGGAAAGTAAAGTTAATTGCAGTTGGATTCGGGGAAGCGCCAACAGCGGTGAATAATGCAAAAGCTTATATCGATCCTGAAGCTAAATTACAACCTGGCCACAGTACGTCAATGAATTTAGAAAAATCAGATTTTGTCACAACCCGTTAGCTTTGTTATTTTTCTGCAGGAGGGTATATGAATGGTCAAGTACACAATGGTTGATCAGGAAACATGCATTGCTTGTGGGACTTGTGGAGCATGTGCTCCTGACATTTACGATTATGATGAGGAAGGGGTTGCTTTCGTAATCTTGGATGATAATAGAGGGATGGTTGAAATTCCTTTTGACCTTCATGAAGATATGCAAGATGCATTGGAAAGCTGCCCAAGTGGATCTATTAAAGTTGCGGAAGCCCAGTTTGACAGTGACGCAAATAAATTCGAATAAACAGATGGCTTTTCACGAAAGGGTGCTTTAGTTCAAAGCTACATTAAAAGCAAAAGAAGAATTTAATGAGAAGATTACAGAGTTATATAATGAAAATTTTATTGTCTGGAAAGAGTACGAAGAAGAATTAAACTCTTAGGATAGAGGTGAAAAGACTCGATCAGAAGGAGCAAGATAAAGAGAGGGAACTGAATGTTAAATGTTATATGAAGGGGAAAAGACCAGAAGTCTGCTCCCTCGTCCTTTTTTAGGAACAGGTGGGCAAGATAAGGTTTCATTTAAACGTAGAGAAAGATTAATTGTGAATTATAAAAAAAAATTCTCAGTATATCTTGAGAATTGGTTAGTTTTTCAATTATCTTCTATGCATTAATTCATGTGATTTTCCGTACATATCCATTCCGAACTTTAATGATTCTAAGAACTTTTTCAAATGTGTCATCCCCTTTCTAATTTATGAGATTATTTTCTTTGGTTTTACAATTACTTTCCCCATATTCTTTCAAGTGCATTTGCATACATATCCATTCCCCACTTAATTGTTTCTACGAAATTTTTCATTCATATCATCCCCTTTCTTATACTCTTATTATGGTTTATAAGTAATATTTTAACAACGCTGTTGAAATCGGTAACATTTATGATGAAAGCGATAACAAACGCAATGAAAACGGCCTCATATAATGTTTTCTTACTATTTTGCTGTTTTTCTCGGTTTTTTATAGGCAATCAACAAAAGTGCAGTCACTGGCCAAACAGCCCGCAGTTTTGAACGTACCACTTCAGAAGCTCGGAAGCTGGGTTTGAACCCAGCGAATTCAAATAGATAAGAAAGCAGAAAACAAGAGGTGCTAAATTTCCTAGTTAACGGACAGTGAGATCAATTAACCGTGAAAATTAACCTTCCCCGCATCGTAACCCAGCTATCAGAATGGAAATCGAGCAAGAAGTAGCAGCTGCAAGGGAACCCGTCAAACATCTAACGCAGTGGGAGGTACAACAGAAAATCGATGCCAGAAAAGCAAATACAACACCCTCCGAAAATGTCAAACGTTCCGAGATCAGGAAGACAAAAAAACGAGCAAACAGAAAAAGAGCGAAAATGATATTAGAGAGAAGCGCTTTGACGTCATTAGATGCAGTTTCGTGACCAATCTGTATCATTGTGTCAGAAACGATCTTAGAAAGGAGTTCCTATGCAAGGAGTTTTAAAGAAAGGTGCAAAAGTCGCTGGAACCATTGCCATTCTCAAAAACCCTATCACTTAGATTATTGCAGGCATCCTTCTTCTTCTCACTTCTATTTTCGGATTTGCTTTGTTTGTTTCAATCAGTTTGGGCGGTGAGGACCAGTTTGAATCGGGAGTGTCTAGTCCAGGAGCCGGAGGAATAGCACAAGAGTCAAATCAAACAACACATAAAAAGGGCACCTTTTCATTTAAGCGCCCATGATAAGGTAACCTTTAACATATGGATGTAAGGGAATCTTTTTATTATTATGATGTCCTGGATAATGCCCTCCTACGTGCTGAATATACGGATCTTGTTTCCATTGAGGCTGAGGGTACCATAACTGTGGAGGGAACATCTGCTGATATGGAAACATTTGCTGATATGGAAACATTCGATGATTATGATACCAAGTTTGGTTGGGGTTCCATTGTAGCCGAGATTGATATTCGGGATATTGGGAGTATTGATGGGATATCAATTTTTCACCTTCTCCATCTTAGTATTCCATATATGGTATGTGGTGAGAAGGAATTAGAGAATGTACTATGTGTATATAAATGCTGAAATACTGTACATTTTTGAGAAACATACACGAATCCAAAAGGGCTTTACCGTAGTCAAAGACATTACAATAGTTTGCCTAAACATGGTTAAAATAGACTACTCAAGATAGATTATTAAACGATCAAATCTCTATTCAATTTGTTCAACATTTATTCCTTCATACTCCATCTAAAAATTTTTGATAGAAATCCTTTTTTCTTTCCTTTGACTGCTCAGTCGAGCTTCAATTAACAGTAATTACTCTTTTAATTCAGTTCTTTTTTTGCTCTTCCTGTTTTTATTATATACATGTTCAACGTACCTTAAATTTGTTGGATTTAAAGTTCAGATTCAATCTCTCAGCTTAGTAGGCATTAAACCATTTTATTTACATCGCATACATTATAAAAGAAAAAAGCCCAAAGTATTTTGGTTAAACAGGAGGAAATTATATGAGAAGAAATTTAAAGAAATACGGGCAAACTCTAAATCAAGTGGGCGGGAATTTAGTTTATATCTCTAATATGGTACATCCTACTTATATTGATGGAGTAATTTCTGATTATGATCAGTATTGCGTAGATTTAAAAAATGCAATTAGTGTAGGGCAGTGTAGCATCCAATCTCTAGAGACTATTGCATCCCCAAATCTTTTGGATATTGAACATGGATTATTAGTGAAATCATTCAAGGGGATTTTGAATTGTTTGAATAATTTATTATGCAAAATTGATTATGATAACCTCATAGAATTAAAGGAAGATGATATACAAAAGGAAATTTCCAAATTAAAAGGCATTGAACAAGAGCTACATGTGACAACATTGAGTATATTAAAAAAAACAAATTTACAGCCAAGTAGGGAGAAGTTTTGAGCTGGTGGAAACATGAAGAAGATCATATTTAAAATACCTTACCCCCTAAGAGACCTAGTTTCAGTAAGTCGTACCGCACTTGAAATAGAACAAACCACTTTATTAGAAAAAAAGCGGAACAAGAAGCATGGGGATAGTATTAAATACTTATCGCCAAAGTTTCTTTAATTACCTTGCCTCTAGGGATAAAAGATAGGGGTTCATTTGGCTACTTAATCTAACTACTTAAACTAACCTGATGTAGTGGTACAACAAAAAAGGGTGTTACAATGACACAGATCCGATCTTAGAGTAATGCACTAGTTAGCCTTCCATGCAACGCAACCCGGAGTGCTAATAAGGTTCGTGTGTAGTCACGCGTATTAAACATGGTAAGTACCAAGCTGTTTATGCTATATGTATATTATAGAATTAACGCCGAATAAATGAAGTTAAGAGGACTAATAGAGGCTATTCACCGCGTTTTGCAAAAGCTATACCTATAAGTTTTACAATAAACTTCTGAAGAAATGCCATCGCCGTGTATTTAGATTCGAATACAAATATTGGAACCATTCCAAGAACAACGACAAACAAAAACAAGCCAATCGTTTTCAAATCCACCTTCAGACTGTGCAATCGATCCATTTTTCACCCAAGATGGATTGGATTCTCTATCCTTAAAACAGCCTTTTATTCAGCTTCCTCATCATTTAATTCGTGTTTCTTTAGAGCTTTTGTTGTTTGTTTCAAATTATTATTCAACTCTAGCTTCAAGAAAGTCTTCATTGTTAGCAAACTTCACATTACCTTTACTCGTCAGAACATTCATAATCTCAAAGCCGCTTTTTTCATTTTTCAACATTCTAAAAATGGCCAGGATAACTTCTACTTCATTCTTGACGGATGTTTTTCTGAAAGTTCACTTCTGAAAAAGCAGTATTCTTCCTTGCTTTTTTCAATCTTTTTAATCGATTTTCCTTGTAATTTCGATCCTTATTATGATCGATCGCGATCCGCCATGGCCAAGTACGAATTTTTGTGTGATTATCCTATAAATCTACGAATTTTCAAATCGTACTGCTAATCAACCAAACTGAAAAAAGGTCATTGGTGAACTGTTTTTATAAAATGGTCCTCTGTATGTAAAAAGCGAGCTATGTTCATTTGTCTCGCTTTTCCAACCAAAAACTTGCCTATAAACCTTTATCATCTTCCATGAATTGCACCAATGCCTGATACGCCGCCAAAATGTGCAGCCCCACCAACATGACTAACCCCCGGAATTCCACCAGAAAATGCTGTATGCTGACCTAATCCCGAAACGCCTGTAAATCCTCCATACGAACCTAAAATTGGTACATAGGGAGTGCCGTAATAGTATGTGGATGGATAGTATTGATACCAGCCATAATGATATGGTCCATAGAATTGTCTATTCATCGAAAAATCACCTCTCAAGTAAGTTGATATCATTCTATGCGGGTGTATTATCGTGGGAATGGATTCTTAATAGGGTTTTAGTTTATAAGGGATTTTGTCATAAAAGGGGTAGCGTCACATGCTCATCAAGCTAATGAAACGAATTTTCTCAAAAATGAAAAAAGCGTTATTCTTTCAGTAAACTACTCGAAAAGGATGACGTTTTTTCATGGACCTCTCGCTTTCTGAAGATTTACATCTATTCTCACAAGAATTACAACGCTTTCTATCTTCAACAGTCCTACAAGATCTCGCCAAACAAGTTGGTTTTGTGCAGCGCTCCAGTAAATATCAAGCAGATGAACTTATCGCCCTTTGCGTTTGACTCAGCCAAGAAGTCGCTAGTACATCGCTTACGCAACTATGTAGTCGATTAGAGGCTTCGACGGGCGTACTCATGAGCCCAGAAGGACTGAATCAATGCTTTAATCCAACAGCTGTCGCATTTCTTCGAGAATTCTTTACTTTACTCCTTACACAGAAACTCTGTGCGACAAAATCGCTAACTTCACGTATCCTTTCTGTTTTCAAACGGATTCGGATTCTAGATGCAACGGTGTTTCAGTTACCTGATTCCTTCGTCACTGATTATCAAGGATCTGGAGGGAGTAGTAACACGGCTGGTGTGAAAATCCAACCTGAATACGATCTGCTTAGTGGCCAATTCTTAAATGTGCAGCTAGGGCCAGGAAAAAATAACGACAAAACATATGGTACGGATTGTCTTGAAAATGTCGAGGCAAGTGATTTATGCCTGCGTGACTTAGGTTATTTTGATTTGCGAGATTTACAAGCGATTCATGAGTTGAGAGCCTATTATATATATCGATTGAAATTAAATACACGTATTTATGTGAAAAATCCGGAACCAGAGTATTTCAAAAATGGCACGTTGAAAAAGCAAACAGAATATACTCAGCTCGATATGATACAGATCATGAAGGAACTGGAACCAGGTGAGACCATTGAAATTTCGGAAGCTTACATTGGACAGATTCAGAAATTACCGACACGTGTAATCATCCACCGATTAACGAATGATCAAACCGAAACACGACTGAAAAACCAAGCCGTACGTGAGAAAAAGAAAGGGATTGTCATGAAGGACAACAGTAAGTAGCTAATGGGAATCAACTTATACATCAAGATAAAGCGTTGTCAAAAGGATAATAAAAAGAGAAAGTTCACCCCCTAGAAATATCCCCTACAAAGACTTGACTCAACCCTGTTTTTAAATCAAATCTATGAAAATGATATTGTGGTATAGTCTGGTGTTTGTGAACGTGGTGAATCACACGAGATGAGCTATAATAAATGGAAAGAGAATGATGATTTATGAAGGAAGGTGACAGACATGGATCAGAGACTTCTGATTTCGATATGTCAAATGTATTATGAGGATAATATGTCACAGCAGCAGATTGCCAATGCTACTGGTTTATCGTGAATTAAAATATCCAGATCCTTACAAAAGGCAAGGGAATTAGGAATTGTAAAGATAATCATTGATTATAGTGGTGCTTGGATAGATATGGCGTGGGTAGCAGGGATTGGACTCTTTGTACTTCTGCTTTAACTGGTGGTAAAATTTCGAAATTTTTAACTAACGTTTTTGCAGCTGTGGTTGGCGGTGTAATAGGTGGTTTTTTACTTTCCTTAATTCTATAAAATAAACTTAAATATCAGATGGTAACCATGAAAAAACAAGAGACAGTAAAACATAGATAAGTTGCCTAGCGAAAAAAGCGTATTTTAATAGGATTTTTGGTATTCCTACTTTTCCATTATTCACTTGTTTTGAAACAATAATTATTTCGTATCTAGTCATTTACATCCTTAGCTTGAGAGGCATGGGGTAGAGTCAGAAGATGCGGTTTCCTGACCCTATCCCCCATAAAAAAAACATCCCTCTGCATAGACATCAACCATTCCGATTTATTATTTTTCTAAATAGCGATATATCGTCGTTCGAGACATACCCCACTTTTTCCACAACAACCTTAATCGGTGTATCACTTTCAATCAGTGCTTTTATCATTTCAATATCTTTTGGTCCATATTTCTCAGGACGGCCGCCAAGACGACCACGGGCTCTTGCTGCTACCCGTCCTGCAGCCGAGCGTTTTCGATCAGATTACACGTTCAAATTCTGCAAACAGGTGGAACATCAATTGCCCCGTGGCATTGCTTTTGTCCATTAGTAAGTTTTCTTACAAACTGTGAAACCCCACCTCGTTCGTTCAAGCTGTTCACAATTTGAATCAAGTCTTGTAAGTTGCGTCCAAGTCTATCCAATCGCCAAGCAACAATCGTATCAAAAATGTTATTATGGTTAAAATCTCAATTTTAGTTTTCTAGTGTAAGTATTTACTCGGAATCTTTTAGATGAAATTGAAAGGGGATACGTGATTTTGAACAAAAAACACCTAGATTTACTCGCCAAAAAATATGATAGTGAAGAAAAAGTGGTAACTGAAATTATTAATCTTGAATCCATTCTTAACCTACCAAAGGGGACAGAACATTTTGTCAGTGATTTACACGGGGAGTATCGAGCCTTTCAACGTGTGTTAAGAAATGGTTCGGAGAGAGTAAAAGAGAAAATAAGAGATATTTTTAACGATGTATTATCAGAAAAAGAAATTAATGAATTGGCGACATTAGTTTATTATCCTGAAGAGAAATTGCAGATAATAAAGAATGATTTTGATAAGGAACAAGAATTAAACCAATGGTATACAGAAATTATTGATCATATGATTAAGCTCATTTCTTATGCCTCCTCCAAATATACACGCTCAAAATTACGTAAAGCATTGCCTAATCAGTTTGCCTATATTATCGAAGAGCTACTATACAAAACGGATGAATCCACGAATAAGGAACAGTATTACATAAAAATTGTTCAGCAAATTATTTCCCTAGGACAGGCTGATCAGCTTATTATAGGTCTTGCTTATAGTACTCAGAGGTTGGTTGTTGACCATCTTCATGTAGTGGGAGATATTTATGATCGCGGACCAGAGCCTGATAAAATTATGGATACTCTAATCAATTATCATTCTGTTGATATTCAGTGGGGAAATCATGATGTACTATGGTTAGGTGCCTTTGCTGGTTCAAAGGTTTGTCTCGCTAATATTATTCGTATCTGTGCCAGGTACGACAATTTGGATATTATTGAAGATGTGTATGGAATCAATCTTAGACCACTTCTTAATCTTGCGGAGAAATACTATGAGGACAATCCAGCCTTTAGACCGAAGAGACATTCAGATAAAAAACTATCTAATCATGAACTATTACAAATTACAAAAATTCATCAAGCCATTGCCATGATTCAGTTCAAACTTGAGATCTCTATCATAAAGAGACGCCCGAACTTTAATATGTCGGAAAGGCTTTTGCTGGAGAAAATTGATTATGGCAAAAACGAAATAACAATTCATGGGGAAACGTACCCACTAGAAAATACTTGCTTTGCAACGGTAAATCAAGGACAAGCTGATCAATTATTAAAGGAAGAAGAGCAAGTGTTGGATAAGCTTTTATTTTCTGTCCAACATTCAGAAAAGTTAGCAAGACATATGAAGTTTCTTATGAAGAAAGGCAGTCTTTATTTGAAATATAACGGGAACTTATTAATACATGGCTGTATTCCTTTAAATGAAAAAGGAAATATGGAAAAAATGGTGATTGAAAATAAAACCTATGCAGGTCGTGATTTACTAGATATTTTTGAACATTATTTACGACATGCATTTGCACATCCTGAAGAGACAAATGATCTTGCAACAGATATGGTCTGGTATTTATGGACAGGAGAATATTCATCACTCTTTGGAAAAAGAGAAATGACAACCTTTGAAAGATATTTCATTAAGGATAAGGCAACCCACAAGGAGAGAAAGAATCCATACTACCATTTACGTGAAAATGAGGAAACCTGCCGCAAAATTCTAACAGAATTTGATCTTAATCCTGATCAAGGGCGTGTAATAAATGGCCATACACCAGTTAAAGAAATTGACGGAGAAAATCCAATTAAAGCAAATGGAAAGATGATTGTCATTGATGGAGGCTTTTCCAAGGCTTATCAATCAAAAACAGGGATTGCTGGATACACTTTATTATATAATTCCTACGGTATGCAACTTGTTGCGCATAAACATTTTAATTCAAAAGAAGATGTTCTGCTAAATGGAACTGATGTTTTATCAGTAAAAAGATTGGTGGATAAAGAACTAGAGAGAAAAAAGGTTCTAGAAACAAATGTTGGAGAGGAATTATTGCAGGAAGTCTCTATTTTAAGAAGTCTTATGGAATATCGCTATATGAATTGAGTCATCAATCATTACTATTTAATAGGTTCTATAATATAGAATAATGCTTAGTAACATTGTGTTAACAAGCAGGACCTACACTTTTACAACCAAGGATAATTCTTCCTAATTTTGCACGATAGGAAGCCAAGATTTGATCAGCCAAGGGATTAAAACCAATGACCATAAAAGTAGATGAATCGAAAGATAATGGCCAATATACAAGGAATTATGTAAAGACTCTTAAATTAATTCTAAAAAGTTTAGTTTAATCAATTTCTAGGGACAGTCCAGAAAGTTAGTTTTCACTGACTTTCTGGACTGTCCCGTTATTATAGAACATTTATTTTTTATCAATAGCACACAACTTTCCTTAGAGCAAAACCATCAAGAAACCCTTAAGGAAAATTGGCGTATCCCTTGATGGCTTTGGTATATAATTATTTATTAAACTTCTTCTCTACTTGTTCAAAGAATAAATGAAGAAATGTTGTAATTTAACATAAACAGGTGATAATTATGACAATAAAATATATCCTCAATTCAGGAGATTGCTAATGAAAAAAGAGGCAGATTATAATTTAAGGAATCATCTCTTAACAAAAGAGAATCAGAGATGAACATCATTTTGAAAAAGATAAGTGGATCCGTTATAATTTCTGAAGGAGACAAAAAAGACAAGACGACAAAGTTCAAAAAAGGATGCGATAAAGTCAATGAGCCATTGACTTTAAAGTCATCCTTTTTTTGAAAACGTATTTCTACGTTATGGAAGTTCAATTATTCTATTCTAGATTCGCGTGGCGTCCATACATTTTGTCGGAATCCATGCCTTTTTTCTCCATGAAGCGGAGAATAATAGAATCATAGAATAATAGAAGGCTTTGTTCGAACAGAGAGCCCATTGGTTGAATGGATTTATTCCCTGTATCGACACCGGACTTCGCTTGAGCAGGGATTTCAATGACGATATCTGCCAATTCACCAATCGTGGAGTTCGGAAAAATCGTGACTGCCGCTACTGTCGCACCGATGCTTCTTGCTTTCTCTGCCATGGCAACTAGACTTTTCGTTTCACCAGATCCGGAGCCGATGATAAAGATATCGCCTTCTTCCAAATTAGGTGTCACGGTTTCGCCCACAATATAAGGGTCAAGCCCCATATGCATCATACGCATGACAAAACATCTAGCCATGAAGCCTGATCTGCCAGCTCCTGCCACAAATACCTTTTTTGCGCTCAGAATGCCGTTTACGAGTTGTTCGGCATCTTCATCGCGAACGAGCGCTGCTGTTCGTTGAAGTTCTTGCAAAACGAGTTCGGTATACTGAGTTGTTTGCATAATTAAACGGTCACCGCTTCTTTAATTAAGCGTTGCATTTCTTGTGCTACAGCCTTTTTATCATCTTGGTTAGCAATACCGCCACCTACAATGATAAGGTCAGGGTTTGATTTAAGAACTTCAGGAAGTGTTTCTAATTTAATACCACCTGCGATTGCAGTTTTTGCATTTTTCACAACGCCTTTAATTGTTTCAAGGTCCTTAAATGAGTTTTGACCTTTTGCTTGTAGGTCGTAACCTGTATGTACACAAATATAGTCTACGCCCATTGCGTCAACTTCTTGCGCACGTTTAGCAAGATCTTTTACAGCAATTAAATCAATAAGAATCTTTTTACCTTGTTTTTTTGCTTCTGCAACTGCGCCTTTGATAGACTCATCTTCAGCTACAGCTAGAATAGTGACGATATCAGCGCCATGTTCAGATGCTTTTAAAACTTCATAACCTGCTGCATCCATTGTTTTCATGTCAGCTAAAACTTGTAATTGAGGGAATGCTTCCTTCATAGCTTTTACTGCTTGAAGACCTTCAATTTTAACAACCGGTGTACCAATTTCTACGATATCAATGAAATCTTTAACTTCTTCCACCAATTTAATTGCTTCTTCAGTATTTACTAGGTCTATCGCCAATTGTAGTTCCATGAATAACCCACTCCTTAATATAGTTTGTAAATAATTGCTACTAAAGATAGTATATATTCTAACTTTCAAAAAACAAAGTACGCACTTTTTTATCATATAGTGTTAAAAAATACACTATCAAAGTAAAATGGGTAGTATGTAGGAGATTTTACTTTGATCGTGCGATGATAGGATTGAACTATATCCTCGTATTAATCAACATTCAAGACACTAGCAACAAAAAACCGTGTGTAAGTTGCCACTAGGGTTCCGCACACGGTTATGAGACATTATTGACAAGCATTTGTATGTTGTATTTTTGATAAAAAAACTGATTATTTAGAAAATTAAAATCACATTATTAATCTAGTATATGATATTTATTGTGTTTTTACAGTATTGGTCGTTTCCATATACTCTTTCCCCCAGCTATACATAGCCTCCAAAATCGGCATTAAGCTTTTTCCTTGATCCGTAAGCGAGTATTCTACTTTGGGCGGGACGACAGCAAAAACTTCACGATGCACGATGAAATTATCTTCCAATTCTCGCAATTGACTGACGAGCATTCTTGGAGAGATACCTGGCATGAGAGACCTCAGTTCATTAAAACGTTTCTTTTCTTCTTTGCCCAAATGCCATAAAATCAACATCTTCCATTTTCCCCCGATAACAGAAAGAGTTAATTCTTTTTCACAGTTATAAGACTTACCGCAAAGCTCTATCATGTTTGTCACCTCCAATCCGGACAAAATATAAACCCGTCAATAATCAGTTTAATCATTACTTACCAGTTCATTACTTCTGAAAGAGGATAGTACATTCTATACAGGTGGGAAAATGATAGAAGAAGGTGAACGGTTCATTAAGAATATCGGTGTCACAAATCATGCACAACCTGTTTGTTTTAGGAGTTAGAGAATGCTGTCGTTGGGCAAGTAATTTTTTTGCTTCGAACGAAAAACGATTAAAATGTTTAAGATAAATAAAATAATCTAGAATTTTTTATTGAAAACACGATAATTTCCTACTGATTCGCGTTACACTACCTGCGATTAGCTAAAACAAACTATTTTCTCTATACAATTTATTTTAAGAAAAAGCCAAGGCTTTTAGGAAAGGCACTTGGCGAATTCTGTAGCATGACTAGCATGCTACAAAGAAAAGGCTATATAATTTGAATAGGTGCGTGTATTTATCACATAAGTTTACTGGATGATACACTACTAATCAACATGTACGAATTGTTAAATGGCAGCTGTATTAACTCCGTGCCGAATGGATTGAATGGCCTGACTACGATCTTGTTGATTATAAATGGCGGATCCAGCGACAAGAACATTGGCCCCTGCTTCGACGCAAAGTCTGGCTGTTTCCGGATTTACGCCACCATCCACCTCGATTTCAACATCCAAGTTTTTCTCGGCTACAAGGTCAGCAACTTCTCTGATCTTAGGTAGAACCGAGTGAATAAACGACTGCCCTCCAAAGCCTGGATTCACTGTCATCAGCAATACAAGGTCAACATCCTCAATCACATGATGAATCATGGAAACAGGTGTATGTGGATTTAAGACGATGCCAGCTTTTGCCCCAGTTGATTTAATCAGTTGAATAGTGCGGTGTAGGTGTGGACACGCTTCTACATGTACAGAAATAATATCGGCCCCTGCTTTTGCGAACATTTCGATATATTGATCCGGATTTTCAATCATTAAATGTACATCTAAGGGTAACTGAGTGACGGGTCTAATGGCATCGACGATTAGTGGTCCAATGGTTATATTCGGGACAAAATGACCATCCATCACATCGACGTGGATGTAATCAGCTCCCCCCCGTTCAACATCTTTTATGTCTTCTCCAAGCTTGGCAAAGTTAGCTGAAAGAATAGAAGGTGCAATTTTAATCATAATGAAATCCTCCGATTTTTTTAGTAGTAGAAAAACATTCATTTTCGCTAGAATGATGTCTGTTTTCTCCCTGTTGGATTAGAAAATACTTCGATACTAGTGTGTTGATAAAAATAGATAGAGTCTGTTTAACAGTGTGGACTGGGGTAGTTCCCTAGCTCCTATACTATACTATCATTTTGTATTGGATGTATTAAATATCCCGGTTGAACTTATGCTTACATAAATATTTACATAAAGAAACTGTATTTTCCCGAATAATGGGATTGTCTTATAAAACATATTTTAATAAAGATTAAGCGTTAAAAGAAGACAAATAACAGAATCTTTTAAAAAAATAATGAAATCAATCAAGTTTTAGCCCAGCTTCACCTTTTGAAAAAGTACAATCTTGACGAGTTTAATATTCAGAAAATTTGGTAAAAGGTATACTCCCCGATACTATATGTTAATAAAGTGCGTACTTACAGATGCAGAATATACGAGATATACTATGGCTGTACAGGTGGGAACTAAATTTAGAAACTGTGTAATGGATTGTTAGAATACTTAACCAGGAGGTGACCTGATGAATCAGTTGAAAAATAATGTCATTCATGAAAAAGATATTCAGACACTAGCTATGGACTTTCTTACTGTCGCACAAAAAGCGGCTATCGCTTCTTATCCTTGGGTAGGAAAAGGAAACAAGATAGAAGCGGATGGTGCAGGAACTGAAGCTATGCGCAATCAAATGAATCTTATTGATATGAGTGGTTTGATTGTGATTGGTGAAGGTGAAATGGACGAAGCACCGATGCTTTATATTGGTGAGGAGCTTGGGACGAAGAATGGTCCCGAAGTAGACATTGCGGTTGATCCAGTTGAAGGGACTACGATGATGTCGAAGGGTCAAGATAATGCCTTAACTGTTATTGCCGTTTCCACTAAAGGCAGTTTATTACATGCTCCGGATATGTACATGCACAAGATCGCGGTAGGGCCAAAGGCAAAAGGTTCCATCAACATAGATGCAACGTTGACAGAAAATATGATATCAGTTGCTAAAGCGATAGGTAAAGACGTGAGTGAACTAACGGTTATGATCCAAGACAGACCACGTCATGATCATTTGATCAAACAAGTACTTGATGCAGGAGCCCGGGTTAAGTTGTTTGCTGATGGGGATGTTACAGGTGCCGTCGCTACTGCAATCGACGAAATCGATGTGGATATATTGGTAGGTATGGGTGGGGCTCCAGAGGGAGTTATTGCTGCGGTTGCCCTGAAGTGTATGGGAGGAGATTTCCAAGCAAAACTTGCTCCTCAAGAACCAGAAGAGTTTGAACGCTGTATTAAAATGGGGATAAAGGATCCAGAAAAATCCTTAACAATGGATGAAATTGTGAGATCTGAAGATTGTTTTTTTGTCGCAACAGGCATTACTGATGGCGTGCTAATGAGAGGAATTCGAAAACGCAATGATGGTTTTATCCTTTCACATTCTTTTGTAGCAGTTGGCGGTAACGCGAAGAGTTATCAATTTGTTGAAGCATTTCATTAATAATAAATAATCAATAAAAAGGGAGAGATTCATATGGCATTAGTATCGATGAAGGACATGTTAATTCAAGCGAAAGAAAAAGGGTATGCAGTAGGACAGTTTAATATTAATAACCTTGAGTTCACTCAAGCCATTCTACTCGCTGCAAAAGCAGAAAATTCACCGGTTATTCTTGGGGTATCTGAAGGAGCTGCTCGTTATATGGGCGGTTTTAAATTAATCGTATCAATGGTCAAAGAATTGATCGAAGCATATGATGTAACCGTTCCTGTAGCCATCCACCTTGACCATGGCTCTAGCTTAGAAAAATGTGTACAAGCTATTCATGCTGGATTTACATCTGTCATGATTGACGGTTCTCATCATCCACTTTCTGAAAATATCGAAATTACGAAACGTGTCGTAGAAATCGCGCACGCTGTTGGTGTATCTGTTGAAGCGGAACTTGGTCGAATTGGTGGGCAAGAAGATGATCTTAGTGTTGATGCAGCAGATGCATTTTATGCGATCCCTGCAGAGTGTGATCAATTAGTTCGTGAAACAGGCGTAGACTGCTTTGCCCCTGCTTTAGGTTCTGTCCATGGGCCTTATAAAGGTGAGCCGAATCTTGGATTTGATCGTATGAAGGAAGTAATGGAACTGACGGGTATACCTCTCGTACTTCATGGTGGAACAGGTATCCCAACAAAAGATATTAAAAAAGCGATCTCACTTGGATCAGCGAAAATTAATGTGAATACAGAAAGCCAAATCTCTTCTACTAGTGCTGTTCGAGCAGTGTTGAGTAATGATGATAAAGTATACGATCCTCGTAAATTCTTAGGACCAGCTCGCGATGCGATTCAAGAAACTGTACAAGGTAAAATGCGTGAATTTGGTTCATCAGGTCAAGCTTAATCCGTAAATCTATGAAAAGAAAGGGGAAAAAACATGATTGAACAAAAAGTAAATGTTGACCAATTGTCGATTAATACAATTAGAACTCTCTCCATCGATGCCATTGAAAAAGCTGGATCAGGCCACCCTGGTATGCCAATGGGGGCCGCTCCAATGGCTTATACACTTTGGACACAGTTTATGAACTATAATCCAAGTAATCCGAAATGGTTTAATCGTGATCGTTTTACATTGTCAGCTGGCCACGGTTCGATGCTGTTATATAGTTTGTTACATTTAACGGGGCATGATTTATCCATGGAGGAGTTAAAACAATTCCGTCAATGGGGCAGTAAAACACCGGGACATCCTGAATACGGCCATACAGCAGGTGTCGATGCTACGACTGGACCACTTGGTCAAGGGATTTCGATGGCTGTTGGGATGGCGATGGCTGAAAGACATTTAGCTACTACGTACAACGTGGATGATTTGAATGTCATTGATCACTATACATATAGCATTTGTGGTGATGGTGATCTAATGGAGGGAGTCTCTGCAGAAGCCGCTTCATTAGCTGGTCATCTTCAGCTCGGCCGATTAATTGTCCTATATGATTCAAATGATATTTCACTAGATGGGGATCTGAATAAATCCTTTAGTGAAAGTGCTGCAGATCGTTTCAAAGCATATGGTTGGCAGGTACTTCGTGTTGAGGACGGAAATGATATTAAAGCAATAGCAGGCGCTTTAAGTAAAGCAAAAGCTAATGAGAGCCAACCTACTTTAATTGAAGTGAAAACGGTCATTGGTTATGGATCACCGAATAAAGGCGGTAAGTCTGATTCACATGGTGCACCGCTAGGTAAGGAAGAAATGAAGCTTGTAAAGGAACAATACGGCTGGAATTATGAAGAAGATTTTTATATTCCAGAAGAGGTACAAGTGAATTTTGCTGAACTTAAAGAAGCATCCAATAAAAAAGAACAAGAGTGGAATGAATTATTCACTCGATACGAAAAACTGTATCCGGATGCTGCAAAAGAGTTAACCCTTGCAATAAATGGTGAACTTCCTGCAAATTGGGATGTGAATGTTCCAATTTACCGTGTAGGGGAAGACAAGCTTGCTACTCGTACCTCCAGCGGTGAAGTGTTAAATGGTCTTAATAAAAATGTTCCTCAGTTATTCGGAGGTTCTGCTGATTTATCCTCTTCAAATAAAACATTACTAAAAGGGGAAACGGATTTTAGCGCTAGTAATTATGGTGGGCGAAATATCTGGTTTGGTGTTCGGGAGTTTGGTATGGGTGCTGCTCTCAATGGAATGGCACTGCACGGAGGAGTAAAAGTATTTGGAGCTACTTTCTTTGTCTTCTCCGATTATCTACGGCCGGCTATTCGTCTTTCAGCCTTAATGCAGGTTCCGGTTACGTATGTGTTTACACATGATAGTATTGCTGTAGGGGAAGATGGTCCAACCCACGAACCAATTGAACAATTAGCTTCTTTACGAGCAATGCCTGGACTTTCTACCATTCGTCCTGCTGACGGAAATGAAACGGCGGCTGCTTGGAAGCTTGCCCTAGAAAGTAACGATCAACCAACGGCTCTTATTCTTACACGTCAAGACTTACCAACCCTAGCTGATTCTGAAAAAGCGTATGCCGGTGTTAGCAATGGTGGATATGTTATTTCAGAAGCAAAAGGGGATGTTGCAGGCTTGTTATTGGCTTCTGGTTCTGAAGTTTCCTTGGCAGTTGAAGCACAAGAGGTGTTGGCAGAAGAAGGAATATATGTGTCTGTTATTAGTATGCCATGTTGGGACCGTTTTGAAAAACAAACGACTGCATACAAAGAAACAGTGATTCCGAAACATGTAAAGGCACGTTTGGGCATTGAAATGGGTGCATCAATTGGCTGGAGCAAATATGTTGGCGATAGTGGAGATGTATTAGCTATTGATCAATTCGGCGCTTCAGCACCTTATGACAAGATTATTGAGGCATACGGCTTTACCGTTGAAAATGTCGTTGCCCGTTTTAAAAGATTACTGTAAACATGATGAAATCTATGAAAACCGAGACAATTAGCAAAATCAGTTAATCGATTATGATCTGAATGAACGAAAAAGAGCCCAACTAGACGAAAGTTACGGCTCAGAATTCAAATTCAAATAGCTTGTTTTCATAATAAGCTGGTATGGATTTTGGGCAGATTTCACCAATAGGTGAACCTGCCCTTTTTTAACCATACTATTCATTTCATTGAAAAAAAGTAGAGCGCTTATAATGATTGCTTATTTTAAAGTTTTGGTCCATTAAGGTAAGTGTAGGAGAATTATAGTCGCCTCTCAGAATAAATATAGATAATAACAAGAATTCCATTAGTCTGTCTACTTTCTATTTATACAAGTAGGAGAAGCATTTGTACTTCAAAATGAAATAAATCTTATTCACCACTATACGAGGCGTCTATATGTTGGCACATCATGATGCCGTAAAGATGGAGGAAACGAGCGATGAATAAAATTGCCATATTAACGAGTGGCGGAGATGCGCCAGGTATGAATACTGCTATTCGGGCAGTCGTTAGAAGAGGGATTTTTAAAGGTTTGGAAGTTTATGGGGTGCAAAACGGCTACAAAGGGTTAATCGCTGGGAATTTTACGCCTATGGACTTTAAAAGTGTCGGTGATATCCTTCATCGAGGAGGCACGATTTTACAAAGTACACGATGTGACGAATTCAAGACAGTAGAAGGTCAGAACAAAGCGATTGCACAAATGGAAAGTGCAGGGATTTCTGGTTTGATTGTCATCGGCGGAGATGGCTCATTTCAAGGGGCAAGTAAACTAACTGCCCAAGGCTTTGCTACGATTGGTATTCCAGGCACGATTGATAATGACATTGCAGGGACGGACTATACAATTGGATTCGATACAGCTGTCAATACAGCTGTGGATGCCATTGATAAAATTCGTGACACGGCTTCTTCTCATGAACGCACGTATGTAATTGAGGTCATGGGTAGAAATGCAGGAGACATTGCATTATGGGCAGGTATGTGTGCTGGAGCAGAGTCTATTATTATACCAGAAGCGATTGATGACGTAGAAGATGTGATTGATCGTGTTCAACGGGGAGCGGCGCGTGGGAAAATCCACAGCATTATCGTAGTAGCGGAGGGTGTAGGAAAAGGTCACGAAATTGGTAAAGTAATTGAAGAAAGAACCGGATTTGAAACAAAAGTGACCATTCTTGGTCATTTTCAACGGGGAGGTTCACCTAGCGCTTACGATCGGATGATGAGCACGCAAATGGGAGCAAAAGCTGTGGATCTGTTTGTAGAGGGCGTTTCAGGCGTAATGGTAGGATTAAGGGATGGAAAACTCGTTCATACACCATTTGAAGAAGCACTAGAGCATAAGCGTACGATTGATATGGATACGTATCATTTAGCAAGAAGTCTGTCTATATAAAGAGAGCAATATGAGCGATTATTAGCGTGAACTAGTAGAACAAACCAGTTAACAAACAGGATGAAGAGCTATGTTGTGAAGGACTTAAATGAGGATAAAAGGGAGGAAAAGGACATGAAAGTAGCCATTGCTTCAGATCATGGGGGAGTAAATATTCGCCAAGAAATTATCAGTTTAATGAAAGAAATGAACATTGAATATGAGGACTTAGGCTGTGAGTGCAGTACATCGGTTGACTATCCAGACTATGCCGTTCCAGTTGCTGAAAAAGTAGCAA
This sequence comes from Peribacillus sp. BM1, assembly GCF_056679975.1. Lineage (NCBI taxonomy): Bacteria > Bacillati > Bacillota > Bacilli > Caryophanales > Bacillaceae > Peribacillus > Peribacillus sp. BM1. The sequence goes on from NZ_JBWXPJ010000002.1 coordinate 29,732, forward strand.
GCGGTGAAGTGGATCGAGGGATTTTGATTTGTGGGACAGGGATTGGCATGAGTATTGCGGCGAATAAAGTAAAGGGAATTCGATGTGCATTAGTGCATGATATGTTTAGCGCTAAAGCAACAAGGGAGCATAATGATACCAATATGTTAGCGATGGGAGAGCGTGTCATCGGTCCGGGATTAGCTCGAGCGATTGCCGAAATCTGGTTAACGACTCCTTTTGAAGGAGGCAGACACGAAAGTCGCGTCTGTAAAATAACCGAGTATGAAAATGCTCTTGGATAATAAACCGAGAATATTAGAAGGGTGAGTATACGAGTAAAGCATTTCAATGAATGGATCGGACTGCTGAGTTTAGTTTTAGCAGTCTTTGTTCATTTGGAAGAAGAACAGAGGAATGTAAAGGAAGTATCCTTTAACACACTATGTAAAAATAAAGTGTGTACTTGTTTAGATGGCTCATTTGCGTAATAATCAAATTAAGGAAACGCTTACAAATAGTTTAGAAAACAACGAATTTAAAAGTAGAAATGGTATTTATAGGTTCGTAGGGGAAATTAGTTATTACTCGTAAAGAGTATCGCTAAAAAGTTTTGTTGGAAATGAAACATTGGTGATATAGATATTAAAATTAAATGAATGTCTGTATTCCATGAGTGAGCTTATATTTGCAAAGTATGTGAATGAGTACAATTAGTCTATAAAAAGGTGGGAGAAACATGTCAAACTATATTGCGCAAGGTTCAATTATTTGTAAACATTGTGGAGAGCTTATTGACACTATGCCTACAGAAAAAGTGACTGTCTACTATTCAGAGTGTAAGCAAGAACAGTGTGAAAACCGTGAATTACTAGAGGATTAAGAACAGAATCTGTTTTGCTTAAACCGCTAAAAAACTCTATGAAAATCAAATCACTTAGATCAAGTCGATTTCCTAAAATGTGAAGGAAATCGACTTTTTATTTTTTCATTATGCAAGAAGGAAAGTGCGGGCACAGATAAAGCATGGAGGCTTGAAAAAACGATTATTTCACCTGTTTGTTCATGATGCACAATAATTAGTTTTTTTCGAAAAAATATTAAGCAACATTACACAATTGCTACGCATACTGAATGACTGTAAGATACAGATATAGAGTAAATATTACCAATACTTGCAATTTATAAACATTTTTGTGCAAGTTAGTAAAATAGCGGTTTGTAAAGTGAAAGCGCTTTTATATGAATTCACATTTATTTTGTGAAAATAGGTTTTCACTTATGAAGGAGTAGGTAAAATTCAAAAACTGCTGAAAAAGGAACAAGGAAGATCTGTAAGATTTAGTCTTGTTGCAAGGTAAATACTATCTTGCATTAAAAATAGTGAATTAAGTGAAATAGATTTCACTTATACTCATTATCCATATTCATTATATTTGGAGGGACGACTATGAGTACACATTTTGATGTGATTGTTGTTGGAGCAGGATCAATGGGAATGGCTGCAGGGTACCAATTAGCAAAACAAGGAGTCAAAACATTATTGGTGGATGCCTATGATCCGCCGCATACAGAAGGAAGCCATCACGGGGATACTCGTATCATCCGCCATGCTTATGGTGAAGGAAGAGAATATGTTCCTTTTGCACTGAGAGCACAAGAGTTATGGTATGAACTTGAAAATGAAACACACCATAAAATTTTTACGAAAACAGGCGTGCTAGTATTTGGTCCGAAAGGCGAATCTGATTTCGTTGCAGAAACGATGGAAGCAGCAGCGGAACATTCATTGACAGTTGATTTACTTGAAGGCGATGAAATCAATAAGCGTTGGCCAGGAATAACAGTTCCTGAAAATTATAATGCGATTTTTGAACCAAACTCAGGCGTATTGTTCAGTGAAAATTGTATTCGTGCGTATCGCGAGCTAGCTGAAGCGAAAGGTGCAAAAGTTTTAACCTATACACGTGTTGAGGATTTTGAAGTTTCACAGGACATAGTTAAAATCCAAACAGCAAATGGATCTTATACAGCTGATAAATTAATCGTTAGTATGGGAGCTTGGAATAGCAAACTTCTTTCTAAATTAAATCTTGATATCCCATTACAGCCATACCGTCAAGTTGTCGGTTTCTTTGAATCCGATGAATCGAAGTACAGCAATGCTGCTGACTATCCAGGGTTCATGGTTGAAGTCCCAAATGGTATTTATTACGGATTCCCAAGCTTCGGTGGCTGTGGATTGAAAATCGGCTACCATACGTATGGGCAACAAATTGATCCAGATACGATTAACCGTGAATTTGGCGCTTATCCGGAAGATGAAAGTAATCTTCGCGACTTCCTAGGAAAATATATGCCAGAAGCAAATGGAGAATTAAAAAGAGGGGCCGTCTGCATGTACACGAAAACACCAGATGAGCATTTCGTGATCGATACGCACCCTGAACATTCGAACGTCTTTATCGCAGCTGGTTTCTCTGGGCATGGCTTTAAATTTTCAAGTGTAGTCGGTGAAGTGTTAAGTCAATTAGCGACAACTGGTAAAACAGAACATGATATTTCCTTATTCTCAATAAATCGTCCTGCTTTAAAACAAACAACAACAATCTAATTTAGAGATTTTGTATAAAGAAACAAAGTTTAAGTTACTAGCTTACAGCGCTAGAACGATATGTAACAGTGTCCAAAAAGCTAGTCACAAATAGTGAGTTATCTGTTTTTCATCGGTGTAAACAGAATGATATAAAAGAAAAACTCAAATATAAATGGTAGAAAAGGATAGGTGAATCAGATGGTACAACAAATGACAGATCTTGAAAGAACAAAGATTCTACAAAATGGTGGAAAAAAAGTACAACCTACTTTCTCAAAAGAAGAAATGACACGCCGTAGCTCCAATTTACGTCAATATATGGCAAATGCGGGCATTGAAGCAGTGGTCTTTACTTCTTACCATAATATTAACTATTACAGTGATTTCTTATTTACTTCATTCAACCGTAACTATGCGCTTGTTGTGACACAGGACAAGCACGTAACAGTGAGTGCAAATATCGATGCTGGTATGCCATGGAGACGCAGCTTTGATGAGAACATAGTCTACACAGATTGGAGAAGAGATAACTTCTTATACGCTGTGAAAAAGGTATTATCAGAAGCAGGCTTCAAAGGTGGACGTGTAGGGATTGAAGACGATCACTTGAACTTAAGCTTACGCCGCCAAGTACAAGATGCACTACCAGAAGTAGAGCTTGTTGACGTTTCCCAAGATGTAATGAGACAACGGATGTTTAAATCAGCAGAAGAAATCGATTTGATTACAAATGGTGCTCGTATTGCCGATATCGGTGGAGCTGCAGTTGTAGAAGCGATTCGTGAAGGCGTACCAGAATACGAAGTGGCTCTTCATGGTACAGAAGCAATGGTACGTGAAATTGCACGCACATACCCACATGCAGAGCTAAGAGACACATGGATTTGGTTCCAATCTGGTATTAACACAGATGGTGCACATAACTGGGCAACTTCCCGCAAATTACAACGCGGCGATATTCTGAGCCTAAATTGTTTCCCAATGATCGCTGGTTACTATACAGCGCTTGAGCGTACATTGTTCTTAGAAGAAGTATCTTCTGATCGTCATCTAGAGCTATGGGAAATCAACTGTAAAGTCCACAGACGTGGTCTTGAATTAATCAAACCAGGTGCAAAATGTATGGACATTGCAGCAGAATTGAATGACATCTATCGTGAGCACGACCTATTAGCAAACCGTACGTTTGGATATGGTCACTCTTTCGGTGTACTTAGCCATTACTATGGTCGTGAAGCAGGATTAGAGATCCGTGAAGATATCGAAACAGTGCTTGAGCCAGGCATGGTTATATCAATGGAACCAATGATCATGATTCCAGAAGGAGAGCCAGGTGCTGGTGGATATCGTGAGCATGACATCCTTGTAATTGGTGAAAACAACAGCGTAGAAAACATCACTAAATTCCCATTTGGACCAGAGCATAACATCATTAAAAAATAATATAACTGCGCAATAACTTGCGATATGACAACAAGAGTTTCGTCAAATCTTAAAACAAATGAATCAAATTCAACTGTCAAGTGATGAAATACACTTGCAACAGTTAGAAAACGTATAGAGGTGGAAAAATAGTGACTCAACAACTTAAAGACGTAAAATTGTTATGTGAAAAACCTGGAATTCAATTGATTAAGGCCGGAACGTATCAATTACATGAGTTAAGCGAGTTAAGAGGTACGCCAGAATTAAAAGGACAAATTCTTGATTTACCTCTAACGGACGTAAAAGAAGAATTAACGTTAGGCTATTTCGCTTTACAACCATCCGTTGATTACTCAGCAGAATTTGATTTTACTGAAGTTAAAATCGTAACAAGAGGAAAAATGGTTGTACGTGATGTTGAAGGGAATAAATATGTTGGTGAAGTAGGAGATGTATTAATCTTCTCACCTAAAACAACTGTTATTTTCGATGGAGAAAGTGACGGGGAAGCAGTTTACTTCAAAAACGTAGCGGCTAATCCTTCTTATTTATAAGACATCCGTCAGATCAAGGTAACTTGGAACATAGGAACTACAGATAAAAAGAAAGTGATGGGCGATACTTCTCCCCATCACTTTCTTTTTTTAAATCAGCATAATACAAATGAATTCTTGGTCTGATACCATCCACCAAGCATTAGGTGGAAAGATTCCTGTTATAATAATTCATTTCATATATCGTGAAAAACAACTCGATAGAATATTTAATTAATCTTCTAAGCTAAAATATCTTATACTGTAATTTTCTTTTAATAAGTTCATTCTAAGCTTCACTCTCTGCTACATGTAATGATCTTTTCTAGGTTTCGTAGCTATTAATCTCTCCTCATGGTTCTTCACAGATATAATCCGAGTTTCTTCTATTGGTCCCGATCCCATTTTGCTTTCACCACTTTTGGGAGAAAGGAGATCGGATATTCCGCCTCTTTCTGACTTAATTCCCTGACTTGTACGCGTGTTTGTGCCTCTTCGTGACGAGTTTCTTCTATTATATAGTGTCAATGTCCTTTTTTAGATACGGGTTTTGTGATCCAAGTGGAAAGATGTGCTTTGTAAAATTGTGTTTCATAACCAAAATCTAATAATCTTCGAAAAAACTCCAATTTCTGTATCGCGGATTTAGCTGCATATTGTTCGTTAATATATTGGTTATATGCTTTGACTTCTGGAAAACCAATATCCCGAAAAGAAAGGAAAAGGTTCGTTAAAAAATGAAGCAGCGTTTTGGCGTCCGAACGGTACGCTTTACCGTATGTGGAGACAGCTGCTTATCTTGTGGAAATTTTTTTCTAGAAAAAAATAATTCTAAAAAATCCTGTTCAGTACTTTCTGAGAGAGAAAGATTTCTGCTTTCGTTGAGTAACTGTCGTTCTTGTATAATGTGCTAAGTATTGATCACTAGTCAAATTATTAAGAAGTGCCAAAGATTTCATTTATACTGCCTTCTATACTCAGTATAAAATAACATTATTATGTATAGTAAAGATAATCCTTACTTATCTTTACTTCTATTTTAGGATGGAATGCTTGTTCTGTGTATGTTTTTCAGTTTCTGCATAAATTAATTTTCACTGTCTGAGATTCGCTCTCAGACGAAATTACATTTGTTTTATAAGGTTATTGCTCATTCATTCCATTACAGAGATTTTGCGTAATTATTCACAATTATAAACTAGTAAAAATCCATATTTTCCATCATCTTGCGACACTCGGAAAAAAAGTGTGTGACCGAAAATCAATCATATTGTGAAAAGGTCCATCGATTATTGCCGCACTCTATACAATGTTACGGGGAGACCTTTCTGTAGCATGCCGGTAAAAAGGAGGGGGCTGTATGATATGAAAGAGGGCCTAAATAAAGAATTTTGGAGTTTTCGCTGAACATGGGATAATAGTTTTTGTAAATATTCTACCGAGAAGTTTTTTAAGATATATATCTATGTGTTAACTTTCTTTTTCTTACTCCACTTCTATCTCGTTATTGCTAAATAAGCAGGACAGATAATTGTATGGGCGACTGTCGGGGAGGTTCGAGATAAAAGTAAAATATGACGATAACATTTTGGAAAAAATGTGCGTTTATGCTGCAAAATCTGATATAAAAGGAGAGTACCAGTAACGACTATTAAAGGTATTATATTTTCATTTGAAATTGATGGTTCAATCGAATGTTTCTTTGTCCCCTAAACGCTTCCCTTTTTCAAATTCTCTATAAAAAAATATAGAACCGTTTACAGGGATTTCTATAGCGTGGGACATATAATAAAAAGTTGGTGGAACCCCAATGCGGATTTACAACGTTATGCTGTCTTAGAAGTAAAAATTGCTGAACAAATCAATCAACATTTAGATGAATGTACAGGAAAAGAAAAACTGAATAAACTGTTTGTATGATGAAAGGAGGTTAACGACGGATGTCTTCTCACAATTCTTATGAACCGAATTGGCACTATTATCCTCAAGCTCAAAGAGAAAGCCGCCATCAAGGTAGATCCTTGCGTCAGGACAGTATAAAAGCGCAGAGATCAAGCTTAGGAACACAAGCTCATGGTGGTATTCTCCTATCCGTCCCCTTCTCAAGACACTAATGGCCATGGATATGGGAATACTCAAGGCTATTCATATTCGTCATATCCGACTAATTCATATACTGGTACATCATCAGATACACAACATATATTCAAAATCCTGACCAGTCTTGAGAATCAATTGAATCAACTGAGTAAGTTGATTGCGCAGAACAATCAATTGTTAAAATCTATGCAAAATCAAGAAGATACTAAGTGTGTCCAGGGTGGCGGCGGAACTGTCATTGTACGAATGTAGGACTACTCTGAGATACAAATAAATCTAAAATATAGCCATTCCTAACTCAATTTATTAAAAGGGTGGGACCGAAACCGATCTTTCTTTCCTTGAGAACAATCAGTTTTTTAGTATTCATGCCATTCATTGAACTACCCTCCACATAATTTTCTATGGAAAATTATGTGGAGGGATTCCTACGAACACCAGTGTATCCACTAGTTTTGGAGTAGCTAACCCCGTTGTTGCATTAGTGTTTAGATTTGATAGGGTGACTATAGCTTCATAATGAAGCTATAGAAAAGTGCTTTTTAAAAAAATACTGACTTTTTACAGTCAATCTAAGGGAACGTAAGGTGCTTCCTCACGTCTTGTCTATATTATGAAAGTGATAAGACAAGCGTTACCTCATTTATTGGATTTTGATAGGCCCTCATCCTATTATGATGACAGTCATTGCTATTTAGCCTTTGGGATGCTCACTATAATTAGTTCTACGCTCTCCTAGCTGTTCCGCCGCTTTTCTCGCTTTTTCCTGTTCTGGGTTCGTATAAAGGGCCGCTGTCGTTGTAGACGTATGACCTAGCTGAGTCATTAATAGATGGATATCACCTGATTGCTCCATTAAGTTCGTTCCATACGTATGCCTTAATTTGTGTGGCGACATCGATTTATTTGATTTAAAAGCCTTTGTATATTTCTTTACAAGCGCTTCGATCGCCCGGTTAGAAAGGGGAGTTGCTGCATGATTGACCTTAGTCAAAAATACATAGTCCATATCTTCAGTTGACCCGTTATAACGTTCTGGTCGTATAGCTAGGTAATCTTTAATGTCTTGCATAGATGGAGGAGATACCGCAACAACATCCTTTTTTCCACCTTTACGCAAAACATGTATTTGGTTTTCCTCAAAATCAAGATCCAGTAGCCTTAAGTTAGATAATTCATTTACTCGAATGCCGCTTCCTAAAAATAAAGATAAAATCGCAAAATCTCGTTCCTTGTCCCTTGTAAAATAGATCAGTTTTCGAGACGTTTCAGGTAGTTCCTTTTCATAATCATGTTTAACAAAGTCGAGAAATCGAGCATCGTCATCATTGTGAAAGATTTTTGTTGAGATTCTAGAAGCGCGTGCTCCTAACGTTTCTTTAACCTTATTTACTTCAATTTTAAGCATAACGTTTCTATAAAAGTAAGGTTCACCTTCATCATTTTCTGTCTGTGTAGTTAAATACTTAAAGAGGGAGCGTAAAGCTGAGATTTTTCGATTAATGGACACTTTTTCGGATTTTTTTGTTTCTTTTTTATTGATGGGAATATTTCTTCGTTCTAAAAACTTAATAAAAGACCGAGCTTCTACTAGTTTCAAATTTTCCAGCACGGAAAGTGGGATATCTCTAATATACTCCACTTCTACAAGTCCTTCTGCAATCAACCACTCCAAAAACAATTTATAATCAAGAACATAATTCAAAAGAGTGGAAGGAGATCGGGTATCGATTTTATTATCAACGTACTCAACGATGTAGAAAGGCATGGACATAACCAACTGTTCTAATTTTTGTTCATGGACTTGATGTTGTCTAGTATTGGCCATATGTCGTCTCCTTTGTAGAAAGTTGTCATTTGTGCGTAAAATTCAATTTTTACGAATAATTACTTTACATCATTCGATTATGTAAGTTACTCATAAAACCGGAACTTTTACATAGTCATACTTATTAGGATTTGAGATTTTCAGCTTTTTAATCGCAGTTTCTACAGCATCTTGGGATTCAAAAATCTCATTTACTTTAATTGCTTCATGATTTGTACCAATTTCATAAACTCGGATTTTATATCTCATAGGGTAACCTCGCTATTTTAATTTTTGGATCAGTTTAAAAAAGCAATAAAATCGATTAGCAGCTTATCAACGATTTGTTTTAAAGTGTCTATATGTATTTTTTGGGGATCTGTAATCGCCATATGACTAAAATCTAACAGCGCTTTTAATCGCTTTCTTTACTATATCTTGATTAATTAAAGATTGTGTATACAGCATATCGAAAGCATCTTATTTGTTTTAGGCAAACCATAGTGGTTTTCGGATATTATGTTGCATCGCTAAATCGATTGATACCTGACAAGCCCTTTGTATATTCATGACAATCGAATCTTGTCTGGTTATATCTTTAAGATTTATTGGATCATCGTCATATACGTCTCGAATTCATTTGGTACAATGTTCAATACTATTCATTTTATATACAATCACAGATTTTTTCATAAGTTAAGTATACCAAACATTTATTAACGTGTCTATATATGCGTAAAATCGATATTTTACGCATATATAGACACGTTAATAAAAAGTTCTTAGTTATCGTAGTGTAACTTTTGGAGATATTTTGCGCGTGTTTTAAGTGTTAATTTGCACATCTAACTTTTAAACAGCTAATTGAAAACCTAAAAAGTTGAAACATAACTTTTTTCTTCATAAGGTACCGCCACACACCCATCAAGCTAAGGATGTAAATGAGTAGATACAAAATAATTCTTGCGTCAAAACGAACAAGTGATGGAGGAATAGGCATACTAAAGGAGCCTACTAAGGTTCCTTGAAAGCAGCGTTAGCCATAAGATGCGGAATCATTTTAGGAAATAAGTGTTCATTATTATTTCTTGTAAACTGTTCACTTTAGTTTAGCAGTTACAGACGTTCTTACTTCCAATTGGGATTACAAGTATAGGGATTCAATATACAATGCTATGTCTCACAGTTGTCCTTGTTATTGGAGCAATTGTATCAATGCTCCTGAAACTAAATGGCTTATGCTTAATGAAGCAAGTAATAACGGAAATAAAAATTAAAGGGTAGTTTTAGAATTAAAACTTACTACAGGTTATTGTTCTCTCGGCTTACAGAAGATTCCTTTCGTTTTTCTGTAAGTTAATCAATTCGTTAATTGCAAGTTCATCTATCGAGGTATATATCCGACCAAAAGTAGGATCTTTTCTAAATTGATACCCTTGTTTCTCTAAATCTTGAGCATATTTTCGAACTGTTGATTCAGCTATATCTAAGTGTTTTGCAATATCAGTAGTTTTTAGTTGTTTATAATCTTCAATTTCTAATTCTAGTTCTTTTATATCGTCCATATGTCATCACCTCTAATGATAAATTAAACAACACATAGACGATATCCTTCAAGTAAAAAGAACACTGAGGAGAATTCCAATATATTTTAATGATAAATAGTTTAATAAGGGTTATTTTTTCAATTTGATTTTAATGTATGATTTTAGTTATTTTCGTACATTGAAAAGACCACCAAATTGGTGGTCTAGATCGATATTTTTTGTCTGGAGTGGGGTCTATAACCATTTCTATTTTCTATGCTATGCATTAATTTAGTGAATGATCTTATCTTCACTAAAAATATAGTTAAAAGTCCTATTTCATCATATAAACATACTTATATTTGTGTCATTTCATTATTTTAAACATATAATTAATTAGCCCATGCAAGTAGTAAGTACCTCCTTTAAATCAAAAGGAGATGTTTGTATATGTCAGGTTGTGTAGATGGCGGATGTGATGGCGGTCGTGGATTTGGTGGCGGCTTTGCCTTGTTAATTGTATTGTTTATCCTCTTAATCATTATTGGATGTAGTTGTGGCGGTGGATTCGGCGGAGTTGGTGGCGGCGGATTCGGAGGCGGTGGTTACGGAGGCGGTTACGGAGGCTTCTGTTAATAAATAAGTAACAAAAGGACGGCCGTCATAGGCCGTCCTTCTTAAATTAAAGATGGTTATTAAATGAAGATTACTGACTATCAAAACCATGTTTATGTAAATAGGTTTCATTCTCTTAGTTCGTCCAGATAATAAAAAAAGGAGCTATTGATCGGCTCCTGGGATTTAAGTAATGCATCCGTATTCTTATTTAATGAGGCTAGCAAGAACCATCTCAGTAATGTCCACCATACCCCATGCCGTGAGACGGATAACCGCCATATCCCATGCCGTAGCCATAACCTCCAACTTGTCTTTCCATTTTATATCTCCTCCTCAAATTGTTTCAAAAATAGTGTATGTGTCCATATTCAATGAGCGGTAGGTATTTGCCTATTTGTAAAGGATGTATGCTTGGTTGTTATTATATTTGAGGTATAGTCATAACCTCTCGTTGTACTAGCTTTCACAAGACAATTAGCAACAGTCAACGATTTACTGTTCTCTCAACTAACCCTCCCCTAATAGAAGAAAGGGTTTTTCTGAATTTATGATTTTAGTTATTTTCGTACATTCATTACAGTATGGACTCCTATATGCTTTGCATAATGAATGAAACTAATAACCCCCCACTCCATTAATGGAGTGGGGGGGTTATTAGTTTCACCTACTAGATCAAAATCAAAAAACGCAAACTTGATATTCTTTTACTTTTCTAAGGTAATTTTAAGGTTCTTCTTCTTTTTCTTTAAACTCGAGAGGTTATGATAACAATACAAACAACACAAGGAGGTTATCAAGCATGAACTTGATGACATTATTTTTAACAGGTGCTTTAATCGCAGGTGGTCTAGGGGCTCATGAAATGCTTGATAACCAACCAATAACGAATTCAACCATTGCACCCTCACAATCTATTAATGAATTACAAGCAAAGACCATTGCCTTAGACACATCAAAAGGTGGTCTAGTAATGAACACTCAAACCATTGAAAATGACGGGATTAAAGAATACAAAATTTCTATTGTAAATCAAGATACAGAATATGTTGTAGATATTGATGCATCAACAGGTGATATTTTGAAAGTTGATCAACACACGAAAGATTGAAAGAGCTGCGGTACGAACGATTTAAAATCATTTAAAGAAAAGTCCAATAAATAACCGTAGGAGGTTTTATCATGATTCAAAATTTTAAAGTAAAACTATTATTTGAAGATCAAGTTCATGAACGTCATCAGTTTTCGTTAACCTTTGAAGGCGATCATTATCAAGGTATTTTCCACGATGGAGAAATTCAGTGGTTTCATCCTCAACCTAAAAATAATCTTGGTGAAGATGACCTTCAAAACTTGGAATCTAAAGTGTATGACTTAATGACGAACTATGTATATCAAGATTTTAAAGTAAAACCATTGTTCGAAGATCAAGTTCATGAACGTCATCAATTTACACTAACCTTTGAAGGGGATCATTATCATGGGATTTTCCACGAGGATGAAATTCAATGGTTTCATCCTCAACCCCAAACTAACCTAGAAGAAGATGACCTTCAAGATTTGGAATCTAAAGTGTATGACTTGATGGCTAACCACGTATATCAAGGTTTTAAAGTAAATTCATGGTTCGAAAATCAAGTTCATGAATGTCATCAATAGACTAAATATATAAGAGGTGGGTATCTAAATGATGCCCACCCTTTTTGTCCTCAAAACATCCAGATTTTTTTCCTAATGTATGATTTCAGTTATTTTCGTACATTGAAAAGACCACCAAATTGGTGGTCGAGATCGATATTTTTTGTCTGGAGTTGGGGCTATAACCATTTCTATTTTCTATGCTATGCATTAATTTAGTGAATGGGCTTATCTTCACTCCAAATAGGTGATTACCTATTAAATAAAAATTCGTGCATCATAATGCGTATATTTGTGTCATTTCATTATTTAAAACATATAATTAATTAGCCCATGCAAGTAGTAAGTACCTCCTTTAAATCAAAAGGAGATGTTTGTATATGTCAGGTTGTGTAGATGGCGGATGTGATGGCGGTCGTGGATTTGGTGGCGGCTTTGCCTTGTTAATTGTATTGTTTATCCTCTTAATCATTATTGGATGTAGTTGTGGCGGTGGATTCGGCGGCGGTGGTGGCGGTGGTTACGGGGGCGGTTACGGAGGCTTCTGCTAAATAACAAAAGGGCGACTAACATAGGTCGTCCTTCTTTAAATGTAAGGTGGTTAATGTAATCTTTACATTTTTGCAGACTACCAAAAAGGGTCTTCTTCTTGAACTGATGTCACCATTATTCCTATAAGCTAGTTTAAAAAACTCCTCTTATTTTATTAAGAAGAGTTTACATAATCATCTTTATAGGTACTACTAAAAGGATCTTCCGGTCGAAGATCCTTTTAGCTGATTGTTTAATTAAAGCTACCCGTTTGTTTAAGTACACTATTTCACATTATATTTTGAATAACGATATAAAATACTCAATATTATAAAGAATAAATACGGATATTATTAGCCCAATAAGAGTAGTTATATACTGTTTTGAATTCTTCAGGTATTTCCACTCCAAAATAGACTGAAAACCTAATAATACAATCAAATATAATATCCAATACCATTTTATAAAAGTGGTATTTTCCATCACATAAAATGCATAAAACGGAATAGTACATAAAAAGAGAATTAAGATAATACCTCTTCCCCATCGATCGACCTTCTTACCAGATGTTTCCGAAACCTTTTTCTTTTCTACACCAAGTAATTTATTTATTCCTTTTTCTAACAAAATCCCGAAAATAAAAAGAACAACAATAAATAGCAAAGCCCATGGAAGTATCAAAAAGATACATACCACCCCCGTTTTTACTTTTATAATGCCATAAACTGTTAAAATAAAGAACCAATTAATCTAGTAAAAATAAGTATTTATCTCAATGGATAGCGTGCATACTCTATACAAATCTAGTTAACATAAAGTCAATTTCCGGAACTTCCGAAAGATAAAACCCCTTGGTACTCAAGGGGTTCCGAATGGTCCATTTTTATCGTTTATACATGATTTTATACATGGTTGATGAATCAACATTTTCGGCTTCTGAAGAAGCCTGGTAGCTGCATAAAAAAGGGGTGTTTTATGCAAATTCTTCTTTCACTAAAGCACCCATTAGTTTAAGTTGGAAATAAAAAAAACATAATATAACCTGTTATCAATTTAATAATTCATTTTGTTTACGATTCTTAGGATTAACTCCGAATTTAGCAATTAAAAGAACCAGTAAAAATACAAAACAACTAAAACCAGTATTATCACTTGTAAGTATATTTGACTGGATAATTTGCATCGCAACTAAAACGTTTAATATATAAGAAGTGAGAAAACCCAAAAATGAAATACACGTTATATAATTGCCGAATAACGTCCTTTTGTAATTAGATACATCTGTTTTATTTGCTTTTTGGATAGTCAAAGTATGTTGAATTTGTCTAACTAGACCGTATGTGAAACCGATAATTAAAAACACAACTACTACATAACCAATTACATCAACCATTAATTCACTCCTCTCATTTTCTAGTTTACACCAGTTATTTTTATAAGATATTTCTTCTTTTACTAAACTGCCACTTTAGTTGAACAAGAAGTTTTTTTGAATGTATGATTTTGTATATTTTCGTACATAAAAAAAGTTGTTTAAACCATGTAATACTTACCTAAAGGCAATAGAAAATTAGATTGGACGAACAGCAAAGCGTGATTAAATTTTAATGCAATCTTTGGGAAACACAAGAAACAAAATAACTCCTCCTGGAAGCCAGAAAGAGAAGAAGAAGCGCAAAATCATATTTGAATTTTTAAGTAAGAATCATGGACAGTCGATAATGGTAACTGAGGTGCTAGCGATTGTTCCAGGACATTCTGGCAATGTTGCGATAATCGATCCTGTACCCGTTCCGTTTGTAGCAATAAATACAGCTGTAAAGTGACCAGTTTCATTGGTAATCGTTGCAGTAGGAATGAGGATACCAAGAGAAGGGTTGCTTACGGAAAGGCTGACAATTACTCCTGCCCCAGCAGGACTCCCGTTTACGAACACTTGACCTGAAATAAATCCCGTGTTATTTCCTTGGTTTGACGAACATAATGTAGGCTGGTTAATAGAAAAGATAATAGTTGCTTTAGGGTTTGTAGGACAACATGAATGGTTGCACTTTTTTGCATTTGTTGTTCGTCTGATCATACAATGTCCCATCGAGTTATCACCTTCATTTTCATAGTAGTATTCAGTATATTTCACTTTACTAATTTTGCTTGGACACTCCCCCATTGTTTTTCATTCATCTAGGCTTCCAGTTGAACAAGAAAACCTCCTTGCTCAAAATGAACTTTTTATGGTCAGATCGGAAGGCCTTTTATTTCAATTTCGTATATTTTTTCTTGCTGTTTAATACCAAAAATATACCTCAAAGCACAAAGGGAAACCCTGATAAGAGCTTCCTTGTCTATCCAATTCGTGTGATAACAAGATGCGCCGAAACAGACCTTGTTCCTCCAGCGATAGGAGTAATGGTCAGCGCCGTGCTATTACCAGCAGGATTTCGTACAGTGAGTAATGAATTGTTGACTGTCGTTTGCACAAGAGCCATTCCTATTATCTGAGACGTACCGGTTGCTCTTCCGACCACCGTATAGGCTAAGTCAGCACCATTGAGAGTTAAAATCAGTTGACCAGGTTCGGTCACACTCACCTGAAACAAGACCTGATAAGTGCCAATTGCAAACAAGTTAAATGTACTAGGACTAGTACGAGTAATAGCAGTTCCACTAGTAGGTCCATTTTGCGGAAAACTCACGTCTGTACCTGGAGCAACTGTTGCTGCATTATCAGGAGGCATCAACGCAAAAAAATCTGCAAAGTCTAATACTCCAGGTGTTCCAGGTGTTCCTGGAGGTCCCTGAGGACCTGGAGCTCCAGCTGGTCCCTGAGGACCTGGTATTGGACAACAACAAGAACAGGAACAATTACTTTCTTTGCACGATCTTTTTGGGACTCTTCGTGAAGTGCATTCACAAAAATTTTCACTAAATGAACAATTCGGACAAAATTCCATTAAATACCACTCCTTTTATTCAATACTATAATATTCTATTAACATATTGGATAAGTGGTCTGTACTTATAAGCTATAATACTGGTTTATTTACGTAACTTTGATCCGGCTGGCCCTGGATTCCCTTTAATTCGAATGTATGATATTGCATATTTTCGTACATTCAAATCCTTGATATAAGTGGGTTCTTTTGATAAACTATCGGTATCATACGTTGAATGTACGATATTGGAGGAAAATCATGAAAGAAAAGAACGTGCAGCCGTTGCGAACGGCCAAAGAAATTGAGGATATGAAATGGGCGTTGCGGCGATATGGTTCCGAACGGGACTATTTTTTATTTGTTTTTGGCATTAACACAGGGTTACGGGTGAGCGATATGGTTCCGTTGATCGTTGGCGATGTACGAGGAAAAACGCATGTGGTGATTCGAGAGAAAAAAACGAATAAAACCAAGCGATTTATGTTGCCGGTGAAGCTGCGGGAAGAAATCGAGGATTATACGGCTCATATGAGCGACGGAGAGTACCTGTTTGCCAGTCGGAAGGGGAATGGACCCATTACACCCACACAAGCTTATAGAGCGCTGGTGAAAGCCGGAAACGTGCTAGGACGGGATGACATCGGCACACATACAATGCGGAAGACCTTCGGATATGCGTATTATCGGAGAACCAAGGACCTGGCGTTTCTGCAGAATATTTTTAACCATTCAGCCCCATCAATCACCAAACGATACATCGGGATTACGCAAGAGGAAATCGATGAAACATTAAAGGATTTTTCTTTGTAAAATGCTGAAAAGGACTACTTTTCTTTTGTCGGCACGATGGATAGGTTTTATCCCCCCTTGTTTTGAGTTGTGAGGTTGGTTGGGGTGAATTGCAGTAGCAAGAAGGGCTAGCCCCTGTATTACGTAAAAAGATAAAGCTAAAGATCAATACGAGGAACGGAAACACTGGCGATTTGGCAGGTACAATGGTCAGAGTAAGCCGAATTCCGAGAATCCTCGTTTTGAGTATGTTCGGCTTGGCGATATGCGCTTACCTGCCAAAATGCGGAATGCAAGGGGGAAAGGGTGGAGATTTTTTGAGTGGGTTGCTCAAAAATACTACCCGAACCTTGCGTGGAGCATAGCCCTTTTATAGATTTTGAGGCTAAAACGCCTTAGAGGGCCTAATAAACAGCATGAATGACGAGTTTTTAAAAACACGCTTCAAAAATCATAAATAAAGTCCCCGTTTTTTCGAATGATCGCCTTTCGGAACCCTTCGAATCTACCTTCGAAACTAAAAATGCTACCAATAAATCAGCAAACTTCATACTTTGCGGTCCATGACAGCAACCCTGTTACTAGGCCATATAGAGAGCTATTCCCTCAACTTTTTAAATTGTGAATATAGTTTAATCATATCTCTCCCACCTATTTTTTTCATGAATTGATGAACTAATTGCGTTTCATTATAACGATTTTCGTTTTCATCGTAGAAGGTACTTGTTAATTTCGTTAAATTTAATATATTTATTTGGATATCTTCTTTCCCAATAAGGGACATATATTGCATAAATTCTGCTACTTCTTTTAAAAAATAATTTAATTTATCATCTGACATAATCTTTTCCCTCGCTTAATTATTCAACCAGTCATAAAATGGCACATTTTTAATCATACTTTCTTTTTGTCGTTTCCTAGCTTCTCGCGTCTCACGTAATGAAGGAAGGACCCCTTAAGGGCTGTTTGTAGTATCCCAAGTTTTTGAACTCAAAAAAGATAAAACGCCTTAGAGGGCCTAATAAACAGCATGTACAACGAGTTTTTAAAAACACATTTCAAAATTCATAAACAAAATCCCTATTTTTTTGAATTCCTCCCTTTCGGAATCCTTCGAAACCACCTTCGAAACTAAAAAATACTACAAATAAATCAGCAAACAGCAGCATCCTGTAATCACATTATACATTTTTACTCTTTCGTACTTTAACTTCTTTTATCTCCAAATCCCTATACTCTTACTTCTTTCCCAATCCATTCACTCCAGTTATACACACAACTACTTACTCCCAACTTCACTCTCGGCCGGCGACAACTTTAGAGTACCAGAAGACCTCGGCTATGTTTACGTAGTATAGGCGAGGTCTTCTGGTGTTTACGAAAAAGAAGGAGCCGGCCGAACCCGCATACAGACAGGGATTTTCTGCAAAGTAAAACCGCAACTGAAACAGACATTTATCTCTCTTTAATTTCTATCTTTGTTGCGGTATTATTTGCGGTTTTTAACAGTGAAAATCTCTCTATATGATTTTATCTCCATTCCCTAATCTTCATATATATAGTAAATATAATGTTATATAGTAAGTTAGCCTTAATCTCTATTATCTTAATAGCAATTTTTTCAGCTATTTTAGATAATTATATTTGACAAGGTTTTAGGTTTTTTTCATACTCGGGCTTCGAGGACAGGAAAACGGCTGGAAGACAGACTAATCTCTTTGAAAATTTATGAGATTAAAATCTGCCTATCATACTATCAAACTCGGTGTGTCTGAGTTCAGGTATCCGTATGTATAGCTTGCATTAGACCGTTAAAGGCACACAATGCACCCCTAACATATAGCTTTATTGACGTATGCCTTACGGTGCGTGTCCATGCCCTACACCGTTCCTTTTCAGGTAATTCGCTATATAATCCTTTATCCTTACAAGAAACATAAGAATAAACATGTTTGACAGTCCATAACAGCCCTTTACGAGTAACTGATTAACTCCAGTAGTACTGTTATGGTTTATTTGCCCCCGAATATTCAACCGTCATAGGCTAATGGAAGAACATGACTTACGTTTTCAAACATCTTTATTGTAAATTTTAACGATTTTATTTGTAATTAAATAACTTTATTGTCACTTAACATTTGTCCTGCTTTCATAGCTTCCGTATCTTCTGGTTTCAGTACAGGTTGAAAATCAAGTGCATAGGAGTCGAGTACAACAACTTCGTGACCGTTTTTCTTTAATGCATTAACTGCTGCATCCAAGATAGCGTGATTTAGACTTCAAGGTGTGGATGTGCATAGACAATAAGATGTTTCATTTCAAATAACCTCAGAGCATATCCTAAATATCATATTTAACGTTACCGAGCCATTTCCCGGTTTCAGGATCGTAATGTGATAAGAACACGTTCTTTTTCGTATCTAACACAGCAATCGCCTCCATATCCTCTTGGCTTAATTCAAAGTCAAAGATAGTGAAATTCTCGATGATTCTCTTCCCTATGAACAGACTGTAGAATCACCACAACTTCTCTTTGTGTTAACCACCGTAAAATTACTTAAATAACGGATTTATTATATTTTTCAGCTAGTGATACTAAAATTTCATTCTGGAAGATTTTATTTCCATTTGTTTTCGGGAGCTTTCCTCAATAATATAGCCTGTTTGTTGAATAAAGTTTCGTTCTCTGTTGTAGTACAAGAGTGTCTAGAGTTTTGTGTCACTCGTCAGATAGACGTTTCAGTTGCAAGATTGTATCGATCACTAAAAGAAAGCAAGCCCAGTAGAAGGTGCTATTTATGTTTTGTTGAACCCCGACCTCTGGGTAAAACAATTAAGCTAAAAAGAAGATACAAGCTATACCCCAACTAGAATTGATGTTGGTTTATACGAATGTTTGATCATTTATCAATTCACTATGTATTATGAACTACAGCCATCCTTTAGCATAAGAAAAAACTCTTAACAAAAATGCTTAATCAAACTTTATCTTATTTCAATAGTATTTTTGATTCCGCCATATTCCGACAGCGTTTTCATTTATTATCCTTTATACTATTAATTTGATAGAGAAGTGATCAAGAGATAATAAATTCGGTCAACAAGCGCTAGTTTCATAATGAATCCATTATTTCTATATAAGTTTGTTAAACATCAGAACTCAATTGAGTAGCGGAGGGGTACGAGTGAGTGTAAACATCGGAGTACGAATGATTGAAAATTATGCCAAATTAGAAGATACAGTTTTGGTAAAGATGGCTCATAGTGGAGATAGTGAGGCATTGACTTTTTTAATTACTAAATATCAGAATTTTGTTCGTGCGAAGACAAGACCATACTTTTTAATTGGCGCAGATAAAGAAGATCTTATTCAAGAGGGATTGATTGGTCTATATAAAGCGATTCGTGACTTTAGAGAGGACATGATGACCTCTTTTAAAGCTTTTGCTGACCTTTGTATCACTAGACAGATTATTACGGCGATCAAAACGGCTACTCGTCAAAAGCATGGCCCTCTGAATTCGTATGTTTCTCTGGACAAGCCCCTTTATGCTGAAGAATCAAACTATACGCTTATGGATATGATATCCGGAGAAAAAATAACAAATCCGGAAGCATTAATCATTAATCAAGAAAAAGCTAATGATATAGAACTAAAAATAGCAGAATTGCTTAGTGATTTAGAAAGAAGAGTGTTGACCTTATATATGGATGGACAATCATATGCGGAAATTTCTGAAGAATTAAACACGCATGTAAAGTCGATTGATAATGCTCTTCAACGAGTAAAAAGAAAACTTGAACAGCATTTGAAGATAAGAATGGCTATCTGATAACTTCGTGTCATTTTTCCGCATTGATAACTAGCCCCGTTTTTTTATAAAAATTAAATACGTCGTTAATTTCAACCACAGAAATTGCTTGGAAGGCCAAGTCAGTTTCTGTGTTTTTTTTATTGCTTACATGTTAAATAGGCAGATATGAATACTCCCGCCACTTAATTTTCTAACAAAAATTTGAAGTGGGGGTTTCATTTCTGAACGCTTAACGTTAGTGGAGTTGACACAGTGGTGTGCTAGAAACACCCAACCCCTCTATCCCATTGGTCTTGCCGTTGGGACTTCTTTTTCAGCTTATTGGGTTCAAACAGTTGTGTGCCTCGGCTGTTAGTTTTAGCTTGAACGTTTTACGGTACGAAGCCTTTCTCGTACTAACCTCCTATGTCCAGTTGTCAATGAACAATCTGTTCAGGAATATCGTACCACAAGAACGAATGTTCCGATACGCAAAAAGGCAATTCACCCCTCTCTACTTATTGGGCTACGCCCTTCGCATTCCTTGAGGAAGGGGTACTCTTCCCTGAAGGTGATAGAAATCGTCCTTTCCTTATTCCCCAATCGAAAGTTTTACTTGAAAATAGATTACTGAAATGATCAGACTAAAAAAAGGATGCAATTATACCATCAGATTAAACCTCTAATATACGCATGTCTTTATAAGGTTATAAGTAATTATATCTATAGTCATATACATCTAAATTGTTTTCAACATATATGTCATTATATATGTTAACACATATGTTATTTTCATCATTATTAACATTTTTGATATATAAAATATTCACACTGTGTGTATATGGATCTCACCGTATATCCCTACTATCCTGACCCTCCAGTAACACAATCATCGATTCTATTAATCGCCCCTTCTATACCTGACTCTTTTATCAAAATCATCTAACAGAGTCCATATCTGTCATTAGATAGCAATAACAATGTCAACGATAATAAAATATATATGTTTGTTAATAATGTTATCATTATGTATATTAAAAGCATTTTCAAAACATATGTCATTATATATGTTAATATATATGTATATGATGAAATTCAATAATTATAGAGATAACTTGATCAGATTATAAGTAAACAAGAATCCATATTCTTTATGGTATTTATCGAAAGAGGTGTTAATATTGACAGCAAAAATTATAACATTTGGAATTAGTAAAGGTGGCTGTTCCAAGTCGACTAGCAGTGGCATTACTTCTTATCTATTAAGTAAAGAGGATAAAGTTTTGGCTATCGATATGGATGGACAAGGGAATTTAACTAGCTTTTTGACCGGCGAATATGACATCTGCAATGTCTTTGAAGAAAAGACCATTTTAGAAGCCATTTTAAACGAGGACTCACGTTCTTATATCATAAAAGTTACAGAGAATTTAGATTTAATCCCTTCTAATGATTTTCTAGCTACTTTACCCAGAAAAATGTTTGAAAAAGGCTTGAATTTAGATGCTCTACAAAAAGCGCTCCAGCCTGTTATGGAGGATTACGATTGGATTATTATTGATACACCACCCGCATTATCCGAACAAACTATCATGCCTTTAAGTACATACTCAGAAGCAGGTAGTTATGCTGTTGTTATGTTCGATGGTTCGATGTTTGCCTATTATGCTATTCCAAAATTCTTAGAAATCATTCAAGGGGCCAGAGAACGATATAACCCTACATTAAAAACAGCTGGAATTCTATTTTCTCTAATTGATGCTAGAGCTAAAGAAAATGAAGTTATGCAGGAAGCCATCGAAGAAGACTATCCTAACCTAAAGTTTGAAACGATAATAAGAAGAAAAGCTTCCACCAGACGACTAGCCATATCAGGATTTGAAAAAAATTCAGAACTGAAAAACGCATTAGAATTTTACAATCCTTTTGTACAGGAGTTGAAAAAACGTGTCCAGCAGAAACAACCTCAAAGATAAGATTAAAAAGCCAAATGCTACTCAGGCATTCTTTAATTCCTACGATACAAAGATCGATAACAACAAAATGAACAACAAAGATATTATTGAAAACAACAACAATAAGAAAGATGATAACAATAACAACAACATTGAAACATATGTTAACAATAACAATGTTGTTATTGTTAATGACGATGATGACGATGATGATTACTTTAGAAATTTAGCATCTGGAAAAAAGGTATCGAAGAAAAAGCCGAAGAAAGTCTTCACCTCATTCTATATGGATGCTGACCTAGCTACTGAAGTGGATAAAATTGCAGCTAGGGGAGAAAAAGGGGATAAATCCAAGCTGATTAACCAAGCAATTAGAAGGTTATTGGAGGATTACCATGTTTTAGAAAAAAAATAATCACCTTTTTAGGTACTAAACAAAATGGCCGGCTTTAAGCCGGCTTATATATCTCTGCTAATCGATTTTTTCAACATGAGTTATGATCTGCTTATCTCCCTTTCCCATAACTTATTTCTTATTTTTCAAACACTTTAACGTTTCTTATCATAAAACTCTCTTAATCGCTGTTACGAGGAATGATTTCATCTGTCGTTTTCTTCTTGCAACAATTACGAATGACACATTTAATGGCCATATACAAGGTGTGCCGTAGTCTACTAGATCCTCTTTGGGTATCTCGATTTAGAGTACCTTTGAATGTACCAGATTTGAAGGCACTTTGATCAATTCCCCCTATTTATTGACCACTCCCACAGCTCTTGTTCAAGAACCACAATTGAAAGTTCATATAGCTGTTTATCATACTTTTTATAAATTCCGCATTTCAATAGCTCTTGAATCAACTCGTCTTTATTTGGCCTTTCATTTATATTGCTTTGAGTCATCATGGAGAAACCTCCTTCATAGAGATACAGACTTAACATAATGAGGGATGTTTAGTACACGACTTCTCGAAAATAGTCTCCATTTCTTCCGCTTGTTACTCCACATAAGAACTTGATCAGCAAAGTCTTCACATTTCTTTGTTTGGTCATATGTAGTTGTCTTTTGATGAATTTTTAACGTTTTATCATATACATATGCCCCGCGCCCCTTCATTTTTTTCAAAAGTATATCTATCGCTGTATACGTATTCGTATAGAATAAATCATCGGAGCCAAAACATGCCGCTTTCACGCCATGAACGTCTGCCTGTCCGAGTTCTTCATAAAATTCCATTGCCTCATAAGGCAATTCTTCCTTATTCCATGTATATGAACCAATTAAGACCAAATCATAGTCCTTTAAGGTATCCGCTTCGATCGTATCCAATCTTTCCATCTCTACATTACACCCACAAGTAGCCAATCTATCCTTAATGATTACAGCCATTTTCTCTGTATTTCCAGATAAACTGATATATCCAATGAATACTTTCATCAAACCCACCTGCCTAATTGAGAATATTTTCAATATACATTCGAGTATAGATGAAAATGATTCTCATTGTCAATTAATTGTGTTTTGTATTAATAACCACCTACTTCTAGTATCTAAATATACATAAATAATTTACAAAACTATTGAATGATTGTATTACAAAAACAACAGAATTGTTTTATTATTTAGATATGTGGGTTTTCTAGGACGTTATCCTTAGAATTATACGAAAAGAAAGGTGTTTCGTGTTGAAGAAGCTTAACAAAAAATCATTTAAAGATCTTTTGCAAGAGAATAAACAAGAATTACTTAATGATAAACAAGCAATCGAAAAAATTGAAATACGATTAGAACAACGCCATGAACTTAAAAAGCTAGCTTAAAAAAGCTAGCTTTTTAATGATATACAATTCGATTTCGTTTAATACCACAGTAGGGAAGGTATGACTCCTTACGATTTTGTAAGAGGTATTGTGTACATATTATGGTTGAAAGGCCCTGTTTCACAAGGCATTCGGTTTCAGAGGTTTTACTATTCAAGTTGGTTCACACGTCAAACATTTCTGGAAGGAAACATAAGGGTGAGATTACCTTCCAGAAATGTTTGTTTTCTTTATTTTTTCAGACGTTCACTTTAGCACTCCTATCAAATTTTCTTATTTTCCCTCATTAGCAAGCAACCTAAAGACTATCTACTACTATTCCATGCCGTTATCCACGTCACTCTTATCGCTTCATTAACTTTTGAACGGTAACTAATACCTCATCAATAACTTCCGAATCTCCCTCATTCAGCCGGTCCACTACACAGTTTTTCAAATGGCCTTCTAATAATATTTTGGCAACACTATTTAGGGCACTTTGCGTGGCTGCTATCTGTGTTATGACGTCATCACAGTAAGTATCCTTCTCAATCAGACCTTTAATTCCTCGTATTTGACCTTCGATGCGATTTAAACGTGTCGTTAAATTTTTTTTTACTGTTTCAGAATTGTGACTTTTTCTATTTTGAGTGGAGATTACACTGCATTCATCATGAATTAAATGGTCAGTCTCCTTTATTTCTGTCTCCATTTCTCATCCACCTTGCACATATGATACTAATCTATTAATCTCACATCGTTCTGTCACCGATAGAGACTATCTATAAATTGGGTTGGTGCGACATGGACAAATTTCTTAAACCCCTTAATAAAGTGGGCCTGATCATAATATCCATTTAGATAGACGATATCCGCTAGATTATGAGTATTGCTTTCAAAAATCATAGCTAATGAATTTTGAAAGCGAACAATTTCACTAAATTGCTTTGGTGAAAAACCAATTACCTCTGCAAATTTCTTGCGAATATACCGATCGGAATATCCGGTATCTTCCGTTAAATCATTAATACTAATGTTCCCATTTGCTAAATAAATTTTTTCAATGCAATATCTCACTACATTGTGACTACTAGGGGGAGTCATTATGCTATTAACGAATACTTCAAATAAACGTATTCTCTCAACAAAGCTAGTTGCATGTAATATTTTCTCCATTAGGAATGGGTCTACAGATATAAGATCATTTAAAGGGATTTTTTTACCTAGAAGATCCCTCATCGAATAATTTATTTTCAAAAGCCCCTGCTCAGGCTGAAATCTAACACCAAAATATTCACAGCCTTCTTGAAAATCAAGTTGCTGCTCTCTCCGCTCGAGTGGACTCGTCCATAGAAAAATAGATGAATGTTTTGGACAACAACAAAATAATAAATCAAAGCAACCATCAGGTATAAGTGCAAAAGTATTGATTGTTTCTTTTTGGGTTTTAAACTGATAATATAAGGCAATATCTTTACCGATGAGACGATTTAATGGTCTCTGCTCGATATAATTATCCATCTTATACTGGACTTCGGGTTGAGCTGGGAAATAAGTAAGGGCTTTCATTAGGTTGCACTCCCCTGATTCATACACGTTCAATACAGTGTAATAGCATTTTTATGATGATCGCAAAATATTCAAATAATTTATAAGTCCAAAACTAAACATCCTTTTGCTCGTGAGACACATGTCAAAACGACATTTGCGCCGTTCTTTTCTTCATCTGTAAGGAACACATCTCTGTGATCGACTTCCCCTTTTAACACATTCACTTGACAGCTGCCACATCCACCAACCTTACAAGAATATGGTGCATCAATATCATTTTCCAATAAAACATCTAATAATGTGGCCCCTTCAGGAACTTGAAGAACCTGCTTGCTTTGTTTCAATTCCACTTCAAATGCATACAATGGACCAAAATCTGGCGGTGTGAAAAGTTCAAAATGAATACTGCTTTCAGGATATCCATATAATTTTGCAGCTTCTGCAAATTCCTTTACCATTCCTTCTGTTCCACAAAAATAGACATGAGTACCCATCGCTTGGTTTTTCATCACTTCCGTTGTCATTCTTCGATCCGTTCTTGAGAAGTAGAAGTGAGTCTCTTCTGGATAAACAGATGACAGAAAAGGATAAAACGCGCACAATTCTTTTGAAGGAGCTGCATAGTGTAATTCAAACGTTTTTCCTTGCTTTTTCAAATGAGACGCCATAGCGAGAAACGGCGTTATTCCAATACCAGCAGCAATAAAAACATGATGTTTAGCACTAAAGCTAAGAGGAAAATGATTTTTCGGATAACTAATCTCTAGTTGATCCCCTTCTTTTATAGAGTCATGCCAATAAACAGAACCCCCTCGCGAGTTTGTGTTTCGGCCGACAGCAATTTGATAGTATTCATTTTGATCGACATCATTTGTTAATGAATAATGGCGTTCAAAGAGGGCTTGTTCACTCTGAATCTTTGTCGTAATATGGGCGCCGCCACTAAAACGCGGCAAGGCAGAACCGTCTTTTGCTTTTAACTGAAAACTTCTAACAGATGGAGATTCAATCGTGATTTTATCTACAATAACATCCATGGTACCTGTAGCCATTTTGTCAACTCTCCTTTCTAAACTTAGACCACCTGGATATAGCCTAGGTATGCATCCAATCTTTTTGAAAAGTGATTAGAAACGTCGAGAACTGTATGACAATGTACACATGTTATTTCATTGCTGTTTGTTTTCTCATTATGGTTGTAACATTTTACACAATATACTTTTTCCTCTTTTATTCCAATCTCTTTCGTTTGCATTTCTTTATCTGTAAATCCTACTGAATATGCAGCTTGTTTGACATCTCGAACCATGGACCAGTCCCCAGATATAAACAGTTTTGTACCGATTAATTGGTTATCTAGTACGGCTTGAACGTTATCAGCCGTAAAAGATGATAGAATGGTAACGTTATGACCATGCTGCTGTTGAAGATAGTCTAAAATAGGACCTTTTTCTTCAGCTATCACAAATACATTGAATTCGATATTTTTTAATGATAGAAAATCAATTTCAGCCAAATTAACAAAAAGGGCCGATTGATCAATCAGAAGTAGCATCTTTTGGCAGTTATGATGAAGTTCAAAATATGGATCTTCCTCCACTACCAACTCGAATTCCTGATCTTTGAGCTGTTCTACTAAGCGCACTTTTTCTTGTTCTGGATAAGTTGTTGTATTCATTATAAGGCGATATGTTCCTTCCTGTTTACCCGTTTCAACCAAATAAACAGGAAGCTTGAACCGAGTCTGATTGCATATAATTTGTTTTGCAAAGCCAATCATTTGAGAATTAGAACCGGAAAGCAATTTCACTTCTGCTATATACCCTTGATCAAATGAATTCTCTACTTGTATTACTCTGCCTTTAACTGTATTCAATTTTCCTCATCCCTTTGGTTAATTTGAAAAAGTCTCTTCTAACCTTTTTTCCAAATATGTGACTATTTGATCTTTATAGGAAATCAATCCTTTGTATTCTGCTATATCATCTGCCAAACCAACTAGTACATTGCGGAATTGACTCGTCCATTTACGATTTTTAGATAGTTCTTCTAGTGAAATAAAATGTGTGTGGATGCTGAACAAAATTCCGTTACTGCGCGGAAGTCGAAATAATCTTTGATCTTCTACTCTCAAATATACCAACTGTCCTGCATTTTCACTTGTTACTAAGTCTTTTTTCGGTCCCCACTCATCAAACGTTTCAGGTGATGTTTCGAGAAGTGGCTCAACCGTCATTGTCCAGTTAAAGCGAGTCCACGGTTTTCCAGCTTCCATTCGTAATATGAATCCGCGAATTTTCTCAGCTAACCCAGTCGTCGTAAAGCGTGATGGCACAGGTAGATGAATCGCTAAAAAGTCCATCCCGAGATCAAACGCAAGGGACCAATTGGCTGGAAAGCATAATTGTCCTGCATCTAGGTAAAGTTCACCATCTCTTTGCGCAAGATAAATCAGATCCGCTTGAACATGACGACCAATAAAGTCTAATGGCTCATACGGTAAACTTGAACAATCTCCAAAAGTAAATGAATATTCTTCTTCAAGGATGTTATTATGGAACGTCCACTGATTTCCATTTTTAAAAACTTTAAAATAATTCGGGTGGATGGATGCCATCTCATCCATAATCATCTCTAAGATTTCCCATTGTGCTTCAATAGAATGAGGGTATGATTGATAGGTTTGTTCTTTTCTACTATCTAGAAGTTTCCGCTTTAGTTTGATTTCCTCAATATATTCAGGTGTAATATCAAGCACAAACGGCGGATCAAGTGGTGTGGAGTTGTTTGAAAAATCATGGGAGTCTCCCTTAAACGGGAAAGGGAAACGTTCGACTATAGGCCGATTAGGAATTTCTGCTTTTATAGGGGTAGGAGTACCTTTTTCCATTATTTTCTCTCCTTGATAAAAGATTTGTCTTTTTTTAGAAAAAACATTCTATAGGAACGATCCACCTATAGAATGTCTTTTCGTACATAATTTTTTTGTCGTTCGTACATGTCAGCAAAACTTTTAAATTGGTGATCCTTATTTCATAAATGCAGCATCAGCAGCAGCATGTTTTGTGTAGATCGCTTCTCCATCACTTTCACCATCAAAAATAACTGGAACATTCGGTGTGAAGAGAACGACATCGCCTGCTTCAGCTATATATTTGTTCCCTTGCTTGTCACGTAAGACAAATTTACCTTTCGTGATTACTTTATATTCTAAAAATTCATATACAAATTCAAATTCATCTCCTGGTTGCATAGAGAAGAACCCGATTGTAAGTGGGTTTGCTGTTGCAGTAACAGGGACATCAACGATTTGGCTGTTCAAATCTGGCTTTCCTAAAAGTCCATCCAATTCAATTTTGTCAAAAGTACCTGGTTTAAAAATTTGGATCCCTGGTTTTTGGCTCAAATAGCTATAGTTTTTTGCTTCTGTTGATTGGCTCATTATTAACACTCCTATTATTTTTTTATTTTGATTCTCTTATATATATACTGTCATTTATTTAGATTAAACAGTAACCGCTTCTTTAATTAAGCGTTGCATTTCTTGTGCCACGGCTTTTTTATCTTCTTTCCCTGTGATACCTCCGCCGACGATTACAAGATCCGGCTGTGCTTGAATCACTTCAGGAAGCGTTTCCAATTTAATGCCGCCTGCGACAGCCGTTTTTGCGTTTTTCACGACGCGTTTGATTGTTCTAAGTTGTTCAAAGGAGTTTTCACCAGCTGCTTGTAGGTCATATCCTGTATGTACACAGATATAATCGACACCTAGAGCGTCTACTTCTTTCGCACGTTGTTCAATGTCTTTCACATTGATCATGTCGACAAGAATTTCAGATCCGTGTTTTTTCGCTTCTTCTACTGCACCTCTAATAGTAGAATCGTCTGTTGCACCTAAAACGGTTACAATTCCAGCACCCGCTTCAGAGGCTTTCATCACTTCATACCCGCCGGCATCCATAATTTTTAGATCAGCTAGGACCGTTAAATTAGGGAATGCTTCTTTCATTTCTTTCACAGCGCGTAGCCCTTCGTTAATAACAACAGGGGTACCGATTTCAACGACATCTACGAATGCTTCTACTTCTCTAACGACACTGATACCTTCTGGAATATTGACTAGATCAAGTGCTAATTGCAATTTCATGAATAGGACACTCCTTATAAAAGTAGTTAGTAATTGGTACTGACTTTATTATATATCTTAATTTTCAGAAAACAAAGTACGCACTTTTTTATCATATTGTGTCATAAAATATACTATAGGGATTTATGAATCATATTCTTCCTATCATTCTGAATATTAGCTGATTTTTCTACATGTCTATCATCATTATTAGCGTTGTTTGTCATAAAACCGCTTTAGCATTTAGAGTTCATTCGTTTTTTCTAGTGTATGATTTAAAACGCTTTCCGTATACTCTTTCCCCCACACATACATAGACTCGAGAATCGGGATTAAAGTATGCCCTCGTTCTGTCAGGGAGTATTCGACTTTAGGTGGCACGACAGGATAAACTTTACGACTAACAATGAGATCTTCTTCCAATTCCCGAAGCTGACTAACAAGCATCCTCTGAGTGATGGCAGGTATGAGAGATTTCAATTCTCCGAATCTCTTTGTCCCATCTTTCCCTAAATGCCACATAATCAACATCTTCCATTTCCCACCGATAATAGAAAGTGTTAATTCTTTTTCACAGTTAAACGTCTTTTCTCGAGTATGGCTCATTCGTTATCCCTCCCCAATCATGATAGCGTTCATCATTAAAGTATGGTTTCTTACACTATATAACAAAAAACTGCGTATTTACAACAGTAATTTTCAGATAATATAAAAAAAACAGACAACTTCGGCCCGTATGAATACCGGACCCAAGCTGCCTAAACTAACTCTTTTATTTTCTGTCTACTAAAATAGTTAGTCAATCTAATATTGACCAACTACTCTCCTTATTTCATAAATGCAGCATCAGCAGCAGCATGTTTCGTGTAAATTGCTTCTCCATCACTTTCTCCATCAAAAATAACCAGAACATTCGGTGTGAAGAGAACGACATCTCCTGCTTCAGCT
Source organism: Peribacillus sp. BM1 (assembly GCF_056679975.1). NCBI lineage: Bacteria > Bacillati > Bacillota > Bacilli > Caryophanales > Bacillaceae > Peribacillus > Peribacillus sp. BM1. Next base: position 60,378 of record NZ_JBWXPJ010000002.1, read on the forward strand.
ACATATCTGTTCCCTTGCTTGTCACGCAAAACAAATTTACCTTTTGTAATTACTTTATATTCTAAAGTTTCATATAGGAATTCAAATTCATCTCCTGGTTGCATAGAGAAGAATCCGATTGTTAGTGGATTGGCCGTTGCTGTTACAGGGACATCAATGATTTGGCTGTTCAAATCTGGTTTGCCTAAAAGCCCATCCAATTCAATCTTGTCAAACGTACCTGGTTTAAAAATTTGGATCCCTGGTTTTTGGCTTAAATAGCTATAATTTTTTGCCTCTGTTGATTGGCCCATTATGAAAACTCCTTATCCAATTTAGTTTTAAATATTTTCTCAATCGAGCTCGATTTCATAGAAAGCTACTTATTCATTTAATTTGGAAAAGACCATGAAGAAAAGTTCAACTGGATTTTAACCAACCTAATTCTTCAGAAATGACACCTGCTGCTTTCTTCACTTCACTCATCATATATTTAGATCGATGATCCTTGAAATTTGTTTCAGCAAAAACGACGCTGATGGATGCCACTACTTTTCCCTCCCAAGAAAAAATAGGTGCCGCTATAGTAACCGTTCCTTTAGTAGTTTCTCCAAAGGAGTTAGCAATCTTCCATTTCGCAATAAGTTTTAATTCGCTTTCTAATGTGTTTACATCACTTATTTCACCCTGTTCAACAAGTTTTTGTATAATCTGCTGTTTCATGTCTGAACTTAAATGAGATAAAATCGCTTGATTCGATGCACCAACACATAATGGCGTTCTCTTTCCAATCTCTTTTGAAAGCAAATCCTTATTAAGACAGTCAACAATTACTCCCTCAGTACCTTCTGGAACGGTTAAATATACAGATTCTCCGGTTTTTTTCATCAGCTTTTCCATAGTCGGAAGTGCACTACTTCGAACGGATAAATTATCCCGTATCGAGAACCCTAATTGCATCAAAGTAAAACCTAAACGAAACTTTTTGGTTTCATAATTCTGGAATACAAAACCGTATTCAGCTAGACTTGAAAGTAATCGATGCACCGTTTGAATAGGAATATCAAGTTGGCGGCTTACTTCCGTCGCACTCCACTCCTCTTGATCCTCTGTTGGCACGATGGTGGTGAGTAATGCAACAGACTTCCGAATAACCTCCGACATACATTTTCTCCTTGATTGAGATATTGATAAGTTGCTGTCTTGATAAAAGAGCACTTCCAAAATGAATCATATAAACATTGATAGGTTGTCCTACGATTTAATTAAAGGGGGACGAACAACGTACGGCTCGCTCCTATTCTAAATTCGCGTGACGTCCATACATTTTATCGGAATCCATGCCTTTTTTTTCCATGAAGCGGAGAATAATAGAATCATAGAATAATAGAAGACTTTGCTCGAATAGAGAGCCCATTGGTTGAATGGATTTATTCCCCGTATCGACACCAGACTTCGCTTGAGCAGGGATTTCAATGACGATATCTGCCAATTCACCAATGGTGGAGTTCGGAAAAATCGTGACTGCCGCTACTGTTGCACCAATGCTTCTTGCTTTCTCTGCCATGGCAACCAGGCTTTTCGTTTCACCAGATCCGGAGCCGATGATAAAGATATCGCCTTCTTCCAAATTAGGTGTCACGGTTTCGCCCACAATATAAGGGTCAAGCCCCATATGCATCATACGCATGACAAAACATCTAGCCATGAAGCCTGATCTGCCGGCTCCTGCCACAAATACTTTTTTTGCGCTCAAAATGCCGTTTACGAGTTTTTCGGCATCTTCATCGCGAACGAGGGCTGCTGTTCGTTGAAGCTCTTGCAAAACGAGTTCAGTATATTGAGTTGTTTGCATAATTAAACCGTCACCGCCTCTTTAATTAAACGTTGCATTTCTTGTGCTACTGCTTTTTTGTCTTCTTTACCAGTGATGCCTCCACCAACGATTACAAGATCTGGCTGTGCTTGAATCACTTCAGGAAGCGTTTCCAATTTAATGCCGCCTGCGACAGCCGTTTTTGCGTTCTTCACCACGCGTTTGATTGTTCTCAATTGTTCAAAGGAGTTTTCACCCGCGGCTTGTAAGTCATACCCTGTATGTACACAGATATAATCGACACCTAGAGCGTCTACTTCTTTCGCACGTTGTTCAATGTCTTTCACATTGATCATGTCGACAAGAATTTCAGATCCGTGTTTTTTCGCCTCTTCTACTGCACCTTTAATCGTTGAATCATCTGTTGCACCTAGAACCGTTACAATACCAGCACCCGCTTCAGATGCTTTCATGACTTCATATCCGCCGGCATCCATGATTTTTAGATCAGCTAGGACCGTTAAATTAGGGAATGCTTCTTTCATTTCTTTAACAGCGCGTAACCCTTCGTTAATGACGACAGGTGTACCGATTTCTACAACATCTATGAATGCCTCTACTTCTCTAACGACGCTGATGCCTTCTGGAATGTTTACTAGATCAAGTGCTAATTGTAATTTCATGATTGGGTCACTTCCTTCATATAATTTGTTATGATTGTTTTATTAGGACTACACTCAGTATATGTCCTAATTTTCAGAAAATAAAGTACGCACTTTATTAACATATGGTGAGAAATATTATACTATTAAGAGTTCTTTCTCAATGAAAGTTGCATTAGGTATGGAAATCGTCCATTCGAAAATTCATTTGAGACGTATTGCATCAGCTCAAATTCGTCAAATGAAATACAGACAGTCCTCTACAGTAGAAAAAAGTCCGAAACTCCACGATTGTGGTGCTTTTCTTTTTTTCGGACCATACTTCGACTTATTAAGTGGCCAAAATAAAAATCCTTCTTTTTTAGAAATCAAAAGAAGGACAGACTTTTTTAAGCGTACAATCCATGGCTTATCTTAATAGCTATGGATTTATTCCTTTCCCATTATCTGGGATATTGTGAAATTAAGCGATGTATTCTTCTGCTGGAATATCTTTTGCATCTTCTCTAACATAGTATTTCCCTTTTGTAGCAATCGCCATAATAATTGTGACTATAAACGCGATGATAAAGGAAAAGAATGCCGATGTATTTTGTAAGAACGTCCCCATATATCCGAATCCAGCAATGGAACCAAATATACTCGCTACAACAAAAGCAACAACGCCAACTGGATTCCATTTAAACAAATTCTTTTGTCTATGTTCATAATAAGTAGGACCGATTTTTAATACTTTTTTAACAATGAAGGCATCACTTATTAAGATAGCTGCCCATGCCATTAGGAAAATCCCTTGAGCGATTAGTACACCACTTAAATGATCTAGTATGCCACCTAGCATTAAAGCGATTGAGGTTACCCCTGATACGACCACCCAAAACGGTCTTCCTGGTTTAAATTTAAACACGTTCTCAAAAAAACTGGACAGAGATAATGAACCGCTGTATAAATTCGTAATGTTAATTCGGACCTGTGTCAAAATCGTAAAGAATACGCCACCTATACCGAGAAGTTGAACCATATACACGCCAGGATTAGCTTCTCCCATGCGAACTCCAAACCAGATACCGATAAGACCCATGATGAAAAAACAAAGGAGCTGAGGGAAAAATCCGATAATATACTTCCCTACTTTAACGTCATCTTTTTTAAGAAATCTCGCATAATCTGATGCAAGTAAAGCCATTAGACCTAATAATCCATTTTGCATGCCTATGCAAAGAAGCAGGGCCGTTCCTCCAAATTTAACCCCATCTGGCACATAGGTCAAAAAGTTCCCGTCATAAGCTGATGGTTTAAGGAAAGATACAATTAAAGCGATGGCTAACATAATGATAAAGATCGGCAATGTGAATTTTTGTATTTTATCCAGTTGCTTAATCCCAAACCAGTTTAAAGGAATAACAACGGATCCAAAGAAAACGATTAACACCCACATTGGAATGGCCGGTAAGAATTCATTCACGGCATATACCATGAGAATGCCTTCAAATGCACAGTACATAATAAAGTTTGAAGCATAAACAAGTGAGGTTAATGAAGCACCAATATAGCCAAATCCTCCGCCCCTAGATAATAAGTTTACATTCATTCCCGTTTTTGCAGATAAATAAACAATAATCGTACTGATGATTCCGGCAACAATTGTTGCATAAATACCTGATACCAACGCGTTCATCGCGCCAAATTTAATAGCCATGATGCTCCCCATTTGAAAAAAGAAGATAGCTGTAGAAATACCTAACGCGATATTTGCAACGCTTAATAAGCCCATATTTCTTTTTTCAGTCGGCACTTTACTTAATGAATAATCATCTTTCATTAATTCTTTTTCGCTTAACCCCTCTGTTTTTCCTGGTACATTCAATGACCCTCCAGCCATAATTTCAGCTCCTTTTCCTATTATCCAAATATTAGAAATTATCAGTTAATTTAAAGGGAGATATAAGATAAGAAAACAATGGATGAATCCATGTAAATCGTATATCATGATTTGCGATCTCTACGCTTCTACTTCAGCTTCCAGTTCTAGTAGGGCAAAATAACTTTTTGTTGTTGGTCCTGGTTCAATATTGTGAGTAAGCATACGCAAAGCGTTCGCTACTTCAATGCGGCGATAGGTCTCTGTTACACGTCCGTTCGTGGTGAGTGATTCTCGTCTTTGAAACAACTCTTCAAGCACTTCATTAGAAAGACCTTCTGACATCTTAAATGAGTCCTTAACACATTTTTCTGCTTCTTCACAACTCGTGATCTTTACATCACTATTTTCCACGCAACCTGTCGGTGAATAGGCCAATGCACTAACGATTCGATGTTTAGCAGCATTTAATGTTTCTCTCAAAAAAGTGGGCTGTAAAGGCTCAATGTCTTCGACAAGCAAGCGTGTTATGCCACGGTCATTAATTGCCTCTAGTATTTGCTCAGGATCGTCTTCTACGATCACTTCTTTATGTGGTGGCCAGATGTCCATCCAATAATGAGTCATATGCTGTTCACCGACATGAAAGACGAAGAATTCAGGATAAATAAACTGTTGCCCGGGCTCTACGCCAAGATCAGGTCGAAAAAAATCATAAAATCTTGTTAGTGCTGACATTAGTAAGGCACTTGCCCCTGTTCCACCACCAGCTTCCCTCACAACAACTCCTACACGGTCATGTACATTAAAACCCGGGAAAATATCTTCCAATAAGGCTTTCTGATCATCTAGCTCAAAATCAAAATCTTGATAACTCATGGCATTGACCGTATGCATTGTTTAATAACCCCTTTTCGTTTCATAGATTATACGAACACTTAAATGGAATATCTCTATTTTTTAGATAGGGAAGGAAATATGGCTTCATGTATTTAACTTAAGATTATAGATTAATTATTTGTCGAATTAAGTTTAGCTTATGCTTACTTTCTTATATATCGGAAACGCTTTCTTTTTGAGATTTGATCATTTAGTGAACGATTTATTTTCTTATTTAATAAAACGACTTTATTTTCACTCGTCTGAAATAATATTCAAAATTTTCATATTTTTATAGAGAAAAGTAACCCGTTTGCGCAGCGCTTTCATTTGTGCAAACGGGAACATCTATCATTCGACTTTAAAATTTATTTAAACGATCGATTATGCAAATATAGGTTCTGGCAATCTGTGTGCAACATAAGTTGCTACTCCATCACATTCAGGGTGGAACGTAACGGTAGTACCAGCGTTGATGATAACTACATCACCAGCTTCTGCTACCATTCTATCAGCCCCTTGATCATCACTAAGGATAAATTGACCACTAACGACAGTTTTAATTTCTAAGTAATCATATTTAAAATCAAAGCCTTTTTCAGCTTTTTGCATAGCATATAAACCTAATGTTGCAGCACCTTCAGCTTGAGTAATAGGAATATCAATAATTTGGCTTCTTACTTCTGGGATTCCTAGAATCGTGTTAACTTCTTTCAGTTCTGTAGTACCTGCTTTAATTAATTGTAATCCTGCACCTTGACTTAAATAAGTATAGTTGTCTTTTGTAGCTGTTCTGCTCATTTGATTCACTCCAATTATTTTTATTATTTTTATTTGAATATTCTATCTTTTTTAATTCTAGCATTATTAAATGATATTTACTTGCTTATGTTCCATCATTTTTGTCGCATTCAACATGCGACAAAAATGATGATCGTGTTGTTAGATAGAAGAACACTAACAGCCATATTACTTTTTAAAATATATAAGAAGCCATCCTATATCTACTACGTATGCCTGAATTTAACTCATTTTAGCCATCCGCTTAAACAATATTGTTTATATGCTCCACCAGTTCATCATAACCTTTCATATCGGTGAAAGACCTAAGCGAATAACAGACTTTATTGGGGACCGTTTTTTGTACAACAGAAAGGAACTTCTCGTGGCAAATAATAAGGTCTGCATATTCGGGAATATCGCTAATAGAGGCATTTTCAACTTCTATAGTCAAATTTGCTTGTTTGAGCTTCTTTTTTAACATCGCTGCTCCCATTGCACTTGAACCCATTCCTGCTTCACAAATAAAAAAGATGTTTTCAAGCTTATCTATATTGGAAAATGCTGAAATAATTTCTGTCTCACCTCTTTCTTTATTCATAGATGGATCAGTCATATTATCTATCATCTCTTTTGTGATTGGTTTTTCATCTTTCTCTACACGCTGAAACTTTACATATTCACTATTTTCCAATAGAAGAGGAGAATCTGGCACTCGTTTTAAAAGAATTACACTGCAAAAAAAGGTGGCTATAGCTGAAAGCAATATACCTAAAATGATAAAGAGTATATCCTCTTTTGGCGCCAGACCGACAAACAAGAAGATACTAGCTGGCGATGGAATAGCGACAAGACCTACATCAAACATTTGAAATGTAAACACCCCCATCATTCCTCCTACAATAAGTGGAATAATTAAAAGTGGATTCATTAAAACGTACGGGAAATAAACTTCCTGTACACCACCTAAAAAATGGATAAAAATAGCTAGTTTTACACCCTTCCTTTGTTCAATCCTCATTTTCAACCAACAAGCGAGAAGAATACCTAGTCCCGGGCCTGGATTTGCTCCTAACACGAAAAAAATAGATTTACCGAGTTCTTCTGCTTGCTGAACACCAAGAGAGCCTAATACTCCAAAATTGATAATATTATTTAAAAATAGCACTTTTGCAGGTTCAATGATTGTGGCCGTCAGTGGGAGCCAGCCTGAGTAAATAATGGTTTCTAATAGATTTGTGAGCCATTCCACGACAGCAGAAAATGTTTGTCCTACATAAAAAAAACATAAAATCGTGAGTATAGTAGCAATCATCGCAGCTAAGACATTACTAATGAGCAATTCATATCCAACACCGGGTAATTTCTTTTTTACGATATGATCAAGCTTTTTTATTAGCCAACCTGTTAATGGTCCGATTATCATGGCACCAAAAATGGCAGGAGTAGAACTTGATAGTATTAATCCATATGTCACGATGGAAGCTACAACAGCTCCCCGCTGTCCCCCTATTAATCGCCCACCTGTATAACCTAATAAAATAGGCAAAAGAATGTTATTAATAGGATTCAATAAAAGTAAAATTCTATCATTATACCACCATCCATAAACCCCAAAGACTCCTTGAATGATTCCTGCGACTATAATGACCGCAATATTTTGGTAAACGATGGCGCTCAACAATTGGCCTAGTTTCTTCATCATATTCACGCAGGAAGACCTCTGCTTCAAACACAAAACAGGCAACGCCCAGTGTTAAACAGAGGAGGAATGACGCTTTGCTAACAATAATATCTCCTGCACTTCCTCCTTTCCGTAATAGAATGGGTAGAGGAGAAAACCGTTGGATGACTGATGTAAACTATTAGGTCAGTAAGGTACTCCTGTGTTTGTTGACAACTTAAAGTAGGAGCCAAAAGCGCTCGCATTATCAAGAAGTTGACTTTCCCTGAATCTCCTTTAAAAAACGTACTGCTTTCTTTTCATATGCATCCGATAATGCAGCTTCCAACGAACTGTTCACGACATCTGCCGTAGATTCTCTTAATACTTTAACAAATGATTCTTCTATTAACATGGAACTGATCTTACTGATCATTTCTATATGCTCTTTTGGCGCCCCTTGAGGTGCCGCCAATAAGAGTACTGTATTAACAGACTGTTCTTCATCATCAGCAAAAGGCCATAAAATAGGTTCTTTCATTCGAAAAATGACAACAAGCAAGTTATTTAATCCTTCTGACTTAGCATGAATCATCGCCAAATCATCTATTACAAACCCACCTTGCTGCTCACGTTCTTCAAGATCTTTGGAAATCTTCTCAAAATCACTTACTTCCTCAATATCTTTAATCCCACTAAGAATGCTAGGAATCGTAACAGGAGGGCGTACATAAACATCATTATAAACTTTTAAATTTCGTAAAATTTGAATCATACCTTCCCCACATTTTGCAAGGGACATGACAGAAGATGATTTCCCGTTCGTATTTTGTACATTCTTTTGAATTGGCTTTGATTTATTCACTTTGAACAAGGCACTTTGAATTCTTGATAGATCTTCTGGTTTGAGAAATGGGCTTACAATGACGACATTATTATGTTTCACAAAAGGAAGGTTTATTGTCGAAATCAAAATATCCACTTCCTCCTTTTCCTGCAGACATCCTTCAAGCTCATTCATCGAGACAACTGCTTCTACTTTCAGATTCGGCATTTCAGTACGTAGCCTTGAAGCCAGATATGTTGACGTTCCAAGTCCACTAGAACATACAACAATGGCTTTATACTCGCTTTTTAAAGTATCTTTCTTCCGAATAAGCGCAGCTCCGATGTGCATCGCTAAATAACCGACCTCATCGTTTGGAATAGGGCCGCCCGTTCTATTTGCTAAAAGCTCACACGCTTTCTTACATGCAGAAAACGTTTCCGGATACCTTTCTTTAATTTTTCCGAGCATCGGATTATGTATTTGAAGCCCGTATTTTAAACGGGTAAAGGCTGGAGCAAAATGGGAAACTAGCCCATCAAAAAGAAGTTCATCCCCTTCAAACGATTCATCTAGATGGTATTCCACTGCTCGAATAAAGCTTTGTGTCAATTCAATCCAAGTAAATTCTTCTTTTTCATAGTTTTCCCTTTCTTTTCTGTTAGAAAGACGGGCCCCTGATAAATGTAGAGCAATATAATTCACTTCAATTTTAGGTATTGAAATGGCAAGAACGGTTTCAAGTCGTTCAACAATTTTTTCCGCAAGTGAATAGATTAATTGATCAAATTCATAGTCTTGAGATACATTAGACACATTGGATGTTTGAATAATCTGTCCGCTTTTTATTCTCTCGACTGCAAGCATTAGATGAACAATTAGATTTACATAGCTCCTGTCTGTTAATTCGATATCTGTTTGCTCTTTTAAGACTTGGTGTACAACACGCTCAACATCCAAAATGTTATGAATTTGAACAAACTTTAGTAAACGATTTCGAATCATCATACCTAACTGATCTTGCACATCTCCCCCCCCTAACTCTGTCTTTTTATGGAAAATTTCGAGCCATTCCTCAAACATTATATCCTTGTGGAGCAACCTAGACAACATCGTCCTCCGCTGCTTTTCCTGCCCATTGATATATACGCCAATTCCCGGCGTTCGAATGAGTGTAATCCCCCCTTTTTCAAGCCAAATACTCACCTTGTCCAAATCAGAGCTGACAGTCCCTTCCGTAATCCCGTACTTTTTACTAAACACAAATTGCTTAATCGGTTCTTTAGAAAGCAATAAATCATAAGTCATTCCATCCTGCCGTTCTTCTGGGGAGTACGCGGAAAATGTTTTCGCCTGCTCTATGTGTTCTCTTAACCATCTCTTCCCTTCCTCTGACCCTTTCAATTCAAAACCGTCTCCAATTTGTTTCCCTACTTTTAAATCATAGGCCTCCAAGATCGATTTAAGCGCTTTCATTTCTCTTTGAATTGTTCTTGTACTTAATTTAAACATTTCAGACAACTCTTTATAAGTAATAGGTTTGTTAGCTATTAGCAGCATCCTTAACAGCTCTTTTTGGCGAGAATCTAAAATAGGAATTTGTTGTTTCACTTTGTTTATCCCCCTCCAATATAAGCATTCTATTTATTAATTAATTAGCCGAGAACACTCGTGATTTCAATCATGAAATGAATCGGCTTCGGATACGATCTATAACCATTAGATTTCGTTAGATATCGATTGTAGATTAAGTATCTAAAATGGTATATTTTACCTATAAACAATTCTTTGAAAAATGAAGAAAGAGGGTTGCAATAGGAAACAACGTCTGTTGCGTAAAATCTTCAACGTTCAAGTCAAAAAGGTTTTGAACCGAGCCTACAGGATGCTAATGGATACGTAGGTATCCTTGTCCATGAAAGTCTAAGGGAAATAGCTGAGTGGCTGATGTCAGCCGAAAACTCGTTTTCGTTCATTCAGACGAAGGCTGAATGAGAGTACCTTAGAACCTTGTGACTTTAGTCATGAGAGGTTCAGAGAAGGCTATACGCTGGCAGTCAAAAGAGTGACTTCCTATTGCTGCATTGACTATCAAAGTTAGATATTAACCATAAAAAGGACTTTCCCTTAGTCCCTTAATAGTTGACCTTTACTTGTGAGACGATTTTACTGCAACAGAGATAACGGCAAATTTCGAAAGTTTATTGCATAAAACAACCCTATTGATGTTTTATTGAAGCTTAGCTTTCACTTTTTTACTTACATGATCGGGAACCCAAGTTGTCCATACTTCTTCATATTCTTTTAAAAACCATATAGCCGCCTCATGTGTAGTTGTATCATATTTCTTCATGTAAGCTAAAAAGTCAGTCGTAATGGCATTGCTTATAGAATAGTTGCTTAAAAACGCAAAAACTTCTGGCACCTGTTCTGGCAGCTTGTTGTGAACAGCAATCGTTAATCTTTGTGAAGGGAACTCTGTACGGTACCCATTTAACCAATCTTTTTCATTGTATGGCTCATCTTTCAGTTCGGTAATATCATACAATCCGGCCGTCCATGTCGGTGTCCATATGTAGCCTACCCATGGCTCACCATTCTCATAGGCATTAATGAATGTTTTATTTAATGCTGGCTGAGTCACTGATTCAGAATAATTGAATGTTTTGTATAACCCGTAGTTTTTCATTTTTTCTCGAAACACTTTATTAGCATTCCATTCTGGATTCGCCCCGTAAATACGTCCTTTATTTGGATCATCCGGATCTTTGAAAATTTCCCAATACTCAGGTAAATCATGAATCGATTTCAAATTAGGGGCCGTGGGTTCAATACCACGCTCAGGGTCCCCTTCAATAACATAGGTTGGAACATAAAGGCCTTGCCTCGTACTTTCTGAGTTTACAGATGCTTCTATAATATCACCATTTTCAATGGCAGATTTATATTCTATCGGGTAGCTTCCCGACCAAATCTCCATATAAACATCCATACTTCCCGTACTTATCGCATAAAGTGAAGCTGTTTCAGATCCCGGAATTAATTCTGTTTTATACCCATAACCGTCTTCAATAATAATTCTTGCGATCTCGTTGTGTACTCTAATACTTTCCCAACCTGCATCCGCAAATTTAATTGTCCCAATTGCTCTAGTTGGTACGATAGAGCCACTATAATTGCTACAACCAGCAAGGACGAACGATGAAATAAGAGTTATTATGGAAATGAAGCTCATGCTCTTTTTCATTGAAATCTCCCTCTACCTTCATACTTTCTTCATACTAACAGCGCTATCATTCTTCGTAATTCATGAAGATAAAGCACTATACTCACACAGAAGCTTTTTGATCGAAGAGATGCCTCCATATCCTATTAGCTTATTATACATCTAATATTCAATACATTCGGAAAATTATATTGTTTTAAATTCATTGAAACAATAATGAAGTAACGTAAAAAATGAGCAAAAAAAAGAACCAGGCGTGCATATGTAGTGATGGGACACTCATACGCCGTCATCGCAAACTCCCTGCGATAACACTTACCCTTGGCCCTTACTCGTACTATTCTGCCGTTAATTGTAAATTGTAGCGCGTATGAAGGTTCGTTGCAAGGGAAAACCGTACCAGTTACGACAAGAGGACGTTGTTATCCGATGCGATAGTAGCGTCTTTTTATTTCGTAAAAGAACCGAAACAAGGGAATTTTTAGTTATTGATAATATCGAGACGTTTAAAAAATACAGTCAATTTAAATCGTTGAAAGATTTTAACAACAACATTGAACAATGGACGATTGAATACAAGCAGCATTTTACCAGATCTGAACGGATCGCCTTAAGACGCTTAATCCGATATGCAGCTAAAGTATCGGGCATTTCAACGGCCAAGATCAATACGATTTTGGCAGCCATCGACGACAAGGCGAATGGATACGGGATAAGCAGAGCCACGTTGACGCGAATGACATGCAAAGCAAAGAAAATCGGTTTGCTGACCGTCAAAGAGATGGTTCGTACTAATATGTCGCAATCAAGCAAATAGAAAGAAAACAATTCAATTTGTTTTCAACGTAAAGCTCCTAAAAGGCAAGGAAAAGAAGGCTCGCCTTCTTTCCTTGCCTATCTAGTAAGCTATCTAATACTCAGCTGAATAGTTACGAACTTCTTTTTCTAGATACGGTAGGGAATATAGATTAACATATTAAATCATAACTTTTTTAAATTAAGATTTAACATATTAATAACAACGCTTTCCCTTTAAGATTAATAATTACTTGTAAAACTTCTTTAGTAAGATAATTATGAAAACACCCTATAGTGCATAATAAGCTACTACAGAGTGTTTAATAATGTCATTCCTAGACAACTATTTCTTCTTTTAAATTTTTGAAGAAACGAATCATCGTCGATTGTTTCTTTACATAAATGTTGGTTCTGGCAGACGATGTGCTATATAGAAAGCATCTCCAACGCTTTCAGCATCAAAAATTATTGGTACATTAGGAGTAAAAATAACAACGTCTCCTGCTTCAGCTACATATTTGTTTCCTTATTTTTAAAAATATTTTTAATTTCCTTACAGGTATGGTCGTTTATTTAAATTAAACGGTAACTGCTTCTTTTATTAAGCGTTGCATTTCTTGTGCCACAGCTTTTTTGTCGTCTTTCCCTGTGATACCTCCGCCAACGATTACAAGATCTGGCTGTGCTTGAATCACTTCAGGAAGCGTTTCCAATTTAATGCCGCCTGCAACAGCTGTTTTTGCATTTTTCACGACGCGTTTGATCGTTCTAAGTTGTTCAAAAGAGTTTTCACCCGCTGCTTGTAAGTCATACCCTGTATGTACACAGATATAATCGACACCTAGAGCGTCTACTTCTTTCGCACGTTGTTCAATGTCTTTCACATTGATCATGTCGACAAGAATTTCAGATCCGTGTTTTTTCGCCTCTTCTACTGCACCTTTAATCGTTGAATCATCTGTTGCACCTAGAACGGTTACGATACCAGCACCCGCTTCAGATGCTTTCATGACTTCATATCCGCCGGCATCCATGATTTTTAGATCAGCTAGGACCGTTAAATTAGGGAATGCTTCTTTCATTTCTTTAACAGCGCGTAACCCTTCGTTAATGACGACAGGTGTACCGATTTCTACAACATCTATGAATGCCTCTACTTCTCTAACGACGCTGATGCCTTCTGGAATGTTTACTAGATCAAGTGCTAATTGTAATTTCATGAATAAGTCACTCCTCAATATAGTTTGTTTACTAGAATTGGTACTACAACCATTATATGTCCTAATTTTCAGAAAATAAAGTACGCACTTTTATAGCATATGGTGTTATAAAATATACTATTGGAATTAATAAAATAGAGTCTGCTATCCTTATTACTTGAATGATAGATATTACTGGTCATTGTCGATCATTATACTTAAATCGTGTTCATTTGTTTTTTCTAGTGTATGATTTAAAATAAATTCCGTATAATCTTTTCCCCATACGTACATAGATTCGAGAATTGGGATTAAAGTATGCCCTCGATCCGTTAGGGAATATTCGACTTTTGGTGGCACGACAGGATAGACTTTACGACTAACAATGAGATCTTCTTCCAGTTCACGCAGCTGACTGACAAGCATTCTTTGGGTGATGGCAGGTATGAGAGATTTCAATTCTCCGAATCTTTTTGTCCCTTCTTTCCCAAGATGCCACATGATCAGCATCTTCCATTTCCCCCCGATAATAGAAAGTGTTAATTCTTTTTCACAATTGAACGTCTTTCCACGAATTTGACTCATTTGTTATCCCTCCTCTATTATCTCTATCATACACTATTAAAGTATGATTTTTCTCACTATTCAATAACCAATGTCAGTACTTACAATTGGTCTCCCCTCCTTTGCGCCCTTACATTTTTTTAAAGAAGGAGTTTCCTATTCACTATTTAGCTGAATTTTTAAAAAGTACAAATTTATTTTTTGTACGCTTTGAAACCAATTATGTACAGTTTTCGACACCCGAAAACAATAAAACATTTAAAATAATATATACAAAAACAACAAAAGGAAGATTGCTTGATTAATAACTATTCACTTTTAATTTCTTCATTATCAAACCAAATATGTACGTGATAAGCCAGCAAAAATTAATTTTATATGGGGTTCCAAGAATTTTTGGAGATTTATCTTCTGATATTTTACTTCACCTTAATATAAAAAAAGAATTAAATGTATATCATTTTCTTTTTTGATACCTTATTGAAAAGCCTTAACTCCTTTTACTTCTTCAAAAAAAGGAGAATGTCGTAACAAAGGGACCAGACCCTTTGGAGACATTCTCCTTTAATCCATTTATTCTCAAAAACCTTAGTTCCTATAGGATTAACTGCTTTTTCTTGTCGCGATATCAATTTGACTAGCTTTATTTGCCTTCGATCGGAAAATGTATTTCGAAGAAACATAATAACAACCGCCTGCAACAAAATACGTTGGAATACCGGCCGTAATGTAAATAAAGATGCCACTTGGCTGATCCAATAACGGATTGTATACACTCCAATAAAAAATCGTTCCAACGATTATACTTAATACAGCTGACGGATTAATCCCATGCCAATATTTATAAATTCCATTTGTATCATATAAATCTCGCACGGAGATATTTTGTTTTTTGACAAAGAAGAAATCTACGACAACAATTCCACCAATTACCGACATAATATATGCAATAATGACGATAAAAACATTCCATGAATTATAAAAAGCCGGAGTAAGCACTAACAAGATTACAGGGACATTCGTTGCTAAAGCAATCCCCCATTTTTGTTTAGGAAAGATCGTTTTAAAGCTGATTGCTTGGGCATACATGAAGAAAATCGCGGCCGTAACATTCCCTAAAATTAAAAGTCCCAATCCCATGACAGCAAGCCAGGCACTGCCCATTTGTGTCATCCAATCAGTTGGATTGATCGATCCTGTAACAAGCGTCATAAAAACGGCTAAAATAGCAGCGACGCATAAACCGATTCCATAACTTAAAAACCCGCCGTTAAATGCACCCTTTTCATCTTTGGCAAGACGGCTATATTGACCCAAATAAGGAAGCCAGGAAAAACCAAGTCCGACATTTAACTCGATCGCTGTTGCTAATGATCTTCCAACAGAGTCATATGGTCCTATCGGCTGAAGGGCAAACACCTTGTCTAAATTTTGTCCAAACAAAACGACTCCTAGCAAGATTAAAACTAAAACAAACATGGCCGGCGCTCCAACCCAGTTAAAATATTTAATCATAATTGGACCTTTGGATGTGACGAATAGACAAAGAAGAATTAAAACAACTGAGAAAAAAGGCGCTCCAAAACTACTCGTTGTCAATATACCGCTAGCATGGAACATGTTTAATATGGTTACAATAGCTTCTCCCGACATAAACATCGTAAATGCCGTGTATCCTAATGTTGTTACAGCAAATAACCCCCAAAACAATTTAGATCCTAGATACCCTAAAGAACTTCTAAAACCAACAATTGTGTCGATCCCATATCGGGCAAAGTAAATGGCAATTGGTATGATTAATATCATTGGAATCGCATTTCCAAATAATATGGCGCCAATGGAATCTTTCGCGTCTAATAAGGCTCCTGTAGCTCCACCGGTAAGCAGGCTAAAGCATGATAAGCCTGTCCCGAGTTGAATCAGAAGCAGGCTCCAAAATCCTAATACTCGATCCCCTTTTCTCGCCGGTAAAAATCCAAATGCTACATCTTTTGAGATGCTATTATCACTCATATACAAATCCCCCCTCTTTTATAAAAACTGCTTTCAACATTCTGATTATCACAGCCATTCAATTCAAATTCATAATTAAATACACTAAAAAAACACTTATGATTTCTACCAAAAACAATGATAAAGAAGAATCTTTCCACGTCATTCTTTTCACTTCATGGTCTTTGCTTTCAATTTCAGCAAGCCTGATGTCTAAATCTGCATACAATTGATCCACAAATGACTGATCCTTAGAGGAATACGTTGTCTCTTCAAAAACTTCCCTTTTCACCATTGCTTCATGTTCTCTCATCATTTCACCTCATATAGTTATTGTTAAACTTTTCGTAAAACATGTTCTCGTGGCAAGTTAACAAACGACTAGGCGTTGACGTCTCGAATCATTATGTGAGTTTTTTAATACCATTAATAGAATTTTTCCTCAGTGATGATATTCATGGTCATCTACTTGAATGTAATGATCGATCGGTTAGGCTAAAAAGTGACTATTAAAATAGCTGAAATAACAATTGTAATGATTTATGGCAATCATATCCAACAGTTGATTGAATTTATGGAAAATTCAGATAATTTATTCGATGATTAAACTTCTCCTCATCCATAATACCATTACAACCATCATACCAGTTAGACCCTCTATTTTACTTCGAATCGACCTAATTTTCATATAAAAATCCTAAAAGAGGTAGATATATTCTACAATCTAATCGTTCCCTCTCAATAATAAGAAGGTGAAAAGGGAATTGTAATCAATTCCCTTTTCACGCGACTTTTTTATTTCTTAATGGCAGCTTTTACTTTCAGTATTAGAACAGCTCTTGCTTTCGTTCTTAACTGAACGTGGAAGATCCAACGCTGGGTTTCCGTCAAAGAAACCATGAGGCTTTAATTTGAATCCGATATGGTGAACTGGCATTACTGGCCAATCTTCAGGGCGAACAATATGGTGAACAGACATGTTATACCAAACAACGATATCCTCATTGTCAATTGAGCGGTTCGCTTTTACATAATGCTCTAAGCTATCGCTTCCGCCTTTATTTTGGTTTGGATATTTTCCGGAAGCATACATTTGATCACTGTCAAATTGTGTAACATGCAAGTGGTTTTTAATAAATCCAGCACGTTTCATAATACTTGACTCTTCATTTAAGAATGGAGAAGCGTTTTCACCAGGTACTAGTTCGTATGCAACAGGCTGATCAATAAAGTTCTTAGAGTTTGGATTAATAATTTTCCATCCTCTACCTGTTTCAAGGTTCATTTTACGCTGTGCTTCCAATTCTGTTTTAAATGTTGTTGTTTCATGGTAGAAACCATTTAAATTTGGATTGTTTTCATCAGGACGTGTCGCAACTGTATTCGTTTCTTGAACAGAGTTCTTTTGACCATCAATATGCGTATCAATACGGTAGTTAAAGATATGTTGGTGAATTGGCGCAAAGACTTGCGGCGCAACTTCTGATCCATATCTTGTTTTTACGCCTTCTCCTAGTGCACCAACATTCAGAATTCCTGTTAACTTCGCTTCATGTTCAATTCTTCCATCTGTATAGAAGTACCAGAAGAATCCATAATCGTAGTTTGCAACAGTTGTGAAGAATGAGATAACAAGACGGCGTGAACGGCGTACTTCTACATCTTCTGTTCTCCAATCTGTATGCTTCCATGCGATTCCAGCATCTTCTTCGTGAAGACAAACTGCATTAGGAATTCGATGAACGCCACCTTGGCTATCAGCCATTACAGCATCAAAATAGTGAATGTTACCGACACAGTCACAGCCTAGCTCTAAAGAGTTTGCCAATTGACCGATTCCGTATTCACCAGCATCAAACGCACATTGCCAGTTATGAGCAGGATCTGTATCCCCGTAAGGAACAACCATTTCTGATAAAGCTGCACGATATAGAACTGGTCTTTTCTTTCCTTTATCCTCATAATCTACTGTATGAAGAACAAGTCCTTCACGAGCTGTGTATCCAATACGGATATCCCATTTTTGCCATTTGATATTATGTCCTTCAACTGTATAGCTAGGACCTTCTGGCTGAACGATTTCTAACGGTTTTAGATCTGTACGTACATTGATTTCATCATTTAGTTCAGGTTTATAAAGTGCGTTTTTAGGCGCAATTGGTTGTACACCATGATCTTCAATTCTTACAATTTCCATTTTGTTCATATCAACAACTGGAAGTAAACCTGTAAGTGGATGCGCATATGCATTATCTTCAGGAAATTCTTTAACAAAACATAGGGCACGTAACAGTCTTCTTCCTTCATCTTCTTCGATTCCAAAGTATCCAACAGACCAAGGATCAACCATAACTAAATTTGGATCTTCAATACCGCGCTTTTTAAGAGCTGCATGGAAGTCAGGATGACTCTTTACTAGTGCCTCTAGTTCAGAATATTCTTCAAGAAGGAATGATGGCTGAACACCTGGAACATGTTTATAAGAAACCACTTCTTCATTTGTAAGAGATATAACAGCCTCATGTGTAGTGCTATCTGTTCTATTAATTATAACGGCAAAAGCTTCCCTATTTATTGGATCTCCCTCTTTAAAGTTTAAAACAACATCTTTTGGAGGTTCGTGTAATCCAATTTGTTCAAATCGAGCACTCTCATTTAAGTTCTTTTGCGCTTTTAAAATTGCAGCAGCTCTTGTAATTTCTTCACCTGTTAGTGGTTCTAGTGGGTGGGCAACCTTTTTTAACACCTGTTCTTGAGTTTCCATGCAATATCCTCCGTTTCATCTAGTTATATTTTAATTATACAAACTACTAATTTTGTAACTTCCTCTGATCCATTATCTTCAGCACTAGGCTGAAACTATCATTTATTAACGTGTGTATAGGAAGGAACGATTGATATAATTAAATAATAACGCTTTCATTGGTTCATTAATTGTAAAAAACGGAACTATTCCACTTTTCTAAAAATTAAAACTGAGTCATTAGTCATTATTTTGATATGGAAGATTTGGTACTTCTATCTATTAATTAAAGATGATGACAACTTTCACCATCCATGATCTTATTCACGATTTCAATTGCTTCATGAAACTGATAGATATCGCCACCAAACCCTAATTGAAATTGCTTAGCTTGTTTCATGGACTCAAAAATAAGCACTTGTGGCTGGCAGTGATTTAGTTGGATATCTGCATTAAACAAAAACGTCGCAATCTTAGCACTTATCGTTGTTTCTTTTAAAAAGTCATAACAAATAATTTGAGACACTTTCTTTTCTATATCTTGATATCGTAATAGCGCACAGTGAGCACAACATGTGTGTTCCACTCGATTATTTACTTTGACGAGTTGCACCGATAATCTGGTATTTGAATGTTTATTGCAATACGAACAATTTTTAGTTGTCACATCGTTTTCTGTTGTAGACATCACTCCATTAGATGTTTTGATTACCTTCTGTTCTTCAATGAGCTGTTTCAAATCACGGTAGACCGTCATGATCGACACATCTAACCTTTTACTAATTTCAGAAATTCGTAACGTTTCTTCTTCTTCTAACCATGTTAAGATTTGTTGTTTTCGCTCTAATGGCAACATGTTATCTCTCCGTCCATTTTAAAAAATACATCAGAATCGTTTTATAATATCTTCAATTGAATGGAATAAAATTCAGGTATAGTGATCTCTATGATATTACCCAATTGTTCGAATTCTTCATTGTAAAAAACGGAAAAAAATGTTGAACTATAACATAGATACACGAATTTACTTGATTATCTGGATGTCGAAACTATGAAATATACCAAGTGTTTGAAATAGGAATTCTTTTAGAACTAAGAAGGTTCGTAGACTTGTATACGGCGACATGCAAAGAGACTTTCCTAAGGAAAGCCTCTTCTGTTCAGGTGAAGGATTCTGTCAATCCGCAATCTTCACTTTTGCGAAAAATTCCTTTTCCAAGAAAGAAACAATATTGTTTGTAGAGTTTTCAACAATTAATCGCCCTTTTTCAGCCGTACTGGATCTTGCTGTATGAAGGCAACCTGATTGTGGAATCAATGTTGGTGATGGTGGGAAACATTGATAGGTAGGTGGCCCTTCCATCCCTTCATCTATGATAAACTCTTCACGCACAAGCTCTGGGGCAAAATGCATCATCATCGACGTTTCCGTAATGGCAGCGTGTTCTAAAGCCCATCCTGGGAATTCTATTTCATCAAATATTTGCGGCATGATACTCTCATCTAAATTATCCCACCAATTTGTAAGTAGAATTTTAGGGAATTCATCTGTTCGATTTCTCATAATAAGATCCGCTGCTTCAGCAAGAAAGGCTTCATTTTCATAATGACAGCTTACCAACAATATTTTTTGCCATCCGTCATGTAAAAACTCTTCCAGTAAATCATACACTAAGGAAATGACAGTCGTTCCTTTCAAATCAATCGTACCTGGAAACATGGGTCCACCGCCGCTAGCTGGCAGTGATTTATAACCGTAAGATAAAGTCGGTGCGATGACGGCATTTATTTTTTCCGCTATTGATAAACTCATGTTTTCAGCTAGCATAGCATCGACACCAAGTGGTAAATGTGGACCATGTTGTTCTGTCGACCCAATTGGTAAAATTAAAATACTATCTTTGATTTTAGATTGATATTCTTGCCAAGTCATATTCGCTAGTAGATGTTTATTCATTTCTAACTCTCCTCCAAAATAATAATTTATTAAAATATCACTTTAAGTAGCCCTTATAAAAAATTCACTGACGTTTTCTATCTGTGATTAGTTGATTGGATGTTCACGTAATTCCTGCACCTGCTTATTAAGGGGGAGAGAGGTCTACTCTCCCCCACCACAAGTGATCTTCATCGATGTTATTTCGCTTTAACATCTACTTCAGATAATTCCTCATTCAAAGCGTTTTTGGCTGCTCTCTTCCGAGAAATATTCGTTTTAATCACATAAAGGAGAATAACAACCATCGCACTCAATAAGCTTAATATTAACTGTGAACGGGTCGAAGCACTAAACGCCATACTTACAATAATGGCAACCATTGCTATGATCGATGCGATGGTCAAGTATGGATAGGCCCACATACGTAGCTTCAGACGTTCTGGCGTTTCACGTTCTATTTTTTTGCGAAGTATCAATTGAGAAATAGCAATCAGCAGGTAGACAAAAAGAGCAATGGCTCCAGAAGAATTTAGCAAGAATTGAAACACTGTTTCCGGTGATATGAAAGCCATGATCACGGAAATGAAACCAAATATTGTACAAGTCAAGATCGCCTTTAATGGTACTCCCCTCTTTGTCACATTCATCATCCACTTTGGAGCATCTCCCTTATCTCCTAAAGCAAACAACATTCGCGATGCTGTGTATATGCCTGAATTTAAACAAGAGAGCACGGCTGTAACCACAACTAAATTCATGATTTTATCAGCATAAGGTATACCAATAATTTGGAGAGCACTGACATAAGGGTTTGTAAGCGCTTCAGAATTGTTCCACGGAACAATCGTAACAATTAAAAATACAGAGCCTACATAGAACGTCATAATCCGAACAATAACAGAGTTTACCGCTTTTACTACTGCTTTTTCAGATTCAGCTGACTCTGACGCCGCAATTGTGACGATCTCTGAACCAACGAAGGAAAAAATAATCGTGGCTACAGCAATAAATACTGCTGCTGAACCATGTGGTGTGAATCCACCATGTGCCGTCAAGTTAGAAAAGTCCATTGTTGTACCTGGTAGAAATCCTAAAACATACGCTCCTCCGAGAGCTAAGAACAAAAGAATCGCAACAATTTTAATCAATGAAAACCAATATTCAAATTCACCGAAAGCTTTAACCGAAAAGATATTCGTTATTGTTAGTGCGATAAGCAATAATAGATTTAAAAGCCAAAGTGACATATCAGGAAAGATCCAACTTTTCAATATCGCAGCACCAGCGATTGCTTCAACAGCAATGACGATGACCCAGAAGTACCAGTACAACCATCCTACCGTAAAACCGGCCCAATTCCCCATTGCCTCTCGTGCATAATCTGAAAACGAACCTAGTGAAGGCTTTGCAACGACCATTTCCCCTAGCATTCTCATGACTAGAATGACTAGAATCCCAGCCATAAGTGCTGTAAAGACCGCTGCCGGTCCAGTAATCTGGATAATGGCCCCACTGCCCACAAACAAGCCAGCACCAATCGATCCACCAAATGCGATCATCATCAAGTGTCGTATCTTCAGACTTTTCTGCAGCTTTACCTCTTCATTCATATTAGAAAGCTCCTTTTTATAGAGATTATTTATCACACAAATGTAAATTATTTATTGTGAGTGTAATCCACTAAGCATATCTAAGTAGAATTTTTATTTTGGGATCATCATTTCACAGATCAGCTGAGAACTCTTCAAGTGAATCGTACACTTATGAGATTAAATGAATTTCTTTTTAAATATAGTGCTATATACATTGATTTATTGGCTTGTTCTTTTCAATTTAACTTACCTAAAAATCAAATGAATCCGTCAGTTTCTGCTTCAATGTTTAATATTACTTGCTCGTGAAGAAGGAACGTTTATAGTCAGCTCCCAACCTTAGTTCCCGCAGCTGGGAGCAACTCATCTCAAATCGATTTTCGTAATTACTGTAAAGATACGAGTGAATTATTTTTTTATAATGTTATGTTCTGGACCAAATGGGAATCCAGTGATGTTCTCTGCACCGTTTTCGCCAATCACAAGGATGTCATGCTCACGGTATCCACCAGCTCCTGGCTCTCCTTCTGGAACCATAATCATGGGCTCCATTGACACGACCATACCTGGCTCTAGTACGGTCTCGATATCCTCCCGAAGCTCCAATCCTGCCTCACGACCGTAATAGTGGCTAAGTACACCGAAGGAGTGTCCATACCCGAACGTTCGGTTCGCTAAAAGATTGTGCTCGCGGTAGATTTCGTTCAATTCAGTGGCGATATCCATACATCTAGCTCCTGGCTTGATCAATTCAAGACCACGTCTGTGTACTTTACAGTTGATTTCCCATAGCTCAAGATGGCGATCAGACACGTCTTCCAAGAACAATGTACGCTCAAGCGCTGTATAGTAGCCAGCGATCATCGGGAAACAGTTCAGACTCAGAATATCTCCTTGCTGTAACTTGCGGGAAGTTGCCCAGTTATGTGCGCCATCCGTGTTGATACCAGATTGGAACCAAACCCATGTGTCTCTTAGTTCAGCGTGAGGGTACGTACGAGCAATTTCACGTACCATCGCTTCTGTACCTTGAAGAGCTACTTCATATTCCGGTACGCCTTCGCGAATGGCTTCGACAATGGCTGCCCCACCGATATCTGCAATCCGGGCACCATTTTTAATGAGATCAATTTCCTCGCCAGACTTAAACATCCGTTGTCTCATAACATCCTGGGAGATGTCTACGAGTTCTGCCTCTGGCAGGGCATCCTGTACCTGACGACGTAAAGCTAGCGTCAAATGATCATCTTCTATGCCAAGACGGCCACGAGTGAAGCCTGATTCTGTTAAGATCTTTTTAACAGCATATAAATAGTTGTCCCTTTTCCAATCCGTGTACACAATATTCTCATCAAAACTGCGTCTCCATGGCATACCAGCATCAATATTGGCACTCACTGTCACATGCTTGTCTTGTGTAATAACAAGCGCATATGATCGGTTGAAAGATGTATATAAGAAGTCACTATAATAGTTAATATTATGGTAAGAAGTGAACACAACCGCATCGATTCCGGATTTGGCCATATATTGGCGCAAATTCGTATTACGACGAGTCATTTCTTCTTTTGAAAAAGTGGGCTTTACTTTTTTACCGCCGTTTTGTAAAATTTTTGTTCTTTCAAGATCTGTGATTTGTTGTACCATGTTTATCACCTTTCCTTTTCCATAATCTTATTTATCATTACTATTACTCTTTCAAATTTCCAATCAGTAAAATGATCAGTGTGCGCTCACTGTAATACGTAGGATCACGTGTGCTCAGGAGATAAGTGCGGCAATCTTCAAAACAATGAATATCTAGTATGTTCTGCATAGTGCACCAACTCTCTCATATTTAACTAGTAATTGTTTTTCCTGCTACATGGATTTGTTCACTGTCTCTTTCGTTCGTAATAATGCGATGAAAGCGATGAAAGCAGCCGCCATCAAGTAGAAAGCAGGAGCAAATGTGTTTCCTGTTTGAATAATCAAGAATGTTGCAACGAATGGAGCTGTTCCCCCGAAAATCGCGTTCCCCATATTAAAAGACAATCCGAAACAAGTGTACCTTACAGAAGTTGGGAACATCTCCGATAAGAAGGTTGCGAGCACGCCATCGTTTCCTGCTAATATGGCACCAAGTAATATTTGTGCCAATATGGCATACATCCCACCTTGGGAAAGAAGTAAAAATGCTGGAATAGTAAATAGCATAAACAGTACACTAGCACCAATAAGTACCGGTTTCCTGCCGACCCGATCAGCGAGTGTACCCACAAATGGGAGAAGGATTACGTACGTTGTTAATGAGACAATCGTTGTAAGAATCGCTTTCATACTGTCAAAGCCTAACTCATTGACCAAATAAGTTGGCATATAACTAAGAATGATATAGAAGCCGACTGCATTCAGGCAGATGACTCCAAATGCAACGAGAAGCTGCTTCCGATTCTGGCGGACACTCTTGAAAATGGGCTCTTGTTTTTCCCCGTGCTCCTTCTCCGTAAAAACAGGCGTATCTTCAAGTTTCATACGGATATAAAGAGCGATTAAACCGAGTGGGCCTGATATAAGAAAGGGAATGCGCCAACCCCAGCTATGTAAGGCATCTTGCGTTAGATTGTACTGAAGAAGGACCGCGGTCAAAGCTCCAAGTAATAATCCAGCTGCTGTACTTGCTGGCACCATACTGACAAGAAGTCCCCTTTTTGAGTTCGGTGCGTATTCCGCGATAAACAAGGACGCTCCTGCATACTCACCAGAGGCTGAAAATCCTTGGACGATACGGCATAATAGAAGTAACAACGGTGCGGCAATGCCTATCGTGGCATAACTCGGTATGAGGCCGATTGTGAACGTCGCAAGTGACATCAGAATGATGGTAAGAGTCAAAATACGCTTTCGGCCAAGCTTGTCCCCATAATGCCCCCAAACTAGCCCCCCTACAGGTCTTGCTATGAAGGATACGGCAAACACTCCAAACGTTCCGAGCAAGGCCGCCTTCTCGTTGCCCGGAGCAAAGAAGACTGCAGCAATGATTGTGGCCAAATACCCATATGAAGCGTAATCAAACCATTCAATCAAATTTCCAATCGCCGCCCCAAAAACGGCTTGTTTCACACCAGTGGCTTGTGTTTTCTCACTTTCTATGTTCTTTTCTACCTGTTGTTGTATGGACATTCACTTTACCTCCATGTCTTTCGGAATTAGCATATTGTACCAAAAATTCCGAAATTTCTGATAATTAAAGTTAGAAAAATCTTTTATATTGGCTTCCAAAGGCAGGATTACGACAATAGGTCAGAAAAAGATGATAGCACTTGTTACTTTTCAACACTTCATTCCACTATTCATTTAAATTTAACATATTCTGTATAGATATAATGTAAGCGCTATCCTATAATAAGAATGATAACATTCCATTAATTCTGAATACAATTGGATATTGTGCTTAAATTCATCTGTTTTTTTTCATTTTTTGTATGTTTTGCACAAAGGAGGATATGTAATTGATCACAGTAAAAGAAGCAATACTTCTAACGGGGAAGAATAATGTAACAGTTCGTGCAGGTAAAAGAGGCTTGTATCGCAAAATCCGCTGGGCACACGTTATTGATCATGATGACATGAGGCACTTCCTTGAAGGAGGAGAGCTACTTATGACATGTGGACAAGTATGGCCGCATGATCAAGCATCAGAAGCTCGACTTCTTAAAGGATTTTTACGGCATCAAATTTCCGGTATTTTGTTTGCAACTGGTCGCTACCTTGATGAATGTCCCCCATCCGTTTTGGAATTTGGTGAAAAATATGGTATCCCGATTTTAGAAGCACCCTTTCATGTGCAATTCATTAAAATAACCCAATCGATTCACCAAGAAATTATGAGACGAGAGTTTAGAAAAAAAGAATTGGCTGCACAACTTCCTTCAGAATTGGCCGGAGAATTACGCGTAGCAAATAATGGTATGGATGTTTGTCGCATCCTCTCCCAGCATTTTAATTGTCCTACTATCATCACCGACCCTGCGAACAAAGTTTTGAATAAAGTCATACCTACGGGAGGAAAACGTATAAATCTCCCAAATGTAATGGATCATTTATCCAAGATACTACATGAACTTTTGGATCGTAATTTGCCTGAAAACGAACCGATTCTAAGAGAGAGCCATCCTCTAAGAATACCTACTAACACTTTACCAGAGGCAATGGCTATACCACTTCAAATTGAGGGGAATTATTCAGGAACGCTTTGGCTTCTCTTCCATAATCAGCAGGTGGAAGAAACGCATATGCATGCCCTTGAATATGCGGCAACTGTTCTTTTAGATATCCACCTAAATCAACAAGTTGTAGGAGTTACAAGTAGGCAATTTAAAGTAGAATTAATGGAATTACTATTTGAAAGTCCTAAAACAGCCTCTATATTAATGGAAGAAAGAGTATGCAAGCTTGGATTGGCTCCGAGCGAGAATTGGATGGCAGGTTTTGTCCTCCCTGGAAAAAAGGAGATCCCGCTTAGCTTATCCGTAGAGATGGATTTTTTGAGTAATGAATGTACAATGTGGATTAACGAAACAGAAGGGATTGATGGCTTCTGTGAGGTATATGAAGGTCGATTAACCTTATTGATTTCCTCTAGTCTTGAATATTCGGTCATTAAAGCCCATTTAAAAGATTTATACAGTCATGTACAAAGGATTTATAAGCAAATCGTTCCAGTTCTTGTGTTTGGTGAAATGAAGGAAGATTGGCTCTCTATCGTTGAAAGCTATCAGGAGGCAAAATCTTTGACACCTCTTGTTCAGTTTTCAGATCCTGCAGGTGGAGCCTATTTTGCTGAAGAATCGCAGAAAGAGTTACTTCTTTATGGTGGTATGGATCAAACTAAAGCTCTAGCATTTCGCCATTTAATTTTACCAGATGAACTTCTTTCTGAACGAGGTTCGGTGCTTTATGAAACGCTAAAATGTCTCGCTGCCCATAACTATAATCGAGAAATGGTAGCGAAAGCTCTACATATTCATCGAAATACATTACGATATCGAATTGACCGGATTGAACAGCATTTGGGAGATAGCCTATCGTCTTCAAAATGCCAATTTTGGATCCAAATCGCTTTAACCCTTGAATCGCTTGCAAATCAAAGTCACGGCCCCGCTTTCGAAATAGAAGTTGATGAAGATAAAGAGGAAAAGATTCCGCACTCTATCATGTAAATATCCTCCCTAGAAGATAAAATAAACATTGTGAGGATATCGAATAAAAGTGATTATAATATTTGTTACTCAGGTAACAAATCCAACAAAGCAAGGTTGTCCCAAAACAAGCTACTAACTCTATATGCTGTTCATTTTGTCCTATATATGTTCTAT
This sequence comes from Peribacillus sp. BM1, assembly GCF_056679975.1. Classification (NCBI taxonomy): domain Bacteria; kingdom Bacillati; phylum Bacillota; class Bacilli; order Caryophanales; family Bacillaceae; genus Peribacillus; species Peribacillus sp. BM1. Next base: position 88,254 of record NZ_JBWXPJ010000002.1, read on the forward strand.
ACACAGTTTAATAGATGTTAATATTAGATTTTAGCTCAGCCGATTTGGGACAACCTTTTGCATCATCTAATCGATATTTAATTATATTTTTTCAATACAATGGTAGAATTATGACCTCCAAAGCCAAATGAATTAGATATGCCGATATTTAATACAGCTTTCCGTGCATCTTCTGAGACATAATTTAAATCACATTCCGGATCCGCAGTCTCTAAATTGATAGTTGGAGGTACGACACCCTGTATTAAGCTTTTCACTAGAGCAATTGCCTCGACCGCACCAGCAGCTCCGAGCATATGACCGAGCATCGATTTGTTAGCTGTAATTGGCACTTGATAGGCATCTGACCCAAATAATTTCTTAATCGCTAGTGTTTCAGAAATATCGCCTACATACGTACTTGTTGCATGAGCGCTTATAACGTCTACCTCATTTGCAGCTATATTCGCCTTATTCAAGGCACTTTTCATAGCTGAATAAGCACCTCTTCCTTCCGGATGTGAGGCTACCATATGATACGCATCTGACCCTGCACCATATCCGATTACTTCCCCATAGATCAGAGCATCACGTTGTAAGGCATGTTCTAGTGATTCTAACACGAGGATCCCCGCTCCTTCACTCATCACAAACCCATCGCGCTTCACATCAAATGGTCGGCTCGCTAAAGTAGGTTCTTCATTTCTCGTTGATAAAGCGGTTGCGTTGCCAAAACTTGCCAAAGATAATTTCGTAATGGCAGCTTCTGATCCACCTGCAAATATCACATCCGCCTCATCATTTCTAATTACATTGAGCGCTTCCCCAATAGATGTATTACCAATCGAACATGCAGTTACAGGTGACATAGATGGACCATATGCACCAAATCGAATACTTATTTGAGCTGCGGCCGCATTAGATATCATCATCGGTACTAAGCTTGGACTTACTCTTTTTGGTCCTCGTTCGTTTAGCACATTCACATTCTCAATAAACGTATTGATCCCCCCTATTCCTGAACCAACATATACACCAAACCGCTCTCTATCTAGTTTATCCAGCTTTAATTGGGAATGATCCAAAGCTTGTTCAGCTGCAGCTAATGCAAATTGACAAAAGCGATCCATATGTCGTGCTTCTTTACGCCCCCATCTGCCTTCAGCATCAAAGTCCCGAATACTACCAGCTATTTTCGTTTTTAACTCGGAGACATCAAACGTATTAATGAAAGAAATTCCTGATTTCCCTTTCAGTAAATGGTCCCAAAACGTGTTAATATCATTCCCTAATGGTGAAATAACGCCCATTCCAGTAATGACTACTCGTTTCATTTAAACTCCTCCTCATATTGTCTTTCTTCTAATTTTATCGACTTTTTATCCTATTACAATTTGTTGTTTATCCTGGTATAATTTACACTACATTAAAAAAGGAGCAGGAAAATGAATTCGGAGACGAGGCTTCAAGCACTATCAGATTTTTTAAAAACGCGGCGCTCCAAAATCCATCCACATATGGTTGGATTGCCGATTGGTAAAAGAAGAAGAACGCCTGGCCTACGAAGGGAAGAGGTGGCTCAATTAGCTTCTGTAAGCACAACGTGGTATACGTGGTTAGAGCAAGGGAGAGACATTAAAGTATCGACTTCCGTATTAGAGGCTATTTCTAATGCCCTGCAATTAAAGCCTGATGAAAAAAAATATTTATTCGCTTTAGCTTTGGAAGAAGGGATCAATCACGAGCTCTCATTGGAAGAGAAAACCTTAATCAGCCCTTCATTAAATAAAATCTTACAGGAGCTCAAATACTGCCCTACGGTTATTTCAGACAGGCATTGCCATATCATTGGCTGGAATCAAGCAGCAGCACACGTATTTTTAGATTTTGATACGATTCCATTGGAAGAGAGAAATTTGATTCAATTATTATTTGCAAGAAAAGAATTTAAGAGTTTGGCAGTGAATTGGGAGCATTTTGCACAAGGCTTTCTTGCCATTTTTCGGACCTATTATGGACAATATTTTGCTGACAATTGGTATTCACAGTTCATTGAAGAAATGGAACAACGCTTTCCAGAGTTTCAAGAACTATGGAATCGAGGTGAAGTGAGCTCGGCTCCAGAAGTTTTAATTGAATTTCGTCATGCCAAAGCCGGTAAAATGGTATTTAGTCTCACTTCTTTACAAGTACAAGGAGATCTCGACTTAAGATGCAGTGTTTATACACCGGTTAATCACACTGGCACAGAAGAAAAATTAAAACGCTTAATTGAAAATAATCTATAAAAAGCTAGATTCGTTGTTTGAATAGGAAAAGCAGCCAATATGTCCTTTGACAGACAATTGGCTGCTTGCTTACCCCTTAAAAATCTTATTGAGTATAGACTGGCAATTCGCCTCTCGTGCTTCTTATTTCTTCTCGTCTTATCTCTGTAGCTCTAATATCAAGCTCCATATCAGAGATGACAACTCCATAATCTCTATAGGCTGTTTCAACTGAGACAATTTCATCTAATATATCTTCAAACACTTGCTCTGCAGGTCGTTCAAGTGGATCGCCGTTTCCTCCAGAAGATGGAACTAAGATCTGCACCGATTCTCCAGCTTGGAAGCGATATCCGTTAAGTTTAGACGGAAGTTCCTCAGCTGTACGATCTGGATTTTTAATTAGATTTGCGCTCGTTCCAGGAAGTCCACCTTTATACCCCCACGGTCGTACCGTATGCTTGTCCCCTTCCATCGTCATATAGCCATCGGTTAAGAAGCGGTTCCACCTTACAATTCCTAGACCACCTCGCCACTTTCCAGCTCCTCCTGTATCTTCGCGAAGTTCATATCGTTCACATACGAGAGGAACATGCATATCAAGATCTTCAATTGGGTTATTCATCGTATTCCATGAGCTAAAATCTACAGCATCCATGCCATCTTTACCTGGTCGGCCACCATATGACCCCTCATTTACCTCAATATACACCCAGTATTCATTGTTTTCATCCAGTCCCGCATACGAAGCAAATTGTATATTGGCTGAACTACCTGCACATGTCTGATTCGGGATAATCGGTGCTAGTGCTTTAATAATTAAGTCTGCTACTGTGTTTACTTGATTGGCACGGCTAAATAGAGCCGCCGGTTTAATCGGATTAAAAATACTTCCCTTACGTGCTGTAATTTTAATTGGGCGAAACGCTCCTTCATTCGCTGGAACATCTTCTTCCGTCATAAATGTATCTAAAAAGATGGAACGTAATACACTATGAACACTTACACAAAGAGCGCCGGAATATGCTACATTAAAGGCCGTAGAAACTTGATCAGCAGATTTAGAAACATCTACTTCCAGTTCTTCTCCTTGTTTCGTCAGTTTCACATGTACTTTAAGAGGGATATCTAGATGACGTCCATCATTATCCAACCAAGATTCTGCCTCATAGACACCATCGGGAATTTTGGCAATTTCTTTTCGCATCATCCGCTCAGAGTAATTCATTAACTCTTCACAAGCTGAAAGCACTGTGTCCTTCCCGTACTTGTCCATCAGCTCAATGAAACGTTTAACCCCTAATCGGCAGGCTGCAACTTGCGCTTCTAAATCTCCAATGACTTCATTTGGTGTCCGAACATTCTGGCGAATAATTTCAAATAGGGTTTCATTCCGTACCCCTTTGTCATATAGTTTGACACCATTTAAAATCAAGCCTTCAGCATACACATCCGGTACATCAACCATCAGCCCAGGCTGTGCCCCACCCATATCTAAATGATGGGCAGTTGCACCCGCATATCCGACCAATTCTCCTTTATAGAATATTGGCTGACATAAAGCAACATCTGGAGAATGCGAAGCACCCGCATAGGGATCATTATTCCAAATGATATCGTCGGGATGTTGATTATCCCCCAGTTTTTCTTGGAAGCCTCGAATATACCCAGGTAAACACCCTAATTGCATCGGGGTAGAATCCGCCTCAGCTAATGTATTACCAAAAACATCAAAAACTCCTGCTCCAAGGTCCTCAGATTCACGAATAAGCGATGAATAAGCCATCCGATACATAACATGTGCCATTTCTTTTGCTATTGTCTTTAGTGCTCCACCGATTACCTGCAAGGTCACAGGATCTATTTTATTTTGAATAACAGTAGAGCTCATGTGATTAATAGTCATATCTATTTACCTCACCTTCGAGAAATGTTTTTCTACTGATTCTGCCGCGCCACCCTGTGTCACTTTTGAAGCGACAAATAACGTGCCATTTTCTGATACAGTCGCTTGCCAATGAGGTGGGACCGAAGTTGTCGAATCACGTTGGACAATGATTGCTGGCCCTTTAATTAAGTCATGTGCTAACAATTTACTTCGATCGTAACGAGGAGTTGGGAAACGTTTAATCTCTCCATTTACCTCATATACAGTTTCTCGCTCATACATAAATGCAGCATCTGGATTGATGCGGTTCCCACTTGCTAATTTCGGTAAAGTTAATGAAGGGGTTTTTCCAGTTGCAACGATTCGTAATGTAATCAGTTCCGCAACATTGTCCGGAAAATGATGACCATACTCTTCCTCATGTGATTTATCGAATCTTTGACGAATTGTCTCTATAGATTGATGAGTCAGTATCCCTTCTGGAATGGATGCACGCAATTCGAATCCTTGCCCAGCATAGCGGCACTCGGCGATTCTTTCGATTATAATATCTTCAGGTAAAACCCCATCCTTAATCAACTGATCATAAGCACGTCCTTCTAGTTCCTGTAGATCGGCGTTAATCGAATCAATTGATTCATCCGTTACATTGTTAAGACGAAGTATATTCGATTTAATAAAGTCATATTTAATATCACCTACTAGGAGACCTGTTGCTGCACTAATACCTGGATAATTTGGAACAATAACAAGATTACACCCTATCGTTTCCGCCAAATCAACAGAATGAAGTGGTCCAGCACCACCTGCTGCAAGTAAAGCATACTCACGTGGATCGATTCCTTTACTTACAGACTTTGCACGAATGCTAAGCGCCATATGATTGTTAATAATTTTCAAAATACCAAGAGCTGCCTCTTCCGCAGACATATTTAGTTTGCGACACAGTTTCTCTTCAACCGCTTTAAAGCTCAGTTCAGAATGTAACTGAAGATCCCCTCCAAGAAACTGTTCAGGATCGAGTCGCCCAAGAATCACATTGGCATCTGTCACACAAGGATTTTCCCCTCCTTGACCATAACAAGCTGGTCCAGGATGAGCACCTGCGCTTTTCGGTCCCACCCTAAATGCACCGCCAGCATCAATATAAGCAATCGAACCTCCACCAGCCCCAATGACTTCCACATCAATCATTGGCACAAGTACAGGATAGCCATTCGCCTCAGCATCACGTGGATTGATAATTTTCGGCGTATTATTTGGAATAACAGAAATATCCGCTGACGTTCCGCCAATATCAACACTAATCAAATTAGGAATTCCTTCCAATTCACCCAACCAAGCGGTGGCTAATACAGCTCCCGATGGCCCAGACTTTAACAAAGTGACTGGTTTTTCCGTCACCATTTCACTGGTAGCCATCCCACCAGAAGATTGCATAATATGAAGTTCTCCTTTAACCCCAGCCTTTTCTAAAGCACTAGTTAAATTACTTAAGTATCGGCTGACCCGTGGCGCTACATAGGCATTCATTGCTGCTGTACTAAATCTTTCATACTCTCGCATTTGAGGGGCAATTTCACTAGAGGTAAAACATTGTACTTCCGGCCACATTTCTTTGACGATTTCCTTTGCCCGTTGTTCGTGTTTATCATTTAAGAAGGAAAAGAGGAATGACACAACAATAATATCTACTTCAGATTTTTTGAGTCTTTCAACCGCTTGACGAACTTCTTCTTCATTCATCGGCACTTTTACTCGGCCGTCTGGAGCTTGCAGTTTCTCTGTAATCGGAATACGGTTTCTACGTAATACTAATGGGTTTGTTTGCCAAGGTAGATCTTGCTGGATGGAGAAATTCTCTGACTTCTTATGTCGCGCAATATGCAAGATGTCTCGATAATTCTTCGTCGTTAACATCCCAACTACAGCTCCATTACGTTCAATGGTAATATTCGTAGCTACTGTTGTGCCATGAAGCACATAATCGATATCTGTCACAGGAACATTAGCATTTTCACACAGTTTTTGGATACCGTTAATCACACCTATCGACTGATCCTCAAGTGTACTTGGTACCTTGTGTACGTGAATTTGATTCGTTAATTCATCCACAAGTATTAAATCAGTAAATGTACCACCAACGTCAACGCCTATTCGAATCATGAGACCAGCTCCTTTTCTAGGTTACTCCATCAGAATTATAAAACGCTTTCTCATTTCCCCATGAAACAATCTCTCAAATACAGTAAGCCATTACAAAAATATTGAATATTTAAATCTAATTTTTTATTGTACTGATTGCCAAGCTTCTTTCAATGCCTGAATACAGTGCATAGTCACCTTAGTTTCAAAACCTCGTGGTCATCATGTGGATAAGATGCTTGTACTTGAGTTCGTTTTTACATGAATCTACCCATTCTTTATGCATAGATATATTCAATCTTATTACCTCTTTATTAGAATACTGAATATTCAATATATTCTACTTATAAGTATCTATATCCTTTATTCAACAATCGACTCTATCAATTACCTGTTTTCATATTTCCTTGCGTCATATCTTCCAATTGATCGTCCCCTTCCTGATTATGAACAGGAGGGTGCAAGCGCATAAAACCGATATAAACGAAAAAGGAAAGAATCACTCCTATAAACCATGAGATCTCATATAGTGCTTTTAATGAAGGCACAAAAGCCCCAATTAAAGCAACTGCAGCCCCAAACCCTGTCGCTGCAAAAGCTCTATAATTATACCCTTTCCAGTACGTGTACTCCCCTTTTAAAGAGTAGATATCGTTTATATTAAGCTTTCTTTTACGAATCAAATAATAGTCGGCGATCATTACTCCTGCTACTGGACCAAGCGCTCCTCCAATCAAGTTAAGAAGGGTGAAGATCGCATCAGCGTTTTCCATCAATTTCCACGGTACTGTAAAAAGAGCGGCTAGCATTGTAATATAAAAGCCTTTCTTAAAGTTAATCCACTTCGGAAATAAGTTCGCTAAATCATAGGCAGGTGAGACTAGATTTGCAATCACATTTACTGTGATTGTAGCTACTGAAAGAATAAGTGCTGCAATTGCAATTACAATCGGTCTATCAAATTGTTGGAGAGTAACGATGATATCTCCAATCGGATTACCAAAAGCAATCGTTGTTGCAGTTGTTGCACAAACTGTAACAACTGTAAATATAGTAAACGTAATCGGTAAGCCATATAGTTGCCCTTTTATTTGATCTTTCTGAGATCTAGCAAATCGTGTGAAGTCTGGTATATTCAGTATTAGCGTTGACCATATTCCGATTATACCTGCTACTGCAGCGAGAAACGGAAAGAATAATTCCCCAAACGTCTCATACTTTCCAGTTTGAGTAATGATTGGTTGAATTCCTCCTGCCGTATCAATTGCCCACCACAGCAAGCCAATTAATACGATATACACTAACGGTCCGGTGAACGCTTGGAATTTCTTGAGAGACTCCATTCCCCTCTTTAAAACTAAAAAGTGCATGGACCAAAATAATACAAAGGAAAGTAAACCTGGGAGCCCAATCCCTAGAAATGTCCAGTTTCCACCAAGTAAAGAAAATCCTGGCCAAAGCAGTGTAATGGCGATATTAAACGCCGCACTTCCTGCATACGCTTGGATACCTAACCACACGATTGCAATGATTCCACGTAATAACGCTGGAACATTTGCACCTTTGATTCCATAAGAAGTTCGCACGAGGACTGGAAATGGTATTCCATATTTAGACCCTGCATGACCGTTAAGAGATAAAGCTCCATACAGGATCAATGAAGCAATAAATATGATCATGATTACCTGCATTGGGGAAAACCCTAAAACAACTAATCCTCCTATTGTTGCATATGTGGGGATATTATTAATAACCCCCATCCACATCGATGCAAAGTTTTGCGTTTTCCAAGTTTGCTCCTCCGGTCGTACCGGTAACAAATCATGATTACTAAGAGAATTTACCGTCTCTTCTTGAAAATCAGGTTGGTTCATAGCCATATTCCTAATACTCCTTTAAATTTTATATGATTCACGGAACAAGTCTTATGAAAGTTCCTTCTTAATATTAAGCGCTTACAATAAAGCGAAAATCTTAAGCTTACATATAGGAGTTCGTGGCTGCTTATTTTCAAAGAGAGGGACTGGGCAAAATTTTTGTAATTCTTTACTCAATAACCGCTTATTTAAACGACTCGATTCATAAAAAACAACTTCACTCCTTTAATATGATTGTGCCCATTTTGGAGTGAAGTCTTGTCTCCGTGATAATTATCTCAAACCATTTCGTCTCTATGTTTACTTCGTGACCTCTTCATAGCCACTCCATTCTAAAATGTTTAAAACATTCGTTTCAACACAATCTAACCAATCTTGGATATTGACCCACTCATCTGAGCCATGAAGATTTCCGCCTTGTGGTCCATAAATGATGGCAGGCATATTCATGTAAAGAAGTGGGAAACGAATATCACTAAATGTCGGCATTCCGAAGATTTCAGTTTCTCGCCCAACCACTTCATCAATATTGGACTTCACCATCTGAACAAAAGGATGATCAGGGCTAATCTCCGCTGGGCTTGTATGCCATTCATACGTGATTTCAGGTCGGTTTTTCGATAGCCACTCATCAGCATCCGCTACTCGATTGACAACTTCTTCAATTTGAGCTTTTACCTCTTCAAGAGTCTCATTTGGCGGATAACCAATCGTTCCTGTTAATTCACATTCAGCTGGAACTTTATATGCCCACTGACCAGCATTGATCATCGCAGGAGTTAAATTACTAGAACGAACTTGCATGCCACTAGCAGCGAAATAGCGTTCAAATGGCGCATAGCTAACAGTTTCTATCCGTTTATTGTCTAATTCAATGAGTGCATCATAGATTTTCATCGCCTTACCAATTGCATTAATTCCAACTTGACCATTTAAGTTGTGAGCAGCGACACCTGTCACTCTTATCTTAAAGATTAATCCACCAGCACAAGCAATCTGTGGTCCTGCTCCCGTTGTCAATGGATGTGGATAAATACATGCATCCGCTTTAAAGCCTTGTTCTTCAAGATATTGGGTCATCGCTACTGCTCCCCCGGCGCCTCCTACTTCCTCGTCGACAACCGAAATAGCCGTAATCGCTCCTTTTGGTTTCAATCCTAATTCTTTAATCACGCCTAATGCTGCAAGGAGGGAGCCAAAACCACCTTTATTATCAGCTGTTCCTCGGCCATACATTAATCCGTTTTCAATGACTCCTTCATGTGGTGAATAGTTCCAGTGAACTAAGTCTCCAACTGGTACTGTATCAACATGCGTAAATAGCAGAAGCGAGCGATCTTGATCCGTACCCTTCCATTTACCAACTACATTTGGACGACCTTTAAACCCTACAAGACGTTCTACGTCTGACTCCGTGTATTCTGGATGACGTCTAACTTTTTCTGCATCCGCAACGAAAGTATCTACTTCCAGATCAAGTCCTAACATAATTTGTTTAATATGTTCTTGTACAGGACCTTCATACCCCGTTTCACTCGGTATTTGAATCAATTTCCGCAGTCCTTCTATCAATTCTTCACGATTCTGTTGCATATACGTTTTTACTCTTTGACGTACCCCATTTGACAACAAAGCTTCCATTTCCAACACCCCTAAATTTTTGTTTAGTCACTTTACAAAGAATCACTCATAAAGAATGGACTTACTAGATTTGGAACCTACTTGAAAAAGTGAGTTTCTTTTTCAGTTTGACACTTAAACCTCCCCTGTTTTATGTGCCATTCACGGGATTTATAGAATGAATCTATAAACCTAGTAACGGATAAAAATCCTAATATTCACATATTTCGAAATATTTGTTAAAATAATCATACAACGAGTGCCCATTCTTTTCTAATACATCTTTGTTTACAGGTTAATACTTTAAATATATTAAGAGGTGTCTACATGGAATTACGGCATTTAAAATACTTTATTGCAGTTGCAGAGGAGCTACATTTTGGTAGAGCAGCACAACGCCTACAGATGGCACAACCACCTTTAAGTCAACAAATTAAGCAATTGGAAAACGAATTAGATGTGCTTTTATTTTCGAGAACGAAGCAGCGCGTGAAATTAACGAAAGCTGGTGAAGTTTTTTTAAAGAGAGCCTATGAAATTCTAAACCGTGTACATTTGGCCTGTGAAGAAGCAAGTAGTATTGCTCGTGGGGAAGCTGGTCAATTAATATTAGCCTTTACTGGATCAATCGCGTTTGAACTACTTCCTCTATTACTCAGAAGGTTTCAAGAACAATACCCAAATATTAATATCGTCTTACGACAATTGTCATCAACAGAACAAATGGAAGCGCTTCACGACAACTCCATCCACATCGGCCTATTGAATCTACCAATTGAAAGTGAATCGTTTCATGTAGAAATGCTACGGGAAGAACCATTTATTGTTGCGTTACCTAAAACACATCGATTAGCAGTTGAAACAGAGCCAATCGATGTCTCTCTACTCGCCAACGAACAGTTCATCATGACACCTAGAAAAGCAGGAGAAAGCTATTATGATGCGATCATTAGTCTTTGTCAGTATGCCGGCTTTAGTCCTAAAAAGACCCAAGAAGCACTAGAGTTACATACGGCATTATCGTTTGTTGCTTCCGGAATCGGTATTGCTTTACTTCCGTCTTCCATTCAATTTGTAAAAAATGATGATATCGTCTACCTACAACTCAAAAAAAGTTATACAACATGCAAAATTGGTGCAGCCTGGAGCAAGAAAGAAACCTCTCCAGTTGTCCATTCATTTATTTCATTTTTACAAGAAACAGTCATTTAACACTATTGGAAAAAAGAGAAAGTGGAGAAAGTTCGACGTTACGAGTTTCTTTTCATAATCATTGGAAACAAAGAAATTAGAAGATTTTACGTGAGGAGCAGTCAGGAAGCAAAAATCCTCTCCCCCATCATTTTCTATTGCTTTCTTAGATGGAGGAAGAGGAGTTTAAGACTATTCTATTCATCCATTTTTCTAAGCATGGATTTCTTTCCCATATACAGCCAGAGCAGCCTCGCCAATCGCTTCTGCTAATGTAGGGTGGGGGTGGATCGTATTGGCAATATCCATGGCTGTTGCCTCTAATACTTGCGCAAGACCTGCCTCTGTAATCATATCTGTTACATGAGGGCCAACCATATGTGTACCTAACAACTTATTAGATCCTTCTTCTACAACAAGTTTGACAAAACCATCTGATTCACCAAAAACAAGAGCTTTTCCAATCGCACGGAACGAGAACTTACCTGTTTTTACTTGATATCCTTTTTCCTTTGCCTCTTCTTCTGTTAATCCAACACTTGCAACCTCTGGGCTACTATACACACATTTTGAAACAAGTGTTGGATTCAGTGGTGCTGGATTTTCTCCTGCAATATGTTCAATGGCGATAATGCCCTCATGTGAAGCAACATGGGCAAGCTGTAAACCGCCAATTACATCACCAATCGCATAAATATTAGGTTCATTCGTTTGATAATACTCATTTGTTTTTATAAAAGCACGTTCGACAGCAACACTCGTATTTTCTAGATTTAACCCTTCTATATTTGGCATTCTTCCAACCGATACTAATAGTTTATCAGCTGAATAGGATGTTTCTTTTCCTTTTTGCTCTGCTTTAATAGAAACACCTTCGCCTTTTTCCAACGTTTCTGGAAGTACTTTTGCTCCCGTAATGATTTTCACACCTTTTTTCTTCATTAATCGTTGGACTTCTTTTGAAATCTCTTTATCTTCTGTCGGTAAAATCCGATCCGCATACTCAATTACTGTGACTGATAATCCAAAATCAACAAGCATTGAAGCCCATTCAATTCCAATTACTCCTCCACCGACAATCAGAATCGATTCTGGAAGCTCTTGCATTTGTAGCGCTTCATCCGATGTCATCACGTACTGCCCATCCGCTTCTAAACCAGGAAGAGTCCGTGGTCGGGAACCTGTTGCTAGGACAATGTTTCTTGCGATTAAAATAACCTCGCGATCTTCCTCATTCAATTTTACTAAAACATCTTTTGTTTGGAGAATACTGCCTTTCCCCTCGTACACATCAATTTTCCCTTTTTTCATTAAATGTTGAACACCTTTATATAAGCGTTCTGTAATTTCTTCTTTACGAGCTTGTACTTTTTGAAAATCCAGACCTACTTCTGGAGCAATGACTCCATACTTCTCTGCATTTTTTGTATTCGCATATACTTCTGCGCTTCTTAATAGCGCCTTACTCGGGATACAACCTGCATGAAGGCATGTTCCGCCAAGTTTCCCTTGCTCTACAACCGCAGCTTTTAATCCTAATTGCGACGCACGTATGGCCGCAACATACCCACCAGTTCCGCCACCGACAATGACCACATCATATTCTTGACTCATCTGCTATGTCCCCCTTTTGTTTCTATCCTAATCAAAAAAAGAAATCTACAATCTATGTACAAGAAAAAGGCTAGTAATCTCGAGCCTATCAATCTAATTCAATTGCACAGGCACTAGAGGAAAACTGTTCTCCCACGATAAAGCCTTGATCGTCTAGATAATCAATTTGTGTCTCTTCATCTAAATAGCGTTTTGTAAAATGGTCCAAGCGAATATGAATTCCCTCATATTCAATAACGGTATCGTTCCTTCGGGGTTCGTCCCACACAATGGAGAACTTTACTGACAAACCACAGCCACCTGCAACATCAGCGTCAATTCTTGGAACTAGTTTTTCTTGAGACGCCATTTCTTGCAATTTGTTCATGGCTACCTCTGATATCTTGATGACCATCAATTTCTCCCTCCTCTAGCCGCCTATTTTTTGATGAAGCATTCACCTGAACGGCTCAGACCTGTTCATCTGCATGGTAAGTAGAAGAAAATTGGCATTTCTGCACTCATATGAAACCACCGAGTGTGAAATAATGAGAAACTGATCTTCTCGCTATTTTCATTCCCGGTGGTTCATGCTCAATCATTCATTTAGGATTTTACCGTTTCTTTCTCAACTTCTACTGCTTTTTCATAACGCAAAATAGGTTGTCTCGCAGCTTGTACTTCATCCAATCGACCAATGACTGTCGTATGTGGTGCTTCTAAAACGACCCCAGGATTATCTTCCACTTCCTTGGCGATTTGAATCATCACATCTGCAAAAGCATCGAGGGTTTCCTTTGACTCTGTTTCAGTCGGTTCAATCATTAAACATTCCTCTACATTCAACGGGAAGTAGATAGTTGGCGGATGATAACCGAAATCAAGCAATCGTTTGGCCATATCTAGTGTTCTAACTCCAAGTTTTTTCTGTTTAGAGCCAGATAGGACAAATTCATGCTTACAAATTTGTGAATATGGCGCTTCAAAATATGGCTCTAATCGTTTGCGAAGATAATTCGCATGAAGGACAGCACTTTCCGATACTTGACGCAATCCTTCTGGTCCCATTGTACGAATATACGTATAGGCACGTAATAGAATACCGAAGTTTCCGTAATATCCTTTTACTCTACCGATCGAGAGTGGATGATCTGAGTTTAATACATATTTCTCGCCGTCTTTTTCAACGCGTGGCACAGGCAAGTAAGGAATCAATTTCTCTTTCACACCGACTGGACCTGCACCTGGGCCACCGCCACCATGAGGCGTCGTAAATGTTTTGTGGAGGTTTAAATGCACGATGTCAAAGCCCATTTGTCCCGGCGTTGTTTTACCTAAAATGGCGTTTGCATTCGCTCCATCATAGTATAATAACCCTCCCGCTTCATGAACGACTTGAGCAATTTCGACAATTTCTTTTTCAAAAAGGCCAAGCGTATTCGGATTTGTCAACATGAGGGCAGCTGTATTTGGACCGACATGTTTCTTTAATTCTTCTAAATTCACTAATCCATTTTCATTGGATGGAATCGTAATCGTTTCAAACCCTGCTACTGTTGCACTTGCAGGGTTCGTACCGTGTGCAGAGTCTGGAACAAGCACTTGCTTCCTCGTTTCTCCTTTTTGGGCATGGTAGGCTTTCACCATCATTAACCCTGTCCATTCACCTTGAGCTCCCGCTGATGGCTGTAAAGTGACCGCATCCATTCCTGTGATGACTGCTAATTCTTCCTGTAGTTCATATAACACTTCTAATGCACCCTGTACCGTTTCAACTGGTTGATACGGATGAATACGGCTAAACCCTTCCAAACGTGCCACATCTTCATTGATTTTCGGATTGTACTTCATCGTACAAGAACCAAGTGGGTAAAAGCCATTATCGATCCCATGGTTTTTATTAGAAAGCGCTGTGTAATGGCGGACAAGCTGCAACTCTGATACTTCCGGGAGTTCTGCAGGTACGTCACGAATTAAATGCTTCGGAAGTTTATTAGTAATATCAACAGGGTCCACATCACTTTCCGGAAGACTTGAACCGATACGTCCTGGACGACTAATTTCAAAAATCAAATCATTGTATTCAACCATTTACAATCGCCTCCAAAACCTCTACAAATTGATCAATCTCTTCTTTTGTTCGTTGTTCAGTCACAGCAAGTAGCATTTGATTTTCATAACCATAATCGCTTTCCAAATCAAATCCACCAATGATTCCCGCTTCTAGTAGTTTCGCATTAACTTCCTTGACTGGACGAGGAAGGTCGACAACAAACTCATTGAAGAATGGGGATTGATTCAGAATGACAAACCCTTTCTGTTTCAGCGTTTTTGCCATATAGTCTGCTTTCTCCAAATTTAATTGAGCCATCTGGCGAATCCCTTGCTTGCCAAGTGATGTCATGCAGATTGAAGAGGCAAGAGCATTTAATGCCTGGTTCGAACAAATATTGGATGATGCTTTATCACGACGGATATGCTGTTCACGGGCTTGCAGTGTTAGTACGAAGCCGCGTTGGCCTTTTTCATCTTCTGTTTGGCCGACAATCCGGCCTGGGATTTTACGCATAAATTTCTTACTGACTGCAAAATAGCCACAATGTGGACCACCAAATGACATCGGAATGCCTAATGGTTGCATATCACCGATCACAATATCTGCCCCAAGCTTCCCAGGTGCCTGTAAAAGTGCAAGTGCGAGTGGGTTGGCGCTTACAATGAAAAGAGCCTTGTTTTCTTCGGCAATTTTCTTAATCTCCGTTAAATCTTCAATTGAACCAAAGAAATTTGGATATTGAACAATGATTGCTGCTGTATCTTTATCAATTTGCTCTTTTAGTTTTCCTAAATCAGTAATCTCATCAGTCAGTTGGATTTCTTCAACTGTATATCCTGGACCATCTGCTACTGTCTGTAAAATAGCTCTAGACTCAGGATGCACTGCTTTCGATACAAGAATTTTCGAACGTCTTGTTGATGCAACAGCAAGTGATGCGGCTTCTGCAAGCGATGTAAAGCCATCGTACATCGAAGAATTCGCTACATCCATTCCTGTTAATTCACATACCATCGTCTGAAATTCGAAAATCGCTTGGAGTTCACCTTGACTGATTTCTGGTTGGTATGGAGTATACGCTGTGTAAAATTCAGAGCGTGAAATCATATGGTTGACTACGCTAGGTATGTAGTGATCATACGTACCTGCACCGAGAAATGTTGGGTATTGATTTGCATTTATGTTTTTCGTAGCAAGCTGATTCATTTTCTTCATGAGAAGTGGTTCAGGAACGGCCTGTGGGATATTTAGCTCCCCTTGTAGTCTAATATCAGCTGGGATATCTTCAAACAATTCATCTATGGAAGAAACCTGTAAAAACTCGAGCATTTCCTCCTGATCTTGTTTCGTATCAGGGAGGTATCTGTAAGTTGAAGTCATATTATTCCTCTCCTTCATTCGTAAATGCTTCGTACTCTTCTTCATTAAGAAGCGATTCCAACTCTTCTGGGTTAGATATTTCCACTTCGATTAACCATCCTGCTTCAAATGGATTTTCATTAATCGTCTCTGGAGCGCCTTCTAACTCTTCATTTACAGCCACGACTGTACCTGAGACAGGAGAGTAAAGTTCAGAAACCGCTTTAACAGATTCGATCGTTCCCATCGATTCATTAACGATTACTTCATCATCAATCTCTGGGTTCTCAACAAATACGATATCCCCTAACGCCTTCTGTGCATAATCGGAGATCCCAATCCGAACACGATTACCTTCTAATTGCTCCACCCACTCATGCTCTTTGCTATATAGTAAATTTGCTGTCGCTTTTGTCATTGTTTTTCGTCCTTTCGGCTTTTGAATATTCTGATATGAAATCGATTTACTAGCCTCATCCTTATCTTTAGCATGAGGCTAGTAAACTTAGAAATTACTTTTTATAGAATGGTGTTTTTACAACAACAGCATCAACCTGTTTATTACGGATTTCCACTTTTAGTGGCGTCCCCACTTCAGCATGTTCCACAGATACCAAGGCAAGGCCGATACTCTTCTTCAATGATGGTGATTGTGTGCCTGATGTAACGATTCCTATTTCCTCTCCATCTTCAGAAACTACTTTATAGCCATGACGTGGAATCCCCCGACCTGTTACTTCAATCCCTACGATTTTTCTCGTTAATCCAGCTTCTTTTTGTGCAGAAAGTGCCGCTTTTCCAATAAAGTCACTTTCTTTATTGGTTTTTACGACAAAACCGACTCCTGCTTCAAGTGGACTAATTTCGCTGCTAAGTTCTTGACCATATAGCGGAAGACGCGCTTCTAGGCGAAGTGTATCCCGGGCACCAAGACCACACGGTTTTAATCCTTCTGATGTTCCTACTTCTAAAAGCTTCTCCCAAAGTGCTACCACTTGGTCTTTTTGTAAATAGAGTTCAAACCCGTCTTCTCCTGTATAGCCTGTCCGGGAAACAAGCACATCTGTAATGCCAGAAATGGTAACATGTTGTGCAAATTTAAAGAAACCAATTGCTGATAAATCGGTATCCGTTACCTTTTGTAAAATCGCTTCTGCCTTTGGTCCTTGAATCGCTAGTTGAGCGATGTCATTAGAGATATTTTCAAGTTTCATATCTCCCTCGACATGCTTCTCCATCCATTCCACATCTTTTTCAATGTTTCCAGCGTTGATCACGAGTAAATATTTTTCATCTGCCAGTTTGTACACTAATATATCATCGACCGTTCCACCGTCTGGATAGCACATTGCCGTATACTGTGCCTGATTGATCGCAAGTTTCGTTATGTCATTCGTTACAAGATGATTGATATAAGCACATGCATCTTTTCCTTCTACAAGTACTTCCCCCATATGAGAGACATCAAAAAGGCCTGATTCTGTACGTACCGCTTCATGTTCTTCTAAAATGCTCGAGAACTGAACGGGCAAAGCCCAACCACCAAAATCAATCACTTTCGCCCCAGACTTTCCGTATATGTCAAAAAGCGGTGTTTGCTTTAATGCTGTTTCTGTACTCATGATTTACCCCCGATTAAGATTTTCTGCAAAATAGACGTTCTTTTACCTCTTTACCTGTTTCGGTCATCGCAAGACCCCCAAGAGCTGTTTCACGAAGAGTCCGTGGCATATCTTTTCCAACTTTGTACATCGCTTCAATGACTTCATCACACGGAATCCGACTCTCAACGC
This sequence comes from Peribacillus sp. BM1, assembly GCF_056679975.1. Lineage (NCBI taxonomy): Bacteria > Bacillati > Bacillota > Bacilli > Caryophanales > Bacillaceae > Peribacillus > Peribacillus sp. BM1. Next base: position 106,022 of record NZ_JBWXPJ010000002.1, read on the forward strand.
CAGCAAGAGACATATCAGCCGCTGAAAAGGCAATGGAAGTACCGATCACATTCCGTTTGATGCAAGGAACTTCAACAAGCCCTCCGACTGGATCGCAAACTAATCCTAAAAGGGATTTCATCGCAATCGCTGTAGCATTCACCGCTTGCTGTGGCGACCCACCTTTTAACTCAACGATTGTTCCTGCTGCCATCGCTGTTGCAGACCCGACCTCTGCTTGACAACCTCCAGCTGCGCCTGAAATGAAAGAACGGTTCGCAATGACAAGACCTAGCATGCTTGCTGTAAACAAGCCCTTCACCAACTCTTTGTAAGGTGTGCCATCATTTTTATGAAGCGAAAATAATACGCCAGGTAAGATCCCTGCTGCTCCAGCAGTTGGTGTTGCCACAATGACGCCCATTCTGGCGTTATTTTCAGAAGTGGCTAATGAAAAGCTCATAGCATTGCTTATATAATCGCCTGATAGGGATTTACCTTGCCGAACGTATTCAGACATCTTCACGGCATCACCGCCAGAAATCCCACTTGGCGCCGTGGAAGCATCTTTAATCCCACTATCCACCGCTTCTTTCATTTTGATCAATCGCTCTTCCATCATGCTGATAATCGTCTCTTCGTCTCTACCTGACTTTTTTGCTTCAACCATTAACATCATTTCGCTAATGGATTTTTTCTCCTGTTCACAAGCTTCAATAAGCTCTTTCATAGATTGAATTTCCATCATATCGCCTTCACCAATACTTTCTCTTTCTGTTGATAAGGTTTCGCAAGGATCGAAAAGTCATCTCCAGCGCTAAGACGAATCGATACCATCTCATCATCAATCATAAAGATCTTCGATAAGCCACCTCCGAGTGATACACCACCAACCTTGACAACACGCTCATCACGTTTTGCTGTTACAATGGTTGTATTTGGGTGGTCCATATACTCGCAAGTGTTTTCGAATTCAAACTGGTACTGCATACCACATTCTTTTGCTTTTTCCAATGCGTATTTGATTTGGGAATCATCGGTATTCATCCCGAGTAATCCGCCAAGAAGTGCTTTATCTGTTCCATGTCCTTGGTAGGTTTCAGCAAACGAATCATAAAATACAATGTTGGTCTCTTGTGGATAATCTCCTAACAGTTCATAAATAAATTTTCCAATCGATACAACACCAGCTGTATGAGAACTCGACGGTCCGACCATGATTGGGCCGATTATGTCAAAACAACTTTGAAATTCCATGATTCTCCCCCTTTCTTACACCGTTACTGCTTGTTGAAATAACGGATACGCGCTACAAATCGCTTTAGTTGTTGCTTTTGCTTTTTCAAGAACGGCTTCATCACCTTTATTTGTTAAAACGTCCGCGATCACTTTTCCGATTTTCACCATTTCTTCTTGTTTCATGCCACGCGTTGTTAACGCAGCTGTTCCGATACGGATTCCACTCGTAACAAATGGTTTTTCTGGATCAAACGGAATCGTATTTTTATTTACGGTAATGCCCACTTCTTCTAATAATTTCTCGGCTTCTTTTCCAGTTAAATTCCATGGACGTAAATCTAATAGGACAATATGATTATCTGTTCCACCAGAAACGAGGGCCGCTCCTTCATTCTTTAAGGTTTCGCCAAGTATTGCCGCATTGTCAATAACTTGGTTGGCATACTCTTTAAAACTTGGTTGTAAAGCTTCTCTGAAAGCCACCGCTTTTGCAGCAATGATATGCATCAGTGGTCCACCTTGAATACCAGGGAATATCGATTTATTAACCGCTTTAATCATCTCTTCATCATTTGTTAAGATGATACCGCCACGCGGGCCACGCAATGTTTTATGTGTCGTACTTGTCACAACATCGGCATATGGAATTGGAGATGGATGAAGTCCAGCTGCTACTAGTCCTGCAATATGCGCCATATCGACCATAAGTTTTGCCCCGACTTGATCGGCAATTTTTCTAAAGCGAGCAAAGTCGATCGTTCTTGGATAAGCACTTGTCCCTGCAATAATCAATTTCGGTTTTTCTTTCTTGGCGATCTCTTCTAATTCATCGTAATCAATGACTTGCGTATCTTCCCTCACACCATAAGACACAATGTCAAACCATTTTCCTGAAACACTAACAGGGCTTCCATGTGTTAAATGTCCACCATGTGAAAGGTTCATTCCCATTACTTTATCACCAGGCTGAAGCAGTGCGAAGAAAACGGCAAAATTTGCTTGTGCTCCTGAGTGTGGCTGAACATTGGCATATTTAGCGCCAAATAGCTCCGTTACGCGCTCGATCGCTGTTTGTTCTGCCACGTCAACAAATTCACACCCGCCATAATAACGCTTTCCTGGATACCCTTCTGCATATTTATTCGTCATCACGCTTCCCATAGCTTCTAATACATCTTCGCTTACAATATTTTCTGATGCGATTAACTCAAGTGTTTGAAGTTGGCGCTCTCGTTCCTTTTCAATCGCTCCAAAAATAATAGAATCATTTTGCTGTAAACTCATATATACTCCCCCTCAATTTTTTTGTATGACACCATGTTTGGATCCTTTCAGCTTAGCTAGTGAAACCACTCTCTCACTATCACTCTTCTTTTCTGAGAAAACTGTGGAGATACGCTCCCGTTTTTGCACGCAAAAAAGGACAGAAAAGGATAGCGTGACTTTCTCTACCCTTCCCTGTCCTTTTACCTGAGAGTTTAACCCTATGATTCATAGAGTCGTTCCCCTTTGGTGGCGTACTACTTATACGCGCTCTCCAGAGGTGCGTCCGATTGTGGTTCCATCTACCTGAGAGATTTGCTCCAAGGGTCTTTTTGGAACTTGCTCCTTCGGTGGCTTGTTACATTGCACTCTCCCACAACCGTCATTCGCTCATATTTAGTTTCTGTTATATTCAGAATAGTTGCATAAGGTAGATCTGTCAAGGTTATTTTGTAAACGCTAACATTTTTTTAGAATTAGTTGACTAAAAGCGTGGGTAGTTTAATCGAAACGAATAAGATCAAAAAAACCTGTATAGATGATTAGAGCGCACTGAAAAAGTAACTCATTTTGAAAGTAGCAAAGATTTTTATCGATATACAGACAATAGAAGAAGCTAACAACCTATATATAGTAGGTCGTTAGCTTCTTTTTCTCTTTAAAAGGACTTTTCAGTGGCCTCAGATGATTAACACAGGATTTTTTGATCAAATTTCATTAGTACACGGGCGGGATTTTTGTTCGTTCCCTCTTAATTTCCCACTATTTTTCTTTGATCCACATGATCCCCCTTCGATTTCCGCATCTTATAGATCGTAATCAGCAAAATAAACCAAACAGGAGTTATGAACAAAGCAACTCGAGTATCTTCCGCAAGTGCAAGTACGACAAGAACGAACGCTAGGAAAGTAAGGATCAAGTAATTGGAAAATGGATATAGTGGCAATTTAAATTTGTTCACTTTCGCTAGATCTGGTCTTGTTTTGCGGTACTTCAAATGACTGATGACAGTAATTCCCCAAATAAAGATGAAACATACCGTAGAAATACTTGTAATCAGCGTAAATACGCCTTCTGGCATGACATAATTCAAAACAACGGCTAGTAGAATGACAACAGTTGAAAAGAATAATGCATTGGAAGGTACTTTACGAGAAGTAAGTTTTGTAAATGGTATAGGTGCATTTTTATCATTGGCAAGGGAGTATACCATCCGGCTTGTACTGAAAATAGCGCTGTTACATGCTGAAGCTGCGGATGTTAGGACGACAAAATTGACAATACCAGCAGCTGCTGCGATTCCAACTGCCACGAAGACTTGGACAAATGGGCTTTCCATTGGATTGATGGCATTCCACGGATAAATACTCATGATGACAATAAGTGCGCCAAGGTAGAAAATGATAATCCGAATCGGGATATTATTGATTGCTTGTGGGATCACCTTTTCTGGATTTTCTGTTTCACCTGCTGTAAGTCCTACAAGTTCAATGCCAACAAACGCAAACACGACCATCTGGAATGAAAGGATAAAGCCATTTATGCCATTTGGGAACATGCCTCCGTGGCTCCATAGATTCGTGAAGCTGGATGCGCCTGAATTCGTGGAAAAGCCTTTAATAATCATGAAAATACCGATCACAATGAGTGCTAAAATCGCGATGACTTTAATTAATGCGAACCAGAATTCCATTTCGCCAAAAAGTTTTACAGTTGCAAGGTTCATCATGAGCAAAATGACAAGTGCAATTAATCCTGGCATCCACTGTGGTACATCGGGAAGCCAATATTGGGTATAGAGACCAACTGCTGTTAAGTCGGCCATTGCGATTGAAATCCAGCAAAACCAGTAAGTCCAGCCGGTAATAAATGCGGCCATATTACCTAAATAGTCTTTTACAAAGTCAACAAAAGAGTCATATTCCAAATTGGATAGGAGTAGTTCTCCAAGTGCACGCATGATTAAAAAGCAAATGACGCCTGTAATCATGTAAGCAAATAAAATCGACGGCCCTGCTAAATGAATCGATTTTCCTGCTCCAAGAAATAATCCCGTTCCGATCGCCCCGCCAATAGCAATTAGCTGCACGTGTCTGTTTTTTAGACCTCTCGCCAGTTTTTGTTCCTGCATACAATTTCCCACTCTCTACTTTTTTAGATTGTTTGCAATTTTAACATATTAATAGCTTAATAAAAGTTTACCATACTATCCGTCAATTCGACACTAAAAAGAATACGCTTACATTTAGAACATATTGAATTTTCTGCAAAATTACCCAAAATAATTCCCTTCCTTAGAGGATTCGTTTAGGAACTTTGTTAATAAATTGTAAAAAAATGTCGTAAGTTTGAATTTTCAAAAAAGAAAATATCTAACCATCTGCATGGTATACTTTTCAAAAATGAAGACATGTTGCAAAAACAAAGATGAAATGAGTGGATTACTATGTTAGTAGAAGACTTAATACATCGTTTTGAACTTGTAAAAAAGAGAAACCCATTACATGCCAATGAATTATTAGACTATATTCAAAAAGGGTATATTGATGGGGAACTATCGATTGTTGAATACAAAAAACTTTTCTTTGAACTGGACAAACTGAAAGCAGAAAAGCCAATATCATTCTTCATAAAAACAAGATAACTTTGAAAAATCTACAGAATATTCACCACTCTAACAATATACTCTTTTACTTATTCTAGAATCTAATACACATGATTAGTAAACAGGAACATCTATTATGAAACACATGAAACAATCTATAAAACAAGTTTTGTCTAATAGCTCTTCATAGTTGTAAAAGATTATTAATAGCCTTTGCTCCCGTTGAGCAAAGGCTATTTTTCAAATTTCCGCTATTGAAAATAGCATTATTCAAATTACGACCTTCTATATTGGATTCTAGTATTTTTGTAACTACTCAACAAATAGAGGTAACTCATCACGAATTACCTCGTAAACTAGGTTTCAAACAATTCTTTTTCTCCTGTTTTTATCACTTGTTTAATGGATTCAAACAGGTTCTTTTTTTGCTTTTTCAGTGTGCTTAAAAAGCTTCGTGCCATCGCGAAGTTTTGTGCGCCCGTTTCACTTCGGAATGCACCTGAAACTTTTTGCTTCACTTTGGCCATTCGTAAATCTCGTTCGGTCAAATTATTATCAAAGGGAACATGTGGATCTTCTACAAATAGTAGGACAGAATCTTGGCGCTTGGAGAGTCGATTTAATAACTTTTCCGTATCATGATTGGCCATGGTTGCATTTTCCACATATCCCTTTTCTATAATGTCTAGATAGGTATCATCCATCCATGCAATAACCATGGGATTCAGTGGCTCATCTTGACGTTCTCGCTCTTGCTTGGCCAAAAGGAGAATCTCCATCATATTCGGTGTCCATGTTTGTTCCGTTTACTCGTAAACGGCTTTTAGATCGCAAAGTAAATGGGCATTGCACACGGCATGTTCACAATTTTCATACACAAAATAGAATGCCAGACAATCATGAACAGCAATCCCTTGAAATTTTAGCAAGAGATCAATCTCGTTGATTGCCTCTGTGCCGCGTTTTTCGTGGACATACTGTAACGTCACTTGGTCGGTATTTAACGTATGTAACCATTGCGTTTCCCTTCACTTCGTAAGCCTGTTTCATCGAAATGTACAACTGGTGCTTGGAGAATCTGATTTTTCGCTTGTGGTTCAAAAGTGTTCACCAAATGGGTGCCAAATTTTTCATTGACATTCCATAAGGTTCCTTCGCTCATCGACAAATCGAAAAAGTCCTGAAAGAACTCTTTTGTTCGAGCGAAAGGAATCAACTTATAGCTTTTCTGGGCCTTGATTGTAGATAGTTAAAAACTTTTTGTAGTTCATATCCTTTACCTCCTTTGATTTGATATTCCAAGCGTTCACTAGTTATCAAGAAATCAGACGTGGAGATGGAGTTATTTTCCAAAAATTATAGGGGGTCTGAGTAGTTACAAAAGAACAAGGTATGTTAGTAGGTAAAAATAGAAAACTAATTTTGGATAATAACGCACAAGGTGTATTTTAGTGTTAAAATACCGATCCAAATCATACAATCTTCATAGTAATGTATTGGTTTGCATACATTGAGGAGTTGGAAATATGAATTTCAATATGAAAATTGCGAATCTTTTAGCTGAAAATATACATGGATTTATAGAATTTGTTTATAAAAACCAGGATAAGAAAAGCAGCCTTATTTTAAATATGGATAAAGTGTATCAACTAAGGCTTTTTGTTAAGGAATATAAGCTCCAAATACTTGCTGATGAACTTCAGAGAATCAATCAGTTTTGCTGGAATGAACAATATACTTATTTATTAGTCGAGAGATTTAGAAAAGGGATCGACGTTATTAATGAATATGTAGAAAGGAACTACGATGACTTATTTATTTTTACCGCTAGACTCCACACATTAAAGAGTCTCAGTTTCTTATTAAGAAAAGAGGAATCATGATAGGCCTTTTCTAACACTCTCTAGCTAATAGATCCCTATCTTTCAACAGAATTATTATTCAGAAATAGATGAATGACCTTTGATGGATAAGGAAACCCTTTTATCTGTCCCCTCTGTTTGTCAGCACAATTGGAGCAGCCTAGCATAAAGCACATTTTGTAACATTCAAATCTATCTTTTTTAATATGATGAATAAAAGTATACAGACGGTTCGTAGCCTTTGCTCCCAGAGAGCAAAGGCTAGTAAGTTCTAGTATTTTTTAAGTGCTTCAATCATTAGTTTCCAAAAACCTTCTACATCAAGTTCTACTCCAAACTTAGCATTAACTTTTCTACCAGTGACCCCATGTAGATCAATTAACGTGGTTCCTGCTGTAAACTCGCCTTTCGTTTCCACTGTTATATTTACATCTTTCGTCTTAAACAATTCTGGTGCAACACAATATGCCACAGTTAATACATCGTGTACTGGTGCCCCATCAAAATCAAACATCTCTTTATATGTGGATGCAAAAAACACTAATAATTCCCCAACTATTTTAGCAACATGGTTATCAATTTTATTCACTTGATCGATAACTTCTTTTGTTGCCAAGGCTTGATGTGTGATATCTAGTCCCATAACAACGATTGGTATACCACTATCAAATACTTTTTTTGCGGCTTCTGGGTCCGCCCAAATATTAAATTCAGCCGTTGGTGTCCAGTTACCAAATGTTCCACCACCCATAAGAACAATTTCTTCAATATTGTCCTTAATTTCTGGTGCTTTTGATAAAGACATAGCAATATTTGTTAATGGTCCTGTCGGAAGAATCGTAACAGGCTCTTTTGACTCTTTTACTAATCTGATGATTGTATCAGCCCCATGCTCCCCACTCCAGCTTCGAGATGGTTCTGGTAACTCAGGACCATCTAAACCTGAATCTCCATGAATACCGGGTGCAGTTTCTCGTAATCGAATCAATGGATCGCTTGCCCCTTTTGAAACAACAACATCTTTTAGTGAAACTAAATCACAAACTTTTAAGGCATTCATCGTCGTTTTTTCAATTTCTGCATTTCCGGAAACGGTTGTAATCGCCAAAATTTCCAATTCTGATCGTGCAGCAGCTAAAATAATGGCAATTGCGTCATCATGTCCTGGATCACAATCCATAATAATTTTTCTTGTCGTCATAATCATTCACTCCTATTTTATAGTTACATGACAATACCCATTATTGTTCCTGAAATGACAGATGCTAATGTCGCACCTAACAATAATTTCAATGAAAATTTTGCAACATGGCTTCCTTGTTTTTCACTGATTGACTTGATTGAACCAGCAACAATACCCACAGTTCCGAAATTAGCAAAACTTACTAAATAAACGGATACAATGGCAATGGTTTTATCGGAAAGATGGTTTGAAATGTCACCAAAATTCAACATGGCAACAAATTCATTGGTTATAAGTTTTGTCGCCATAATTCCACCTGCTTGTACAGCTTCTGCCCACGGAACACCCATTAAGAAAGCGATTGGTGCAAAAATATAGCCAATAACCGTTTGGAAAGAAACCTGAAATACGCCTACAAAAACCACATTAATCAATTCCATCAAGGAAATAAATCCCAACAGCATCGCGGCAACAATAATAACAATTTTAAACCCATCCATTACACTTTCTCCAATCATTTGGAAGAATGGAAGTCTTTCTTTTTCTTCAATTTGAATTAAATCTTCATCATCATCTAAATCGTATGGGTTAATAATATTAGCAATGATCAGTGCACTAAAGATATTCAATACAACAGCCGTTACAACATATTTTGGCTCCAACATGGTCATATAAGACCCAACCATCGCCATACTTATTGCACTCATTGCTGACGTACAAATGGTATAAAGTCTTTTTGGAGATAGGAGTGGAATTTGCTTGATAATGGTTAAGAACACTTCTGGTTGTCCAAGTGCAGCTGTAGATACGGCAAAGTAGCTTTCTAGTTTCCCCATTCCTGTTATTTTACTTAAAATTAAACCGATATATTTGATGACGAATGGCAATACTTTTATATAATTTAGTATGCCTATTAAAACAGATATGAAAACAAGCGGTAATAACACGGATAGGAAAAACGTAAATCCACCCTCATTCACCATATCACCAAATACAAATTGGATTCCTGAATTAGCAATTTTCATTAATTTTTCAAAGAAAACGCCTACTTTAGTAATCGCAATTAAACCGATACTCGTATTCATCATGAAGTAAACTGCAAAAATTTGCACAGCCAACATAATCAAAATACGCTTATATTTTATTTGTTTTCTATTGTTACTGACTAAAAAAGCAACACCAAAAACAAGTAAAATTCCTGTTAGTAAGAATATAAAATTCATATTCAAGCCTCCTCCGAATGGAAACGTTTACAATTATTTCTAAAAAAAACAACTTCTATAAAGTCTAGTTGTTAACAAGAATCGCAGACAGCTAACTTTATAGAAGTTGAGTTTATACTAATTACGAACTTAGTTTAGTACTAATGTAGTTTTGTCGTTGAAGCTAACTGCAATTTTCGATCCTACTTTAGCATTATGTTTGACTAATTCAATATTGGCATCAAGACTTTTACCATCCGTTAATTCTTTAATTTTTCCAAGTAAGAATGGTGTACTATCTTTACCAATAATATGGTTTTCTTCTGCTTCTTTGATTGCTTGAGAGATAATGCCATTGATATAAGCTTCATCCATCGCATATTCTTCAGGAATTGGGTTCGCGATTACGGCTCCACCTTTAAGGTTTAATTCCCATTTCGCTTTTAAGGTTTCAGCAATAACATCAATTGAATCCGTAGAGAAGTTTAATTGATGTTCACTTTTTCTAGTGTAGAATGCTGGTAGGCACTCCGTTTCATAACCAATGACAGGCACCCCTTTTGTTTCAAGGTATTCAAGTGTAAGAGATAAATCTAGGATCGATTTAGCACCTGCACAAATTACAGCTACATCCGTTTGAGCTAATTCTTCAAGGTCAGCTGAGATGTCCATCGTCGTTTCTGCCCCTTTATGAACCCCGCCGATACCACCTGTTACAAAGATTTTAATGTCTGCTAAATCCGCACAAATCATCGTTGTCGCTACAGTCGTAGCTCCTAAACGTTTGGAAGCAATAATTTGAGCTAAATCACGTCTTGATACTTTCGCAACATCTGAGCTTTTACCGAATAACTCCAGCTCATCATCTGTTAACCCAATTTTAATTTTCCCATCTATGATCGCAATTGTTGCTGGAACAGCCCCGTTATCTCGAACAATTTGTTCCACTTCACGAGCCATTTTAACGTTTTGAGGATAAGGCATACCATGAGAAATAATTGTAGATTCTAAAGCAACGATTGCTTTTCCTTCCTCTTTTGCTTGTTGTACCTCTTGTGATAATTCAATATACTTTTTCATTTAAAAATTCCTCCATATCCAATTTAAATTGTGTTTGTGACAATTCTTGTCTAACTGTATATTTTGACATAATGGTTTTATGTGCATTAACCAGACCCGAATTAATAACGCAATCCAATTCTTTCTTTTGTAACCAGGAATACATCACCCCTGAACAAAATGAATCGCCTGCACCAGTAACATCAATAACCATAGGGGTTTCGATAGCTGGGTAGTAATGAAGCTCACCATTTTCAACCCCTGCCATGACACCTTGTGATCCGTTCGTTACAATCACATTTTTTACCCCTAATTCTAACCAACTCATTACCGAGTTTTCCCAATCTTTCTTATCGTTGATTTTGATATTCATATACGTTTCTGTTTCATCTTTATTTACGATGAGCCAACTCACTGCACTCAAAGTTTTTGGAAGCCTATTCATTTTTGGCGACGAAACAGGGATAATAACTAATGGAATACTATGTATAGATGTGAAGTCACATAGAAATTCAATGGTTTCCCCAGAACAATTTAAATCCACTAGAATACATTTAGCTTTGATAAGAATATCGGTGTTTTTCATAAGCAGCTCAGGTGTAATATGATCAAAAATATCCATATCTGCTAAGGCGATCGATAAATCGCCATGCTCATCTAAAACGGCTGTGTAGGAACCTGTTGACGAATTTTCAAACTTCGTGACATGATTTAAATTCATAAAAGGTGAGGATGATTTGTAAATATCCAACCAATCTGGATCATCCCCTCTTACTGAAAACAAAACAACTTCTTCGCCTAACCGCCCTAAATTTTCAGCAATATTTCTTGCTACCCCACCAACTGCCCTTGAGGATTTTACTGGATTAGACGTTTGGTAAACCCTTTCATTTTTGATGTATAACTTTTTATCAACATTCGCTCCCCCTATACAAATAATGGGGAACTTTTGTTTTTCCTCATGAAAAGCATTCGTCAAACTCAACACCCCTCTGAAAACAATTGTTTAACCTTTAAACATATGTTTAGTATACGCTTACATTTTGAATTGTCAATAATTTTTTAAAAGATTAGTTTAAAATACTATTCTTTTCATTTTTATTCCCTCCCAGCCTTACATTTTCACTTAATGTAGGTAAACATATTCCAACAATAATGATGAATACACCAACCATTTGCACGATTGAAACCGTCTCATTTAACAATAGGACGGAAACAATCATCGCGATTGGCAATTCCACTGCACTCAATATTGATGAGATTCCTAACCCCACTTTTGGAATAGCAATACTAAATAAGAAGACTGGAACAACCATTCCGAATAGACCCAAAGCTAAACCAAACATCCAAAGCCCTTCACTAAACAACGTCCCATCCCAAATGATTTGTGGAGACTGAAAGACAGATGTTGTTATTAAAGCAAAGAAAGAAACCAATACTAAACGATTAGAAGTCGACGTCGTATTCGATTTGCCATTTGAAAATAAGAATAGCGAATAGCATAAAGCTGCTCCTAACCCCCACAACCAACCTTGGATAGGGATTGTCGATAAATCGACATCTACTAAACCAGCTGCTGGTATGGTTCCGACAAACAATAAAATGAGAGAAAAATACTCCTTTCGACTAGGTAATTGTCGATTTGCAATACACGAGATTAACATACCTATCCATGTAAATTGGAATAGAAGAACGACTGCCAAAGAGGCAGGTAAATAATTCAATGACAAACCATACAAAATATTAGTCAACCCTGTTAAAATACCAGCGGGAATAATATTTTTCATCCCTCTCACATCCACTTTTTTCCCTTGGATAGCAAATATGCATACAGCTATAGCAAAACCGATAACAAATTGACTCGTAACGGCTTCCGAGGCTGAAAAACCCTCCCGCATTGCCAGCTTTATGATGGTTGAAACGATGCCATAACTACAAGCCCCTATAACCACCAACAAAGGATACAAATAGCTCTTTCTCATTGATTTTCTCTCCTTTCATTTCTTAAGTAGATCTATCTAAGTGACATCTAAATTCTTAGAAAACAAAAGTTTATCACACAGACATTTGTTAGTAAATGCTATTTGACCATTTTTCATGCGCAAAAAAGCCGATACTGCCCTTGACATAAGGAAATATCGGCCTATTATTAATTCTTTCGCTTCACTTTTTTTCTTTTCTTTTCTTTTGCAAAAAATCAAACAACAAAATCACCTTAATATGGTTAATTAAGGGGTCTAATCATTCTTAAAGCTATTTTCAACAAGCGAATACAGTTGTTCTGCTGTCAAATCCGCATTTGTATCCCATGTTTGCAAAGTGATAGCTGAAGCTGCCATACCTAAACGTACAGCTTGTTCAAAGGATTCATCATGACTCATGCCGAATAGAACACCGCCTATCAACGATTCTTCTACTCCAGCACGATCCAAAATACCAGTTTGTATTGGAAGCAGATACTCTTGTCTTCCATCATGGGCCGACCAAAATACACCCAGTCCGTCCAACGTAACAATAATTTGTTTGACGCCTCTTTGTATTATTTGCTCGCTTGCTTTCTTACAGTCTTCAATCGTTTTAATCTCCATTTGAGACAATGCGGCTGCTTCTTCACGATTCGCAATCAGCAAATCTATGCCCTGTAAATTATAAGGCAGTCTCAACGCCTTTGGTGCTGAAACGGGATTCACCCATAAAGTCAGTTGCTCTTTTTCGCATCTTTTAATAAGATAGGTCAACGTTTCTTCTGGAAGATTGGAGTCAGCAAATATTATATGAGAGGATGCCAGATGCGACCAGCGCGCTTCAATGAATTCAATGCTGAACTGGTCATAGATTTGCATATCAGCTACAGCAAGAATCTTTTCACCCGTATCATTAAGAATCGAGGTATAAGTCCCTGTCTTTTCCAGGTTTATTGCTAAACATTGGCTAACATCTACTCCATAGCGTTTAGTTTCTTCCAAAAGCCATCTTCCTTCTTGATCATCTCCGATTAAAGTGATCAATGACACTTGGCAACCCAGCCTCCCTAAGTTCTCTGCTACATTTCGAGAAATACCTCCGCAAGACTGTCTAACCGTTGCAGGATTGGAAGTACCGTACTGAATGGGCTTCAAAGTTTGTGACTTCCGATCTATATTGGCTCCACCGATACAAGTAATTCGTGATTCTTCCCGTACGATGTAAGCACGTCCAAGTATTTCTCCTTTTTTCGTTAAGGTGGATATATATCCAGCCACCGCTGATCTGGAAAGTCCAAGTTTTGCTGATAGTTCTTGTTGAGAAATAAATGGGTTTTCTTTAATTAAAGACAAAATGTGCTGATCCTTGACCATGTATTCCCCTTCCCTTTATACAACATCTGTTAATATTAAGTATAATACTTATCATTCTTCGCATGCAACAGATTAAAGGCGCTACTTATTCAAAACTATTATTTCGTCATTCGAAAATACTATATGACAAAATTCAAAAATAAACAGGAAAAAAGCAACAATTGAATTAATTTGTAGCTTTTTTCCTGTTTATTTTACTTGGTAGAATGCGATTGATTATAGGTACACTTTTCAAGGTTACCCTTCTCCTCTTTCTATTCTATTAAGCATGGAAAAGTGGAAAAGTGACCATGAGATACATAGAAAAATAGTCTAGAGGAAGGCACAGAGGGAAGAAATAGGATGAAAGATCCTGTCCATCCATGTCAATTAAACGACTTCAAAAAAATTAGAAGATCCATAAACACAACAGTGAACACCATTCTAAAATATTATCACCTGTTTTGGTCATGAGGATGGCTTTTTTGGTACTCCTCTTTTATCTATTTAATATTTCCTTAATATCAAGATAATCGTTGATCTAAAGAAAGAGTAAACCGCAATCGTAAACTAAACTAGTTCGATCTAGTCTAGATTGAACTAGTTTATATATGTAAACTTTCCGAACGCATGACTGAAGGCCTATTCTCAAAAATAATTCCCTTACCCGTTTTGTATGTAACCTGTTATCGCACTTCTACTTTAATTAATTTCACGCCTGCTTTTTTTGCCTCTTTTACCGCTTTCTTCAACTGTTTGATAACATCCTCATCCTTCTTTTTATTCGCCATCTTCATCTCTTCCTTTCTTCTGTCCATTCGTATTAGCCATTATGCCCTTATTCTAGGAAAATATACAAAAGAGGTCTAAAATTCGCCCTTCTTCTCTATATATCTTATAAAGCATGGAAAAGTGGAAAAGTGACCATGAGCTAGATTCGAAAAGTACGAGAGGGAGGATGAGCTAGATTCGAAAAGTACGAGAGGGAGGATGAGAAGTGGAAAGTTTAAACCCAATGTTTCAGGACAAGCCGCTAAAAAAAGGTATTTCAACAAAAGAAGAAGCGGAACGCCCCCTTAGGAGAAAGCGGCAAACACGTTCAGATAAATGCCATAACATCAAATTCCCAGTGACAACCGTCATGCAGATGAAGCTGCGGACTTACTGTAAGCAAATGAACGGACTTTATTATGCTCAAAATGGACAAGCCTTAAGTCAGACTGTTTTTAATACCTCGCTTTTGCAGTTTGGGTTGCATCACACCGAAATTGTGGATTGGACCCTCCCCTATCAAGATACGAAAACGTATATGCATACGATGCTTAAGGAACAGGAATACCAGAGAATCGGCGGGCCATATGGTCTAGCCATTCAAAAACAAGTGTCTGAACGAAAGGTCGCTTTTTTTATGATGGCAAGCGTCTTACTCTGGATTGAAAAGGGTGGTTCTCTTGAAAAAATCTTACAGTAGCCTAAATCTTCTGCAGCAAAAGTTAACAGGAACGTCTTCTCCAAAAGGTTTCTTTGAATATATCTTTCACAACCGAAAGTACCTAACTTTAGTCATTGGATATTATGATTATTTAAGAGGTAAAGTGTTCATCGAAGACATGCTCGATCTATACGAAGATATTCCACCAGGTTTCGATTTGGCTGTCTTGATTCACCTACTCTATCGGGACTTCATCACCCAAATCAAGAAAGGAACGGAATTTAAGCAAGTAGCGGGATTTCTCCTGTCAGGAAAGGCGGACTATTTAGGAAAGAAAAGAACGGAAAAACGAGTCATGAAGGCATTGACGGAGCATGTGTTTTCTTATGAATCCACGGAAGAAGAGATCATCGAGGCAAAACCTGAAAAAGAAAAAAAAGCCCATCTTACGATTCGAATCAAAGAGTCCGAAATATTAAGAGGTGAAATCTTCTTACATGACCTCTCCCCTTACCTCAAAAAAGAACATATAACGATTGAGGATTTATTGACGATCCTTTATTTGGACTTCATTAACCAAATAAAAAAACATGGAAACTCAGAGAAAGTTCAAAAAAACATCCTGTTTCACCTGAAGTCTCATCATTAAACGATGGAAGAGTGATCATGCCTAAACAAAAAAGTCCGTTCCAGATATCGATATAGATACTGTATTGATACGGTATCCATAGACTAGGGGGAAGAATAAGAATAAGAATAAGAATAATAAAAAGAAAGAGAAAAGAAAAAGAATTATGTTGCAGCTGATAGGCCGTTTACATGATAGGCATTCGTACTAAGAGTCAGATCCTTTTGGGACAATCCATTCAACATGGAAAGCTACTCTAAAAAAGTTATATTGGCTTGCTACTTTTTGAATAAAATAGCTTATTAAAGAGTCGAAGAGGTTTTTTCTTGTTGAATGCTAGGTGTGATCCTGACTACTCCCACCTCTAAAGAAGTGAGGTTCCCATGTACTTAATAGAAGCCTTACAAAGCTCTCCACAGGTCATCATCATATATACAGGAAAGGCACATTTCCTTTCTTTTTTTACGAAAATGGATTTCTGTGTACAACATCTTTGATTACTCTTCTGTTCCATGAGAATTTATGTTCTACACAACCATTGTTGTGTTAGCGAACACTTTTAACGAAGGCGGGTAGCTCCACCTACGAAGGTCGATTCCGATACTACTTGGCAAATTTTCTTTGTTTTTTTTTAATCGTTCCCTTTCTTGATTGTGTAACGCTACAAATCTTCCAAAGGTTTGTAAGCATAATTCTCGGTTGGTTTGTTGGACGTTCCTTTCGCTATTCATCAATAAAAAGGCACTATACAAATCTCGCTGAACGAGATGATTTCCGATCCATGTCCATCGTTGATGAAGTTTTTTCTTTTGATAGCTGTTTGTTACATGATTGTATTGACTTGCTTTAAAGGTTGTTGACTTTATGAATTTGATTATGGGTGTATGTCAATTTTTGATGGATGATATCAACAAGCTTCGCAGGTGCATAAGAGCCAATACTCTTGCCAAACCGCTTTTTCCGTTAAAATTTGCCCTTTTGATTTTTCTTTGTTTCTTTTGTTCGTTTGGCTAACGCTTTAAAGTTCATGGTTTCTATATAGACTTCATCTCCACATGCCAAAATACGATTGGCTAAAGAAGAATGCTGTTCTTTTACATAAGCCGTTCTCTTTCGGTACAGTTCTTTTACTTGGTAAAGTGTTTTTAGGTAGCGATGACTGCGATCCAATTTTCGTAGTAATCGTCTCTTTTCTTTGTCCATTTGCGGAATCTTTGGGGCGAGTGGTTGAATCCATATCTCTGTTTCAGAAGACACCGCAACAGTCGATGTACCGATATCCATTCCTACACGATTTGGAGGTGTTTCTTTATGGCGAAAGGCTCCTGTCGAATTGATCCTTTTTACAGGAGGAATTCCATCCATGACCAATTGTACATAGTAGGTATCTTTGCCACGAATCACCTTTTTAACAAGACGACAATACTTAATTTTGTGGCAAGCAAGGGATTCTTCTACAAACAGATCCTTCTTTCGAATGAGTACAGGAAGAACGAGTCCATTCCAATGTACTTCGTTATTTTTAAAGCGAATGCCTGATTTATTGGTTTTCCCTTCAAGAGAAGTCAGGGATCCATACTTCTTAAAATGAGCTTTTTTTCCTTGGAAGAGTACGGTTTCCATCCCTTCTCTACTCATTGGGCTATCCCCTTCACAGTCCTTGAGGAAGGGGGATTCTCGCCTAAAAATGATAAAAAAATAAGCACCGCTAAATGCTTATTTTTCATGTAGCCATTCCTTCATTTTTTCTAAACTACCTGTATAAGGACGTTTAATCAAGTTTCGTTCGTATCGGGACAAAGTACTATGGGAAATCCCCATTTCCTTAGCCGCCTCTAAAAGGCTTAGCCCTCGGTCCGTTCGTTCCTTGTTGATGGTTTCAGGAGTCACCTGCTTTTCTTCATTCATTTCTATGGTTACTGCAACCTCTCTCTCTGTCATGCCCTTCAACATCGTCGATAAATTTACAGTGTCATCGTCTACGCTCTCCATCAACAATAAATCCCTGTCGTCTACTATCCCTGTGATATCGGTAGGTGGAATAATTTGGACGCGCGCCTTCAACCAAGTAGTAGCAAACCAGTTTCGTTCTCGATCAATCTTCTGCTCAATCCCTTTGTCCTTGTAACTCCACCCCTTAATAATGCCGTCATGCTGCAGGGTGTCTAGTATTTCTTCAAATTGCTCTTTAATTCTTGAGCCATATCGTGGATTCACGTCCAAGTCCATAACTTTTAACAGACCTTTTTCTCCACCAATATAATAGGCTCTTAGATAGTCCGCGCTCTTTTGACGAATTCTCCATTGCCAAGATAGATAACGTGATAACCGTTTATGGTACCTTTGCTTCGTCGGGTGATATTCAAGTGTCTTCAATGCCAGTAACCCGCTACTCTTTTGAGATCCGTACAGAAAGTTTGCCAGCAATTCACCCGGACGGATACTACATTCATAA
This sequence comes from Peribacillus sp. BM1, assembly GCF_056679975.1. Lineage (NCBI taxonomy): Bacteria > Bacillati > Bacillota > Bacilli > Caryophanales > Bacillaceae > Peribacillus > Peribacillus sp. BM1. Next base: position 124,246 of record NZ_JBWXPJ010000002.1, read on the forward strand.
ATCCCAATCGGATTGTCTCCACGGTAAGCCACCGTCACGCTATCCACCAAAAATAAAGGATTAAACTGTACTTGCCCGATTTCCTCAAAGTTCCCCTGATCTTCATTGATGAATCTCAAATTTTCTCGCTCAATCCTAATCCAGATCGTACTGAGAGCTGCTAGCCTTTTCATAATGTCATCCCGTTCTTTTTTTCGGTAAGAGGTTTGGTAGCCGTCAGGGTCTTCATTCCTTCCTTGCAACCTTCTTAAATTCAAAGCATCATCCGTGTGAAAATGAATCATCTGATCTTTGTGAGTGGCCTGCTGCATCCATAGAATCGAAACGATATCAAAAATGTCTGCCGTTAAATCATCCATCGACGTGATGGCCTGAGAAGTGAGATTTTTCCATTGTTCAATCGCGGCATTGGATTTTATCTTCAAATAGTCACTTTCTGCTCTTACTTGGGCCGTCGCTTCTAGTGCTTTCTCCGAAATTCTAGCAGTGGGAACAGCTGTTGCAACGTCAAATTCATTTTTACTAATCGTATCCCTCAACTTATGGAACAATAAAGCGGATCCGGACTCGGCAAAACTTTGATTTAACATGGAATTTATTACTTCCCTATTGCTAGTTTTTGGAGAGTAGGAGACAGTCTCTTCATCGGTATATCGTATGTATGGAAGAACAAAATTTCTAATTACCTCTAAATAATTAGAAGCCCATTGTTCCATACTCTCGAATTCCAAGTCATGTTCTTTCACTAATCGTTCCATGATCACAAAAAAAGCCTTTAAGGATTGAGATGGCTGAGAATACTCTTCACTTGCCATCAAGTTTTTTATATCCATGTTCCACTCGACGTAGAGTTGAGGATGATCTGGGAATATCATGTTCGTGACATTCAATATTCTCCTTTGCAAGCTATTAACCATTATTCTTCACCCCGCCCTTCTATAGCCGGCTCTATGTATTCATAAAAGTACTGTTGAATATATTCATGAAACACATTCGTTTCGATTATACCGTAATCATATAGAAAACTAATGGTTTCAAACGATAGGAATTGAGCAATCGGATTTTTCTCCAATATGACTTTTTTCAGATGTTGGACGTCTTTTTCCTTATACACGATATACTTTCCCTTATGTTCCTCAAATTCTTCAGGTGAATAACAAGTTTCTATGAAAGTATGATTTTTCTTACATTCATAGATAACTCGATGATCGCTATAATAAATCGTTACACCAGATTCCTTTCCGGCTTTATAAGATTCAATCTGTTTTCTAAGCCATATAGGACCACTCGATAAACTCACTAGTGGTTTAGGCAATACGCCACGGAGATGATAGGTAGAGACCTTTCTACGATCCCACCCTAAAATTTCCCCCGTTTCTTTAACGCCTACTAAAAAGCTCATACCGATTCCCCTTCAATTTTCATATTAAAATAATTATGAGTGAGGCATGTTGCATTTGTCAACATGATTACCTATTATTTTATATGTCAAATATGACTGCTACCTGCCTAAACATACGCAATAGTAGATCGTGCAACTTTTTTCAGTTTGACGTTTCCTCTCACAATATGCACATTTATTTTCTAAATCCTTTTTTGAACCATCAAACAATCGTAACTACCACCACTCGAACTTATTCACATCCTATCCTGCACACCATTTGCCCGATCTGCAACTTTCCCTCGTTTTGACGTTTCCTTTCACAATATGCACCATGACAGACCTTTGAAAACCAAGATGAGGCCCTTTTCTACACATACAATGACCTGGAAACTTCACCAATCATCTTATGTGCAACTTTTCTCATACTTGACGTTTCCTCTCACAATGTGCACAATGAGTGACGATTAAAAATCAAGATGGGGCTTTTCTACACATACAATGACCTAGAAAATATAGCTCCTTCTTTCACTGGAAACTTCACCAATCATCTTATGTGCAACTTTTTTCATACCTGACGTTTCCTTTCACAATGTGCACAAAACGTTAAATACGGCTCAGCTCCCCTCCTCTTTGTCTATATAATTGACGCTGATGATTGAAATAACATAAAACTTCAATCAGTGGAGATTTTGCTGCCCGTTAATGCGGAATAAAACCTGGATCATACGGTCGATAGAAACGATAATGCACGAAATGAGTCGTAACCCCCTTCGCATTTTATCAAAATATAAGCAAATCCCCCTCATTTTTATGAATAAATGTAAAATATAGTAATTTTTTTCTCGCTTTTTGCTTAAAAACGACAGATAATGACGTTTGCTCTCACAGTAACTTGCACATAATTCTGTGTGAATTTCGTAATTTTGATTTTTTTAAGAATCCATTTTTTTATAGAAACGTTGATATATCAACGTTTCTATTCACTTTTTTAAAAATCCATTCATGACGTTTCCTTTCACATCGTGCACAAATCGATAAAATAAATGACGTTTGCTCTCACACAAAAAAAATTCATCTTTTTTCAAACCCTTGTGGCGCAAGGCTTTGACGACCATTGTGCAACTTTAAAATCGCTTAATAAAGGGCTTCATTTTCTCGTTTTCCATTTTGCTATAATCAACTTAAGATTATAGACGAAAGGAGGGCTAAAAATGACAGAGTCCAAAGTAAGAATTGAAGGTTTTAGAATGCATCAAGCTATCTTGGAAGAATTCCGTTTTATTCGCGATCAATCATCTGAACGCCCTCCTGCTTCTGCCTATGTTGTGTACATGACCATGTTAAAGCAAATGCATATAGAACAAAATCAACGGGGCATGCTTAAAGAATACAACCTTTCTGCCTGGTCAAAAAAACTAGGAATCTCTTACTCCACTCTTTGGGGAGGAAAGCGTTTTTTAGAAGATCATCATTTTGTTAAAGAGGAAATCCGCGAAGGGTTGCCTGTTTTGGTGTTAAAAGATGTTGAAAAATATAATACACCTGAACATAATGGCGGAGTTCTTAATTACCTCATTATTCCTCATGCTCTTTTTGAAACTAATATCTTAGCTGAATTTGTCCGTACGTCCAACCCTGAAGGAATCGAACTACTTTTATCCTTGCTTAACCAGTTCCGTACCGGTATGTCTTTTAGCAAGACTAGTGAAATCGAAAAAATAAAACAAGAACGGACGATGAAAACACTCAAACTTCAACTAAACAAAAATGCAAAAGGCGTTCGTAAAACATTAAGCGTTTTAGAGGCTCTTTTTTCCATTGAATTTACAGGGATTGAGCTCCGCAAAAAGCAAATATGGATTAAGAAAGTCTCCTTTACCTTGAAGGAGGAGTGCGTGGAAGAGAGTACGGATGAATTTAATGTGAGCCCACTTATGGCAAAATTATCGAAAGAACTGACTTATTTCTTTGAAGGTTATCAAATTAACTATAAACCAAGAGACCAAATTGATGTCATGATTTCCTTTAAACAGGAAGTGATAAATAAATTGAATTATCTTAAAGATGATGATGAATTAAACTACACCATACGAGATCAATTCATAAAAGATTTCTTTTTGGAAACGATGGATCAAATCGGAGCTCATATACATACGGAAAAAAGTCGAAAAGGATCCTTCCATTTTTACTCGATTGGCGCCTTTTTCAGAATGGCCTTTAGAAAGTATCTTCTTGGAGCATTAAACAAGATTCCTTATGGCTTGATCTCTACTGCCAAAATCAGAGAGCACACCATAACCGGCCGAATTCCAGAACTGAATGGTGTCATTTAATCGAATAGCTTAGCCTTGTGAAAAAAATTGACATTCACAGGGCTATTCGAATTAACTAAAAATAAAAACTAGAAGTATTCTCTTAAAAAAAGTCTTCCCTTCTTTTTTCTTTTACAGATTTTAGTAGGCTTTTCAAAGAGGATCTTTTTTTATGCTCAAATCATTCCGAATATCCACTTGTGAATTAGTGGATATACTAGATAGTGCCTTGTGAATATGTCAATTATCCATATATAAACTTGTGTACATGTGAATTCTTTACTATTCTATCTGTGGAAACGTGGAAATTCTGTTATTCTCACTCATCTTAAACGACTAGAACCCTTCTTTAACAACGGATTGACACGACATCATTGAATATGCTTATTAATACTGTATTATTTATTAAATATGTTCTTTTTACTAAATATGATTTTTTTACTAAAGTTAATTTTTACGATAGAAACCTCATACAAACCATTCGATTTAGTTATTCAATAGGATATTGTTTTTAAAAGTAATCACCTGAGAAAAAGGTATACATTAAAAAATTTTGAGGAATCGAAAGAATACGGAAGAACGTCCTTTTTGATTATGGCAGCTTCTTTATCCTTATTTACGAAACAAACAAACCCCTGAATTCAGGGGTTTGTTTGTTTCGTAAATAAGGGTGATTTATAGTAATTAAATTCAAATTAATCATTACGTTTTTCTAAATGTTTAGGGTTATCTGCTTTCCAACCGTCGCGTTTAATTTTCCCTGTTTTAGCACCCTTTGAATAATGATAGGTTGCTTCAGGCTCGTCTGTAAATACAACTAATCCTACGCATCTTACAAAGAAAAATCCTTTAACGTTTCATCGATTTCCTCTTGCGTAATCCCGATATAACGTTTGGTGATCGATGGTGCAGAATGGTTAAAAATATTCTGCAGAAACGCAAGATCCTTCGTTCTCCGATAATATGCATACCCGAATGTCTTCCGCATCGTATGGGTACCGATAATCATCCCGTCCTAGCACGTCTCCAGCCTTCACAAGCGCTCTGTAGGCTTGTGTGGTTTTTTTTCCTTCCGACTTGGAAATAAGTGCTCTTCGTCGCTCATATGAGCCGTATAATCCTCAATTTCCTCCCGTAGCTTGACCGGCAACATAAATTGCTTCGTTTTATTTGTTTTTTTCTCTCGAATCACCACATGCGTTTTTCCTCGAACATCCCCAACGGTCAACGGCACCGTATCGCCGCAGTGCCCATTTCATATCCTCAATTTCTTTGGCCGTTCACAACGGCTGTACGTTCTTTTCTCTCATAACTTTCCTCCGTTATCGTACATTCAACGTATGATAAGGATAGTTTATCAAAAGAGTCCAGTGATATCAACGAAATGAATGTACGAAAATATAGAAAATCATACATTCGTTGAAGATATAAAAATATCCCTTGTTCAACTAACTGGCAGTTTAGTTGAACAAGTAGGGGAAGTTTAATAATATTGTTCATATCTAAAAATATAAAAGCATTAAAAAATCAAAGGTGGTTTTAAAATTGAAATGCAACCAATGTCAAAGTGAAATGGTTACAGATTGTGGCGTTAATGTTGAAGCTGATACGTATGGACTAAGAATATTTAAAAAGAGTAAAGGACTGTTCAACAAAGTGTCTGGAAAACCAAAAGCGTCTGTTTGTCCGAATTGTGGTTATGTTTCATTCTATATTGATAACTATAAAGAGTTCAAATAAACGGCTAATAAAGTAAGTTTCTTCTTTCACTAACGGGTGCGTTACTTCAAGAAAGAATAATGAGGTATTCGGATTATCGTGTGGATATTTATTGAATTTCTTATTCATCAAACGGGCCAGATTATAGAACAGAGGTGATAGTCTTTGAAAATATTCTTATTTGTTGTTTCTTACATTGTGTTAGATGTAATTAGTTCATTGCTTTATGTTGGATTACTGTTGTTGCTTTTTATAGCAATGAAAAAGATTTTTAATATGAATGAAGAAAAGTGGAGTACCCTTTTTAAATATAGAAAAGGAAAAGGCTTATATTCTATAATGTTTTTCCCGTATTTATTAATGATTGCCATAATGTACCCAGTAACTATGTTTGGGTTTGAATTGATTAACTTTGATTATAGGGTTTTAGGTTATATAGCTGTGATTATGTTACCAACGCTTATTCTTTTTTTAAAATTACCTAAGCTTAAAGAAAGTATAGTAAATAAATACGAGGAAAGTTATTAAGCAAACGGACGCGATTGTGGAATAAAGTGTGAAATGATGTACTTAAACTAACGGGTGCGATAGCTCAATAAAAAGGCTGCTAAATGACGGCCTTTTTAATGTATGAATTTATCTAAAATCATACATTCAGAAAAATCCTGATGTTATATACTAAATATAGAAATATCCTATAAAGGATACATTAATCGGATAGGAGAAATTACCTTTGGATTATGTTAGATTTTGTATTTATCAATTCATCTTATTTTCCTCAATTATTGTTATCAGTGAATGTAGTATAGATGTATGGACACAACTTGGTTAAGTTATTAATATTGAACTAACGAGAGGACGTGTCCGAACTATGAGTCAAAAACGCTATAATCAAGAATTTAAACAAACAGTAGTTGAGCTTTATCGCTCAGGTACACCAGTCAGTCAACTATCTAGCGAATATGGTATTTCTGAAGTGACAATTTATAAATGGATTAAGCAACACTCGCCAATTGAAGGTACACAAGAATTAACTGTGACAGAAGTAGATGCCATCCAAAAGGAAAATCTCCGATTAAAACAGGAGCTTGAAATCCTAAAAAAGGCTATGACCATATTCGCGAGAAAATAGATAACGAAGAATTGATCGACTATATTACAAGTGAAAGCGAACATCATCCAGTACAGCTGATGTGTCGTGTTTTAAAGATGCCTAAAAGTACGTATTATCAATCTTTTCATAAGCAACCGAATAGCTATCATGTCGGCAATGAACAGCTACTTGAACGAATTCGTGTCATTCACCATGAAAGTAAGGGGCGATATGGTGCACCCAAGATCTTTGAGACACTCAAGCAAGAAGACTACACGGGCACGATTAATCGAATTCAACGCATCATGAAAAGAGCAGGCATTCAATCAAACACTACAAAAAAATACCGTCCTACACCGACACAGAAACCAGTAGAAGAACGAGAAAACGTACTGGAACAAGATTTTACAACAACGAATATTAATGAAAAATGGGTGGCCGATATTACGTACATTCATACAATTCGTCATGGTTGGTGCTATCTAGCATCTGTACTAGATTTACATACGAAAAAAGTGGTAGGTTATAAATTCTCTCGTAAGATGACAACAGAAATTGTACTGGAAGCTTTAGAGAATGCCGTACAAGATCAAAGCCCTGGGCCAGGACTCATTGTACACACGGATTTAGGTACCCAATATACAAGTGAAGCGTTCCAAGAACGCCTAAAGAAATACAAAATGATACCGTCATTTAGTCGAAAGGGATGCCCTTACGACAATGCTTGTATTGAATCATTTCACGCAACACTAAAAAAAGAAGAAGTATATCAAACGCATTATGATAGCTTTGAGACTGCGAGAATCGCCCTCTTTACATACATAGAAGGTTGGTATAATCGCAAACGAATTCATGGCAGCATCGGTTATGTAACACCAGATTCATTCGAAAAAATATGTCGAGCAACTGCATAAATAAGGGGATTCAAAAGTATTCCCCTTTCACATTTTTCATGTGCAAAATCTATGATTGGTTGTTGTACAGATCAAAAAACTTAACTTTTTTGTGTCCAAAATCTTGACGTAGATCCACAGCTTTTACCAAGATAAATACTTAGGTAAACCATTTACTTCTGTTGATTTAATAGCAATATGTATAAGTTTACTTATCGTAATAATCGTTTACCGAGTAGTAAATAAGATATATAGACGATTCGAGAATATTAGGTTGCAAAATAAGATATTAATTCCAATACCAACTGGAATATTATCAATTCTGTTTATTGGCTTACTGGAGCAATTGTTCGTTTAGTTTTCTTATTAAACTAACGGGGCAGGATAGTTCAACAGTATTGTATAATAAATGGATATCTTTAGTTTGAAAATCACTTGTTGGTACAGGGAGGATTGTATGTGGAGTTTTAGCACTTTTAAAGACAAACGTTACTGGATTCTTTTGATTCCAGCTATAATTATCTTGGTCTTGTTCGCTGTTTTTACCCCTGATTATATTCTTGAAAAAACTTACGTTTCACCATTTTTAATATTTATATCTCCAGCTTTATTTTGGTCGACATACCATCTTTGGAAGTATTTTGGTGATAAAAAGAAGAGGAATAATACGGAAGAAGATTTTGCATAAAACACCCCTTTTTTATGCAGCTACCAGGCTTCTTCAGAAGCCAAAAATGTTGATTCATCAACCATGTATAAAATCATGTATAAACGAGTAAAATGAACGATTCGGAACCCCTTGAGCGCCAAGGGGTTTTATGTTTCGGAACTTCCGATAGTTGACTTTATGTTAACTAAATTTGTATAGAGTATGCATAATAAATAAGTATGAGAAAGTAAATAAACTATGATGACTTAATCATATATAGATTAATCTATGATGGAAAAATCCCCATTTTTGGTTGTATTTATTTGCTAGCACCTATTAGTTTAGATTTGAATTCATACAGGATTTTTTTTCTTTCTTCAAAATTCTCATCTTCACCATCTTCTGCCCAAAGTTCTAGGTCTGCACCTTTATCAATCAATTCGATAGTTTTTACTCGAACTTCTTCTTGAAGTAAATCCTTTTCCAATTGAGCAGCTGCAAGTCCAGTATATATCCAAGATATTACTTCTAAATCATCTTCGTCATCTGGATCTTCTAAATGATTATTCAACACTTCTTTCGTTGCTTCTTGGACAGATAAACCTTCTTCTAATAACTCATAGAAGTCATCCCTGACATCACAAGTCGTATCATTATCAAATATTCCAGTTCCCCAAGCACCCATTTAATAACACTCCTTTTATTTTAAGAAATAAAAGCTATAATTCTAACTAATCATACTACATGAGAGTTTCTTCCGATAACCTCTCCTTATGTTTACTAGATTTGCATGCATACCCTTTAAAATTTTCTTCAACTAACCTATTCTTAGTTTAAAAATTGGTTTTATCATTTATATAGTCTATAGATAGGGGGGAGCTTATGGATAACCGAAAAACACTGTTACAGCAAAAATTGAAAGTTAACAAACAAAAAAGTCAGAGAAAGTTACTTATGAATATGCTTCCCCAAGATATGTCCGATGTGATAGAAAACACCGATTTAATCACTTCTCCAGGATTAGAAAAAATCTTAGAAACAGTTAATTCGAAATGGAACAATGAATTACATACACACAATTTTATTGTTCATTATAAAAATTTCAGAAAAGAATTTAGCTGGGAACAAGAAGTAATACAATATGTACAAGGGATAGAAATTGAAGAGAAACAAGTTTATTTATTTTTGGGAATACCTGATAGTCCAATATTCCTTGTTAACGGAAATTGGGTAATAAAGAACTTTAAAGTTCTATGGCAAAGCATAAACTATGAAGATGTATGGATTATAGGTCGAGATTTTAAGTATGGTGTACTTGTTTCACGTTATGGGGGATATTTAGAACACGATCCCAACCCGAAAGAAGTTTTTTATGCAATTACTAAATGGGATGATAATTAAGGTTTTATTCAACTAACTACCAGGTGCTTTAATTCAACAAGCAGCAAAAAAGGATCTTTAATCGAAGATCCTTTTTTCAATGCCTATAAGCGTGATTATGTTAACTAGATTTGTATAGAGCATTCATGTGTTCCTTAGAAACCTTATTCAGTAAACGGCAGGACCCCTACTAGTAAGGAAAATTGAATCCATAAACCAAAAAATTACACTACTTGATAAAATCATAAAGTGGAATATTTTAGTTAAATAGAATTGCTCAATGTCACTTACTATTATGAAAGAGATGCTGTTTACGATAGTCCCTACTATAAGATATATAAGGAAGTAAATAATACTGAATTTACCTGGTCTTTTGTTTAATAAGTACTGTATTGGAGCTCCAGTGAAAAGATAAATAACAGCAAATATCACCCAATAAAAGATAATGTAAACAAATGAAAATAGATAATAACTCGTAAAAAATAACATCACAAGACTAAGAAAGAGCCCCGATAGTATAGAACAAAATAGTATTCTAACAATAATATCATCGACTAATTTACTATAAGACATATCTAATCTCCTTTTTACAAAAATATACAATTTTCACTATATAATAATATAATGTGATTTGCAATTGGTGGTCTTTTCAATGTACGAAAATAACTAAAATCATACATTCAGACCTCGATATTCAACTAACGGGGCAGTTTAGTTGAAGAAGGAAAATGGTATTATTGTATAGAATTGATAGGGGCAATAAGTCAGGGGGAGAATTTTTGTTAATACATAAAATTGATGACGAAGTATCTTTGAGGTTATTCAATGTGGGTGACGCTGAAGAGTTTTTCAATTTGATCATTAGTTCAAAACCTTATCTCAAAGAATGGCTTGGATGGCTTGATTACGTAAAAAAAGTAGAGGATACTGTTGAGACCATAAAATCTCGACTACAGAGCATAGTAGAAACTGGAGGGTATCCAAAGTCAGTTGCTATCATTTATAGAGGTGAAATAGCAGGAACTATCGGATTTAATGAAATAAACAAGGCAAGTAAGATTGGGAGCATCGGCTACTGGCTTGGAGAAGGTTTTCAGGGGAATGGCATAATGACAAAAGCGTTTAAGGCATTTATTGATTACGGATTTAGAGAACTTGGGCTAAATCGAATTGAGGTTAGCATAGCTGTTGAGAACAAAAAAAGTCGAGCACTTGCTGAACGGCAGGGTTTTATAGAAGAAGGAAGATTAAGACAAGCAGAATGGCTATATGATCATTATGTAGACCATATTATTTACGCAAAACTGGCTGAGGAATGGGAATGAAAAAAATAATAAAAAAAGCGTTAGAATATAACGGTCCAATCGAACAGTTTATGCAGAGTGGATTAACCATTGTTTATCTTTCTCAAGAATTAAAAGAGGATAAGAAAATTGTATTTCCCGACAATGTTGCTCACGCATTTTTTTCCCATGTAACCGATGATTTTATATTACAAACCGAAAAGGAGTTCAATATTGAATTTCCAATCATCTATAAGGAACTTATTAAAGGGAGCAATGGTTTTGCATTAGAAAGTGGATATTTAGCCTTTTTTGGACTGCCATTGGGGTTATGGAAAGGTTTCTCTCAAAAGGAAAAAGCCTTTTTTTATCATGACATAATTCAAGTAAATAAGTCCGATGCTCCAAAGAAAATAACGAATAGATACTTTGTTATAGGCAAGGACTACGGTAATAATAATTGGGTTGGTATTAGGGACAATAAAATATTTGTTATTAATAAGTATGGTAAGCAGTTAGAGGAAATTGATTTTATTAAAGAGTGTATAAAATCTGTTGAGGAATATAATAGCAACTCTGATGATACAATCGCTTATATCAAGGATTTATATAAAAATTGAACAGGCAGCAAAAAAGGATCTTTAATCGAAGATCCTTTTTTCAATGCCGATAAGGGTGATTATGTTCACTTACTTGAAGGTCATACGCATTTCACATGGAATAATACATATATGAGTTTGAATGAAATGAGGGTGAACAAACTATGAGTGTAGATCAAAAAGCATCCATACGAAGCATTTTAGAAGTATTAGCACAAGAAGGAGTAAAGACAGGCGATGTGGCTAAACAAATACCTGGCATAAGTGAAAAACCATTTAGAAAGGCATTAAAAGAGGCTGGATATGAATTTAGAAACTCTGGTCAAAAGGGTTGGTTTTTTATTGGAGAAGGTGCAGAACCCCTTGATAAAAGTATTTTTGATTATGTGAACAAGAGTTCATCACGTAAGAAAAGCACTTCACAGAGGGTTCACAAGCCTGTTACACCAAGTAATAAGGAGTTCAGGGAAGATAATACAGACTTCACACCGAGTAATATTGATTTCACAGACAGTAATACAAATGACACACCAAATTCACTAACTATTCACGAGCAGTTCACCCAAGATGAAATAAAGGCGATAAAGGAAATGCTTAAATCGTGGCAACAAGTAGCACCTTATGCCCTTGAGGTCGGCGTCACGCCTTTATATGACCGCATTAAGACATTACTGCAAGGTGAAAAGACAAGAAAGACTATTGTTATTGATAAAGGCATTGGCAAGCGTTTAGATGAGTTCTGCAAAGCTGAAAGGGTCAATAAATCTGATGTACTGCATTTAGCACTAATGGACTTTTTAGAAAAATATAAATAGGTGAGATTTTGCCTAGGTACAAACGAAAAACAGCATAATCCCCACTGACTACTTGTCCTGTTACAAATATTTTTTAATTTGTGCTAAAACTGTTGTGGCTAGTTTGTGTGTATCTTTAAAATTTCTTGAATCGATGGGAGCAGAGTAATGGATAGAAACTTTTGCTGGTGTATTCTTGCCCTTACCTCCTATCAATTTGTAAGAATCCTTGAAGGTCACAGGAATGACTTTAACCCCTGATTTAATCGCAATTCGTAAACTACCAGATTTAAAGTCTCCAATTTCTGGACCTTTACTTCTAGTTCCTTCTGGAAAAATCGCTATTGAATTGCCTAATTTTAAACCTTCTATTGCTTGGTTAATAGCCTTTAGGGAACTACGAGCGCTATCCCTGTTGATAAATACGCACCCTCGTTCTTTCATCCAATAACCCAACAACGGAATTTTCTTCATTTCCTCTTTAGCAACAAAAGCCATAGTTCGGGGAGCTGTTGAATATAAAATTGGAATATCCATAAAACCTTGATGGTTGCTAACATATAACACAGGTTCATCTGAAGGTATATTTTCTGTTCCTGTTATTGTAAGGGAGGCACCTGAGATTTTAATTAAATTTTTGGTGCATTTTAGAATGATTTTATCCATCAGTTCTAGTTTTTCTTTGTTCTTACCTGCCTTGTTTAATTTATTAATAGTAAATGATTTGTTTGCTTTACTTAAAATATAACCCCACATGTATCCTCGAAATAATAGAGTGCGCATAATTCCCCTCTTTTCCATCATGTTTAATCTATTACAATTATAAAGGACATGAAAAAATTAAATAATACACAAATGTCACCCGTGTATTAGTGAATATGTCATGTTTACGAGGAGTAATATCGGATTTTTTCTCCAAGATCTTCATTGTTGTTTTCAAGATTAGGCCAATCAGGAACAGTTTCTCCTCTTCCTCTAAAAGTTAAAAAATGCATATATATCAAGTGTTTTGTAGACTTCCATTGTCATAAAAATGGGACACACGAAAATAAACAATCTATTGCCCTAAATACATCAAATTGTAGTGGAGATTAACGTACAGATATATGGCTTTTTTTATGTCAAATTTGCTTAGCGTAGGTTAACTCGTAAAATAAGAAGGTCATTCTTCCGTTTTCGCTTCAATGTATGTATGCATGGCAATACAGTTAGCGATATCATAGGTACGTGGTTTTCTAACGAACATCATTCCTTGGAAATGCTGATATAATAGCGTTTGGAGACCAATATCACCAAAATTGGAGGGATGGCCCCAACAATCATTCGAATGTCTTTCGGAAGTTCCGAACCCTAATGATTACTGTAAATTCAATAGGGTATGAAGGTGAAGGTCATGCTGATTCTGCCCCCGTCAAGCTAACCTAAGGGGGTATCGGATAAAACGAATTCGTGTTCTCTATTCATTAATTGCAGATTGGACTACAATAACAGCAAAAGAACGGAGGGATAACGATGCAAGAATTGGACAATCCCTTTTCATCTAAAGAAGTAGTTGAGAAATTAAGTATTGGGGATAGCACGCTTAGGAAGTGGGCTCTGGCGCTTGAAGAACAAAATTATAATTTTGTCCGTACTACTCAAAACAAAAGGATTTTTTCAGACAAGGATATATTTGTTCTTAGCCAATTTAAAATATTGGTACAGGACAAAAACTTATCCATCACAAATGCAGCAGCAATAATCGCGGCTAAATATAGCGATGATATCCTGTTCGAGAATGGGACGGAGAAAGAACAGAACCTTTCTACAGCCTCAAATGATCCGTTCGTACACGAGACGCTAAAAGAACTGAAAACAGAAATGGAACAGTTAAGAGATATGAATCGTATGCTTTTAGCTAAACTAGACGAACAGCATGAGTACATAGATAAACGTTTAAATAAGCGCGATGAAATGCTAATGCAATCCATGAGGGAATCTCAAGAAACGAAACAACTTCTTCTGGCAGCACAAGAAGAGAGAAAACAACGTAAAGGGATATTTAGATTCTTCAGTAAGGATTAAAGGGTCTTCTTAGAAGGGTAGTCATTCCGACTGCTCTTTTTATTATGTTTGTTCCCGTGTCACAACTTAAGAGTTACGGAACAGTTCTTATTCAACAAACGGGCCAGCGCGACAAGTTCTGTGATAAACGCCTTATGGCGTGAAAACACAGGAAGTTTATGAAATTAGCTTCAACTTTACAACGGAGGATAGGAATGACGAAGCCATGTTTTCTGAAACTATCTCATCAAGACTCCTGCGTGCGTCATGAAAGACAGTTCATGGGGTTCGAAGCACAGGTAGAGTCGGCAGAAGGAAAGCTAAAGCCATTCCTATGGAAAAGGTATGCCAACCGATATGCCGGGTGGCTGAAAAACTAGATAGGGTGAGGATGTTCCCCTCTAAAGGAACTGACGAACTTCTGAATTTAAGGGTCTATAGATTGAACATAGTGAAAGCTATGTCCCATCCTACGATGGGGTGAGTGGTGTAGAGTAAAATTTGGCCCTCTGAAATACATTATACTGAACAATGGCGGTATCCAGCTCACAGGTTTAAAGGAAGCACCTACGTCTAGAACGGATAGCTATGTTGTAAGGTACTTGGGAACCAAGAGACGTTGAAACAAGGACTGTCATCCTTAACGGTTGCTATAAGGTGAAAACCGAAATGCATTTGCTCTTGTGAAGGTAGGGGTACGACCGACGAAACTTCTGTAATGGGAGTGGAGGAACAGCCCCAAGTCTAACGAATGAGAACGATTATTTTCTTCACGTGAATGACACCGATCGGGTAAGAATGTGGGAACATCACCCATTAGGAGGGATGCCACAGTGTCAACTTTGAGATATTGGGATTACTACAATATGACGGAAACCTTTACGGATTTATATGAAAAAGCTAGTAATAAGGATATTTTCAGCCATATCTATGAAATCATCACATCCAGAGAGAACATCCTATTGGCTTTTCGTAAAATTAAATCTAACAAAGGGGCTAAAACACCTGGTACAGATGGAAAAACCATCAATGATATCAAGGAGCTCACGGAAAATGAATTAGTGAGTGTAATTCAAACAAAACTAGAGAACTATCAACCTAAGAAGGTCAGAAGAAAATGGATTGAAAAGGAAAATGGTAATCTAAGACCGCTTGGAATTCCATGTATTCTTGACCGTATCATTCAACAGTGTTTTAAACAGGTTCTTGAGCCAATTGCTGAAGCCCATTTTTACAAACACAGCTATGGCTTTAGACCGTTAAGGTCTACTCATCATGCCATGGCAAGAGTACAATTTTTAATTAATCAAGCGCAGCTACATTATGTAGTTGCGCTTGATATTAAAGGGTTTTTCGATAATGTGAATCATACACTTCTTATCAAACAATTATGGAATTTAGGCATTCATGATAGAACAGTGTTAGCCTGCATATCTAAAATGCTAAAGGCCGAAATTGATAAAGAAGGTGTACCATCTAAAGGCGTCCCTCAGGGTGGGATTTTATCAACTCTATTATCGAACGTGGTACTAAACGACCTAGACCAGTGGGTTGCTGACCAATGGGAGTTCTTCCCTCTCTCGAAAAACTATAAATCTAAGGCTGGAGAAAGGTACGCTAAGAAACGCACAAGTCTCAAAGAAGGGTACCTTGTCCGCTACGCGGATGATTTTAAAATTCTCTGCCGAGATGGGAAAACGGCTCAAAAGTGGTATCACGCGGTTAGATCATACCTCAAGGAACGGTTAAAACTAGACATTTCACCGGAAAAATCGCAAATCGTAAATTTGCGAAAAAGAGAATCCGAATTCTTAGGTTTTACAATTAAAGCGAATAAGAAGAGAAGTAAAAGAGTTGCCCACACGGGCATTAAACGGAAGAAGCGGGAGAAACTCAAAGAACAAGCTAAAATCCATATCCTACGGATAAAAGCATCCCCTACCACTCAAAATGTTTTACGCTTTAACAGTTTTGTTTTAGGCATTCACAATTATTTTAACCGAGCTACACATGTCAATCTAGAATTCTCACGTCTTGCCTACGAATTAAAAGCCTTTCTGTATAATCGCCTTCGTCCCGTGGGGAAATATGGACATCCAATCAATCCTAGTACTGCTTACAAAAAGTTCTATAGCACACAAGTTAAAACGTTCAAAATCGCAGGAGTCCACCTGTTTCCGATTGGGGACGTTAGAACAGTAAATGCAATGAACTTTAGTCCAACCCTATCCCTTTTTACGGAGGAAGGCAGAAAGAGAATTTACGATAAACTGAAGCCGAATGTCAGCCTAGAAATCAGCAGACTAATGAAGGCAAATCTTCCAGGTAGGACGGTTGAGTATATGGATAATCGCATCAGCCGTTTTAGTATGAAGATTGGAAAATGTGAAATCACAGGTTGGAATCTAACCGCTAATGAAGTTCACTGCCATCATTATGTACCAACACATCTTGGAGGAACGGACAGATTCAACAATCTTCGCATCCTTCATAGGGACATCCATCGGCTAGTGCATCGTAAAAATACAGAAATAATCACATCAGAAATACAGAAATTCGGTTTAAATTTTTCAATGATAAAGAAACTAAACCAATACCGAATGGAATGTGGGCTTGAAAAGGTAGATTAATCTCACGTCTAAGGGTAACGAAGAACTTATAATCCAGTATACATCGATAGATGGAGCGCCGAATGCTGGGAAACTAGCACGTTCGGTGCGGAGCAGGGGAAAAGCTGGAGATGACTTCAAAGGCTTACCTATTGCTACTTTAACTAAATAATACTCTAAAACGAAATCGGATATTTATGTTAAAATATAGAAGGAATTTTGTAGGCATTTACTTCATTAACGACTTCCCATTCAAGGACAGGATAGGTAATGGAGGGATCGAATAGCAAGGTTTATTGATGAGTTAGCAGTGGGAATCTATGTTTCTTTTAAGTTTATGGGCTGATCGGTTTTTTACCGTTCAGTCTATTTTGATTTCATTAGAGGAAGCCTACTTGCTGTTTGACACATTGTACGTCCAACATGTCTATCATCTTATTTTTCAAGAGATTTATAAAATCATTTTATCAATGCAACCAATTGGTTATCTTACATATCTAATATATTGAAAAACAAAACAACTAGTTAGGGGGTGCTGAAATGGGATCACTTAAAGCTTTGGTCAAAAAGGCAAAAAAGGGCGATGGAGAAGCGTTTGTTTCACTTGTAAAGCAATACGAGGATGTATTGTACCGGACTGCAAGTAGATTGTTGAACAATGATGAAGATGTAGCTGATGCTATGCAGGATGCTATTATCTCGGCTTATGAAAAATTACATACTCTAAAAAATGATGAGTACTTCAATACTTGGATTTGTAAAATCTTAATCAATAAATGTAACAGCTTACTCAACAAGAACAAGAACGTTTCGGTCATTGATGAGAATTTACTTATTCAAAAGAGAGATGATGAATTTCAAAAAATTGAACTAGATGATGCTCTTAATAGTTTAAACGAAGTCTATAAGTTAGCCCTTATTTTATATTATATTATCGGATTAAATGTTAGAGAAATTAGTGAATTTTTAAAGGAGCCTGAAGGGACTATTAAATCCAGACTTTCTAGGGCCAAATCGATATTAAGAAACAACTATTATAAAAATGAGGGAGTGATGGTATATGAAAAATTGCTTTGAAAAAGAGTTTAATCAGATTATGAGTGAAGAGAAAGAAATACCTGTTAAGGTAAGGAAATCTCTGGATCAATCCTATGATATTATACGAGCTAAATCAAAGGAGAAAACAGTCAACTTCATTTGGAAAAGAGCAGCAACTGCTGCTTGCGCTCTTATCGTAACTGGTGTAGTTCTTACAAATGAAAACGTAATGGCTAGTATCAACGAATTCTTTAACTTTGGAGATAAGGGCATAGAACAAGCCATAAATAATGGGTTTATACAAGAAAATAATAGTTCAGTTACCGATCAAGGTATTAAAGTAACACTAGATAAGCATTTTTCGGACGCAAATAAAGTGGGATTAAGTTTTCAGTTAGTATTTGAAGATCCCTCAAATTTAAATAATGTAAGAGAGGTCTCGATGGATTACCGATTAAAAAATGGTGATGGAGAATACATCGATGAATTTATTCCAGATACAAAACCCTTGAAAGGTGACAATAATTATATATCTGGTGCTGAGGTTCAAAATCCAATATTGGATGTAAAAACGGGAAGAATTCAATATGATGTGTTATCCGATTCTAATGAAGGTGTTATCCCTCCTTTAAAAGACGCTGTAATAGAAGTGGAAAGTATCAATGTTTTCTACAGTACGGGAGAATTCAAAAAAATTGATGGAAATTGGGGACTGTCACTCGCCAACAATAATAAAGAAAAATCAAATGTAATTATTCAATATGCAATGCAGGATCAGTCATCTGTCATTCAAGTTTCCAAAGCCAGCGCAAATCCAACATCATTAAATCTAACATTTTCGTTGGATGGAATATATGATAATGATGTAGATATGAAAATCATAGATGAGGATGGTAATGATTATCGGGCAACTGGTTTTAGAAAGAGTACAAAAAATAACGAAACGATTATTTCAACAAACTTCCCAATTACATCTTATAACAATTCCCAAAATCTAGAACTTATTGTAGAAGGAATTGGTGAGGTGGAACTATTTAAAAAATAGTTAGCTTTTTAACTTTTCCTTGTTCAACTAAAGGGCGCTTTAATTGAATAACTAAATTTTTAAGCTGATTTCAAATTAGAAATCGGCTTTTTTAAATTCGCTAAAACAAACGGTATCATAACTCATAAGTTATGATACCTATACATATCTACATTTAGTTTAGTAGAAAAATAAATTTCCCGTTGGTATAATTTTCAGAAAATAGATAAAAGGAGGCGACAAAGATTGCAAGGTGAAACTTTATACGATAAGCTTCCAATGGATTTATTAGTTAAATTTTATTATGAAATAAACATAAATATCAAAAAAGGTATCTTGTCTGAAGCTATGTGTTATGAAATAGAGTTAATAAAACAAGCAGCTAGTAGAAGGGGTATTTCTTTACTAACTGTTTGTTGATTTGCTTACAAGATGAATAAAGATAGCTGATATTATTATCGTTCCATCAATCACTACTACAGGAAAAAAAAGAGTATTGATGAAATGATTATAAATCCATTTATCATACATTAAACCCACCTCAGTATTTTTCCTTTAGTATGCTTATAGAAGTTGTTTTTAGTTATGGGTTCATTTTTATTTTCGTTAAACGGTATCCATTCGGAATCAAGGTCAGAATATACTCCGTCTCAAATAGTTCAATCCTTGATATAGTAATGTTTCACAAACATAGATTAAAAAAATCATGCAATTTAAGGTACATATGATTGTGATTGGCCATAAATTACCTTTAGATTCTTGTTCAACTAAAGGACCATATTGTTAAAGGATCCATGAATCCACCCTCTTGGCAATTATTCCGATAGCAACAACAAAATGAGACAAATTTCGGAATCTAATTACAGTAATATATAACGAGAAAAGGCAAACTTATTGAAAAATAAGGACGCAAAACTACAGGTCTAAAGTTTTGACTATGATGGCTGAGTTGCCTAAAATAATATACATATTTTAGGGGGTTACCTTATTGGATGGACGATTTAGAAAACAGGATCAATAAATTGAAAAAGGAATTAATTCTGATTGCAAAGGAAACAGGCTTAAATAGCCACGACACCATTAATTGCAGTCAAAAATTAGATCAGCTTATCATGGTTTACCAAAAACATAGGGCGTTTTAATTAAACAAGCATTTAAAAGGATCTTCCAGCCGAAGATCCTTTTTCAGTGGCTATAAGAGACTTTATGTTAACTAGATTTGTATAGAGTATTCATGTGATACTTTAAAGCCTTGTTCAACTAAAGGGCCAGTTAGTGGTGTAACGAAAACCCAACTTCTATCGAATTTGATTCAAAAGATAGGTGCCAATAAGAATGGCTAACCAACCCACTAATTTGGTCATGAAAGTTTTTATTAATGAATTAATTTAAAAACTAATAAACCCATCATCATGGAAATGGGTTTATATAGGTCATCTGATTGTACACTTTATTTAAATAGAATAGATATCGATCATATGAAATCGAACTTTCGTTATGGTTTATTACGACATGTTGAATTTTATTAGTCGTATAACCACGTGGCAGCATCGCTAATTTCACCAAATGTTTAAAAGATGGCCTTATGACTAAATTCATCAGATAGGCTAATTGAGTACTCCCTGGTTTTCTCCTTTTATTCAAAGCTCGAATCATTTGTTCAGCTGTCCTGATTCCTAATCCATGTCCAAAATATGTACCATCTCCAAGATCAACGGCATTTTCTCCTTTCCACCAGAAGGTTTCTGGATCAAAGTCTGGATTATTAAAATAAACAACATCTCCAGGTAAGTAATGATCCGTATGAATGGATTGTATACCGAGATCAGGATCTACATGCCAACTGTATAAATAGAGGTTTTGGAATAATTGATTAAATAAATGTTCATCCATACTATTTAGAACGGCATGGTAATAGATAATCACTATTGCAGTGGCACATTCAAACATATATAGTGAACTATTCTTGTAAATGTCTTGTATCGCATCAGATGGTATTACATCATGCCTAAGCTGGAATCCGCCGGTATTTGTCAAATGCCAGTATTGAGGATTGCAACGAGAATTTGCTAAGATTTCAAACTGCGCATCACCTTGGTTCATAGCTTTTGCACTTGCAATGATGCTTTTTCGTAACTTGAGTTCAAACGATAATTCCTCGATGGATTGATACGAATTAACGATCTTATCTTCCTGCATTCGTTGAATAATTACACTTTCAATACTACCAGACGGCCACATGCCGCTTTGTTGAATATCCTTCCCCGATATTTGGATCATACTATCCCTCATTTCAAGCTTAAGTATCATTGTATTATTACCTAGTGTATTTAAACAAAAAACAATCTGTCTATTTTTAATTTTGGGTATCGCTGTGGTCGAGAACCCTGATCCTTACATATGCTAAGAATGCAGAAAAAAGAATTAAATTTTTCTTGTTCTACAAATATTGATTGACAATAAAGTTATTTAAAATTCCCATTATGTTCTTTCACAATCGGGCGCTTTAATTGAACACACAGCTAAAAGGATTTTCCAACCGAAGATCCTTTTTCAGTACCGATAAAGATGATTATGGTAACTATTTTTGTATAAAGTATGCATACTTTTTAAACCTAATATTGCGACTTAAAATTAAGGTGTTGTAAACAATGATTTCTACAAACTTTAAAAATCTGTGCGCATAATGGGGTAATAGATTTTGAAAAATAGCTACAACGTGTAATATACTTTTTTTAGATTAATCTGGGACACTTAATGTTAAATGTCTTTTTATTTTAAAAATACACGAAAACAAGAGATATACAATGGAATTTTAAGAATAATTAAATTAATTGCGTTTTCATGGGTAATGTTCTCGCTTTCATGGTGAATGGTTACGTTTTCATTGACTTTGATTAAAAAAGCTTCAAATTGTATAATATAACCATAGAAACGAAATAGAAAAGAGCAAAAAGACTAATTTCTTAAAAATTATAGATAAAGGATGGTGTAAAAATGGTATTGACAATGATTAACAATCAATGGCGTATTTTTGATACAAAAGAAGAAGCTACAAAAGCTGTAGCAAAAGAAGTGCGTGGGCATAAAATAAACGACGAAACAGACAATTTGTAGGAAGTTAACTACTAAATTGTCTGTTTTTATTTTGTAATAAAATAAAATCGACTATAAGCTTCTGGTTAGATGTCTAAGAGTACTTACTACTTATACCAGTATGGGAACCAATAAACATTTGTAAAATATCCCCTGACTATCACCTCTTTACATTGTCATTAGGTAAATAATACCTTTTGTAAAGCGCCCGATTTTATACTCAATACTAGACATTTCCTAAATTGGAGTACAAATCGTTGTCGTACCCCTAAAAGTCACCCGACGGAATAAGATAATTAAAATATGTTTAATTTTCCATTGCCTATAACATCTGATTATGTAAATTCTTCTTGAAATAAATAAGAGGAGTTTTTTAATCTAGCTTATTAAGCTAAAGGGTGACATCCGTTCAAGAAGAAGACTCTTTTTGGTGGTCTTTTTAATGTACGAAAATAACGAATATGATACATTGAAAAAGGTGGATTACAGTATTAATGTAGATTTAAAAAGTTTGGTCAAATTAATATAAATAACCTTGATCAATGAAAAAATAGAAAGAGCATGTTTTGAAAAAGGGATTGTTCAAAACATGCTCTTAACATATTCAATTGAATGATTACTTTATAAAAAGGATTGATCATTTTTAGTGGTGCTTCTTAACCTAAAGCCCCCAATTATCTTAAGAAATAGCGCTTAAATAAAGAATTAGTGAATTATCTACTTCTATTGTGATTAATCGAATGAAATCACGATAATCTTTTGTTGGGTGAGCTTTATCTAACGCTTCATAATAAGCTAATCGGTTTGCCACTTTAAGAACAACTGCAGGAAAACCTGCTTTCATCAATTCTAAATTTAAAAGAAGGCAGATGTACGCCCATTCCCATCAATGAACGGATGGATGCCAACGAATATTGCATGCAGCATAGCTCCTCGCTCCACTGGATGTAACTTTTGCGCCTCGTTGTCAGACCACTTAATCAACTGTTCCATTTGTTCCTTTATTAAATAAGATGCTAGTGGTGTATGTTTTGCCCCAGCAAAAAACACTTATAGGTCCATTTAAGCAATAGCTTTTCACGTAAACTCTTTAACGTATATTTTGGCAAGGGTCGTAAGGAATCTAAACGCGCCTTGTTCCTGTTTATTTGTTCCAACATCTAATTTCGCTCTATGCGTCGTCCTAATTTCTTATCTCAATTTCATACTACCTGCTAAAATCTAAACAAATCGTTAATCCTCATTGGTTTGCAAAAGTAGTTCCCTTTCATTTGTTAGACGAGCGGATTCTACTGCTAACTTTTTTTCCAATGCAATTACTTCTGTTTCGATTTCGCTAATCTCCTGTTTTAATATCTCGATTTGCATAATAAATTCTACTTCTAAATTATCAGCTTTAATCAGCTTTTCATCTACTAGAATCTCTGTTTCTATTTGTTTTGGATCATATGTAGCTTTTTTTGAAAAAAGTGAGAAAAGACCCGTTTTTTTATTAAGTTCGAAACTTTTTCGTAAAACATTTCCTGCTTGTCTATCCATCTTTCGATATAACCGATGATTTTTTATCTTTTCTTCTATTATTTCAATTTGTCTTTCTCGATCGGCTTTTGATGTAGTCCCTTTCAATAAGTCCCTTTCGATTTGATTAATCGTATTGTGAAGTGCGTGTGTTTCCATGATTACATTCTGTCTTCTTTCAAATTCAGAAAATAATTGATCCAGAATCTCATCATTATATTTGTTTCCTTTTGCATTCCCGCTATTTTGTTGCGGGATCGATTTTAGCGCTAGCTTAACTTGTATATCGGAAATGGTCTCTCCTCTTTCAAGTGCCAACAAAACCATATGGATTTTAAATACACTAAGGAATGGTAATCTCTTCTTTCTGCCTTCAACATAGATCTCCAAATACCCTTCTAGCATTCTGACATAATATCTTAGCGTCGAATTAGCGATGTGAAAAAATTTGTCGGAACAATCTGTCGTTGAATACATCGTAGTAGGATCCAGTGCTAAAATCTCTTCATCGTATAGTTTTGAATGATACTCTTTGTCCAAAAGCAATGAAGCAAACAAAGCATCGGAATGAAGTGCATCAGTAACAAAAACCTTATTACTATTGAATCTTTCTGACACAGAACCCCTCCTTTTAACGCTAGTTTAACGTTATCTTATTTTTATCTATGAAACATAATCTATTGTTAAGCGTTAAAGCATCGTTAATTACATTTTACCTATTATATAAGGGGTAAGCAACTATATCTGTAATTGCAATGAAAAGTAAAATGATATTAAACTAGTCTGAACTAGTTTGGGTGAACAGGAGCTTTATTTGGTTATTCGAGTTAAAAAACAAAATATAGACAACGTTAAGTAGGCGCTAATTAATCGGTAGAAAAAGCAATTAGCGATGAATTATCTTTAAATACAAACCTTAAGGTTGCTGCAAATTATTGATAAATCGACATTAACAGTAATTTAACGGTAATTTGCGGTGGTAAGAAAACAGTAAGGAAGTGTGTATTGTCTAGTGTTTGTAAAATTTAATTGTTATGCCGATCGTTAAAATAGCGACAACGTCAATTTATCGCTAGAAAATCATTGACTTTGCGGACGGGTGTAGATATATTGAATAATAAAGTAGACTAGACTAGATTAGTCCAGGGGAGGAAGACCGTGACAAAACTTGATTTCTTATTTAAAAAGGATTATTTAATAGCAGGAGTAGATAGTGGAAACATTTCTAATAAAATTACGTATATCGATCAAAAAGGAAACGTTGTTTCTTTAAATATAGCGAGTATCATAGGAGAGAACGCTGAGACAACAGCTGAAGATATGCCAGATGAAAGCAGGGATAAATTGTTTCCCGATGATATGATTCTTCATTTACATATCAAAAGTAATGCCTTGCCTAAGAATCGAACGAATGCTTATTACACAGTAGGGGAATATGCGCAAATTGCTACGAATAACAAAGAGAACTTAAGAGAAACAAACAGTGAGGCTAGAGATAAACTTGGAAATGAAATCCATGTCGTGACAACTTTAGCTGGCTTAGCTTTAGCTGCCTGGAAATCTGGTAAAGAAAATAAAGTGGACGTTCCTTTGAGTTTTGGACTTCCAATTGAAGAAGCGAAACAAGCGTCTGCTGAAAAGATCAATCTTTACAAAGGGACGCATGAAATTACTGCTATAAAAGGGCCGTATAAAGGGAAAACCATAACGATCAATATTTCTGATGTCCAGCTTAACGTGGAAGGGGTAACAAGCTACTTAGCTTTAGCTTTCGACCTAGTAGATGGCGAAGTGGTGGAAACAGAGTTTTCCTCGCAAATTCATAATGAGTTTGCGATAGCGGACCTAGGAGCTGGAACATTAGATTTAGCCTTGTATGATGAAAATGGTCTAAATTCAACTAAATCGACAAACTATTCAATCGGAACAAATAAATTTATTGATTCGATCATGAATGAGGCGGCTAACCTTGAAGAATTTGCAAGCATTCGAGCGCGTTTTGAAAGAGTGAGCAAAACACCTAAAATCTCATTTACACGTGAAGAATTCATGAGAAAATTTATAAAGCCTGAAATTGAAAAAATGATTAAGAAGCCTAAATATACACCTGTATTTAAAGCAACTTGGCAATCTAAAACAGGGGATATCACGAAAATCGTTGAAAAATATACACAAGAATATGCAGAAGAAGTAAAAGATAAAATCATCCGATATTTCGTCGATACAAATGTGGGGCAGATGATTATTGTCGGTGGCGGACTTCTATTTGCTCATCAATATTTAGAAGAACTGAAAGATGAAGATTGTCTATTTCCT
Source organism: Peribacillus sp. BM1 (assembly GCF_056679975.1). Lineage (NCBI taxonomy): Bacteria > Bacillati > Bacillota > Bacilli > Caryophanales > Bacillaceae > Peribacillus > Peribacillus sp. BM1. The sequence goes on from NZ_JBWXPJ010000002.1 coordinate 149,996, forward strand.
CCTAATATTGAGGAAGCTAGTTTCTTTACTAGTAAAGCGTATCTCTTAAAAAATATTATTGCCGAAATTGAAAAACAGACAATAGAAGCATGAGAATTCTGAGAAAAGGAATGGCACACTCTGTTGCATTCCTACAAGGTGGTGGTAACGTTGTCGAAGGGCAAAATGGTTCCAGGCAAAGGCTTTCAATATACCCCTAAAACTACGATTGAGTGGGCTGATGAGTTTAATGAATTATTAAACCAGTATAGCAGCCGAAATGAACTTATGAGTACACTTTTAGAAGAAGGATTAAGGGGGCGGAATGGATCGTATAAGGAAAAAGGGATTTTTATTCCTATGGAGTCCTTTACGAATGATCAATTAGCCCTACTGAAAACGGATGAAGGAAAGAGAATCCTATATAATGTCGTTTCTTTAATGCTAGGGAATCCTGAAAGCGCGACTTTTGCCAATCAAACGGTGCATCAGGCTTCTCGACAAATCCAGTCATCGGACGTGAATATGGATGGCAAAAGTGCTGAGAAGGAAAATGAAGGTGTAACCGAATCAAATGAGGCTCTTTCTAAATTGTTGAAAATGGGTAGAATGACGAATTTAAAAGGTTGAAACATTAATCTATTTTTTTCTTGAATTTTTGCTAGATTGGAGACCAACAATATGTTGGTCTTTTATTTATGGTTATTTATCGATATGACCTATATCAGTTCTTTTTTTCAGTATTATTTAAAGTTCAATCTCTAACAAAATAAATACTACTTGTTATTTCCAAAATTATGACTTAGAATTCAGGTGTACTAATACTCATAGTACACTTAGTACAGAGTGAGGGTGATTTTGATTGTTTGAGTTAGATATGAGAAGTAGACAGCCGATCTACGAACAGTTGGTTGATAAATTGAAGGAGCTGATTATTAGTGAAGTGTTGAAACCTGATGAGCAGCTTCCGTCCGTTCGTACTTTGGCAGGACAGTTAACCATTAATCCTAACACGATCCAGAAAGCCTATCGGGAGCTAGAAACACAGGGGTATATCTACTCGGTGAAAGGAAAGGGAAGCTTTGTGAATCCAACTAGTCTTGTTAAGAATTCTGAAAAATTAGTAAGCGTTATAAAGGAACTAAAGAAACTACTTTCTGAAGCTATGTACCTTGGATTAAAGCCGGAGGAGCTAATCCAGCTTATTCATGATTTGGAGTCGTCGGTAGGGGGAGGGAAAAATGATGATTGAATGTAAGCAGGTATATAAAAAATATGAAGGAAATGAAGCCGTTCAGGCAGTGAATTTACTGGTGAAACAAGGTTCAATCTATGGTCTGTTAGGTTCGAATGGTGCTGGAAAAACAACACTATTAAAAATAGTAGCTGGCATCCTTAAACAGGATAAGGGAGATGTATTGATTCATGGCACGCCTGTATTTGAGAACGTTGATATGAAGAAAAAAATCATATTCCTTCCAGATACTCCATACTTTTTTTCTCAATATACGTTAAGGACCATGGCTAGTTTTTATTCATCGATTTTTCCTGATTGGAATGAGGAACGATTCCAAAATCTTCAGGGTATTTTTGAAATCGAGATGGATAAGAAGCTTCATAAATTTTCAAAAGGGATGAGGCGTCAAGCTGCATTTTGGCTGGCATTCTCGGCTATGCCAGATGTACTGATTATGGATGAGCCATTTGATGGTCTGGATCCAGTCATAAGGAAAAAAATAAAAAACCTGATGGTACAGGATGTTGCTGAAAGAGAAATGACTGTTTTGATCTCTTCACATAATTTACGTGAGGTAGAAGATATTTGCGACCATGTTGGTATTCTACATAAGGGGAGCGTTCTACTTGAAAAAGATTTGGATGATTTGAAATCAGACGTCCATAAAATACAGGTTGCTTTTAAAAATGAACCAAGAGAAGAATGGCTTCAAGAAATGAAGATCCTTCATTACGAACGTAGGGGAAGTGTGTGGCTATGTGTGGTTCGTGGCAAAGAGTCTGAGGTAGAATCACACTTTGATACGTATAATCCGATCATCTTTGACATGCTTCCGCTCACATTGGAGGAAATTTTTATTTACGAAATGGGGGAAGTAGGCTATGCCATCGAAAACATCTTGGTTTAATAGAGAAATATGTATGCAAATCTTTCGAAATATGGGCTGGATCAGCATCGTTTATTTTCTAGGATTAGTTTTTGCGCTACCATTAAAGATGTTGATGATGCATACAAATGACGAATACATATATTATCAGGAAATAAAAAATCCATTTTCTTATCTTTTTGAAATTCAGTATGGACTAATGCTGATTATTCCTGTGCTTCTAGCAATCTTTTTATTTTTGTACGTACATTTGAAAGACTCCGCTGATTTTCTACATAGTCTACCCATAAGTAGAAAAGTTTTATTTAATCACTATGTAGGAATGGGAGTTGCGTTTTTAACGATCCCTGTTCTAGTTATTTCTTGCTCTGTTTTCATTTTCAGAAGTGTACTTGATTTAGGGATATTTATTTCAATAGAAGAAATTCTAATTTGGACAGGAATTACATGGTTATTCCCTTTATTTATTTTCTTTTGTGCGGTTTTTGTGGGAATGATTACAGGTATGGCCATTCTCCAAGGGGTACTCACATATCTTTTATTGTTGTTTCCAACGGGTATATTGGTGTTAGGGGCCTTTAATATTAAGGATTTTGTACATGGCTTCTCTTATGAGTATTATCTCAGCTCAAAGATAGAGACCTATTCACCCATCCTCTATGGAGCGTCTTTTGAAAACCGCGGGATGAGTATCTTTGCTGCCCTTCTGTACAGTGGATTAATCGTCGTCCTTTATTTTGCTTCACTATGGTTGTATAAAAAGCGACACATAGAAGCAGCCTCGAGTGCAATGGCGTTTCGTACTATTAAACCGATTTTTGTCTATGGGGTGGCATTATGTGTGATGCTTTTCTGTGGCATGTATTTTGGTGAAACGCAAAATAGTACAGGATGGCTTATTTTTGGATATATTGCGGGCTCTTTGCTTGGGTATTTCGGAGCGAAAATGATTATCGAAAAAACATGGAGGGTGTTTGGAGAATATAAAAGATATCTCTACTTCGCAGGATCAGTCGGATTGATATTGGTATTGTTTCAATTCGATTTTACTGGATTTGAAAAGAAAGTTCCAGAATTTAGTGAGATTAAGCAAGTGTATATAGGTAATAGTGTTTATGGCTATGTAGATAGTGACGAGTTAGGTCAAACAAAGTATTTAAAGAAAGGTGAAAATATTCAAAATGTCCTTGCGCTGCACAAAACGCTTATTAATGGAGGGGTGAAGACTAGGAAAGAAAATAGGTATGACGATCATCTGTTTTTCTTTTACGAGCTGGAGAATGGCAAGAAATTAGTTCGCCAATACAATGTGCCTAAGAATCAATCTCTAACGCATCTTTTAAAACCAATCTATGAGTCTAAAGAATATAAAGAATTGATTTATCCAATATTGAGCTTAGATGAGACAAAGATTGATAAAATTTCTATTTCTTCAAATGCACCAGTAAATAAAGGGACCTCCATAACGGAGCAAAAACAAATTCTTGATAGTATCGCTGCATTAAGAGAGGATTTGCGAGCTGAAACATATGAAGAAATGATGGATGAGTCAAGAGGTTATTCCGGTATCGAACTATTACTTAATAATGATAAACGTCTTTATATAGAATGGATGCCTGACTATAAACATTTTGAAAAATGGCTTAAACAAAATAATTTGCTAGAAAAATCTAGAGTCACAGCGGATGATCTTTACCAGGTTTGGATAGCTCCGCGTAAGGACATTGATCAGAATTTGTTACATGCTTATAGCAACGATGAACTAATAAAAGAGTTTAAATCAAAAAATTCAGTATTAAAAGTCGAAGATAAGCAGGAAATAGAGATGGTTTTGGAAAACAGTAAATGGCCTAGTGACGGAGAATATGTCATATTGTTTGTTTATGAAAATGGTAACTCTGTTGATGTCATGGATCTTATCCATAATAAAATGCCTGACTTTGTTATGGACCATTTTGAAAAATAACGCAAAGATTGGATGAGGAAGATGACAAATTGTGAGCTTCTAGATGGAAATTTTGCTGAAATGTATCAGCTATATTCTAAAAAGCTCAATAGAATGATCTTTAATATGACGAAAGATGCTTTTCTTGCAGAAGACATTGTTCAAGAAACGTTTATTAAAGCTTTTAGTAAAATGGAAACAATCAAAGATTCTGAAAAAATAGGTGCATGGCTGACCGTCATTGCTAAAAGAACGGCTATTGATTATTTGAGGAAAGAAAATCGATATCTGATTTCACCACTTGAGGATGGTCAGCTTTTCATAGAATCGATTAATAATTCTGTAGAACAAGCAGCTGAATTAATGGAGATAATGGAAGCTGTCCAATTGCAAATAAGCGGGTGGGATTCAGATAAAGGAAAAGTGTTTCTATTAAAATCCTTTCATGGCTTAAAAGAAGAAGAAATATCCCAACAAATGAATATAAAAACGGGCACGATTAAAACATGGATTTTTCGTTCTAGGAAAAGTTTGAAGGAACAACTAAGGGTGGATTTGTATTAAATGCAATTCATGAACTTTCAGCAAGCTTAAAATGAACATTTTAAATGATCGTAGAAATGCAGCTAAATGGTATGTCCATTTGGGAAATTGCTTTATCCACTTAATTTAAAAGATAAATTGATAGAAGAAATTATAAAAATAAATGAATGGATCAGAAAACTCCTCTTTTACTTGAAGTGGGGTTTTCTGATCCATTCATTTAGAGTAAAAAGGATAATCAATTTAGTTTATATCATTAAAGTATACTTTTTATCACTATATAACATTAAAGTGTGTACTTGTTAAAAATCATGATGTGTCTAATAATAACAATAGCAACCATCAATGTAGCATCATAGGTAGAGAGACCCTCTATAGTGATGATAAGTTAGGAGGAAATTATGGAACTAAGAGTTGCAGCAGTGCAATACCATTTACATACAATCCATTCATTTGAAGAGTTTTCTAAACAAGTGGAACATTATATGAAAACAGCTGAAGAATTTGATACAGACTTTATCTTATTCCCAGAATTCTTCACTACACAACTATTGTCCATTGGCGATAAACAAGGACAAGCTTTGACGATACAAGATCTTCCAGACTTTACAGAACAATATCTATCTTTATTTAAAAAGTTAGCGAAGCAAACAAATATGCATATTATTGGGGGGACCCATGTCGTTCGTAAAGGAGATAAATTATATAACGTTGCTCATCTATTCTATCCAGATGGAAGAGTGGCAGAACAGGCAAAGCTCCATCTTACTCCAACGGAAATCAAAGAATGGAATATGGCTCCAGGTGAAAAATTAGAAGTTTTTGAGACGGATAAAGGTACAATTGCCATGTTGACTTGCTATGACATTGAGTTTCCAGAAATCGTTCGAATGGCGAAGGCTAAAGGTGCCGATATCATTTTCAGTCCTTCTTGTACCGATGACCGTCACGGCTTCCATCGTGTTCGTTACACCAGCCATGCAAGGACAATCGAAAATCAAGTCTATGTCGTAACGACAGGCACTGTAGGGGCACTGCCTACGGTTGACTTTATGCGAGCGAATTTTGGCCAAGCAGCAGTGATCACGCCAAATGATATTCCTTTTCCACCACGTGGTATTCTAGTAGAAGGGGAAATCAATCAAGATATGATCGTAACAGCGGATTTGAATTTGGAATTGTTATACCGTGTTCGTGAAAGTGGTTCCGTTACTACATGGCGTGATCGCCGAACCGATTTATATCCAGATTGGTGAGCTAAAAAGAGCCACTGCACAAATAGTAGGGGTGAATCATGTGTATCGAAAAGAGTTTTTCGTCTTCAATCAGAATCGTCCGATCCCAGCCGTGATCCGAAATTATCAAGAAAAGGACTTTTCAGATTTAATCGCCGTTCAACAAGCGTGTTTTCCGCCACCATTTCCATCTGAATTATGGTGGAATAGGGAACAATTACAAAATCATGTTACATTATTCCCTGAAGGGGCACTATGTATGGAGATTGAAGGCCAAGTGGTTGGTTCAATGACCAGCTTGTTGGTTGATTTTGATTCCAAGCATCCAGAACATACATGGGAAGCAATTACGGGTAATGGGTATATTCGGAACCATAATCCAAAAGGAAATACGCTCTATGTCGTAGATATTAGTGTGAGTCCCTCTTATCGAAAATTAGGATTAGGGAAATGGCTGATGTTATCGATGTATGAAGTCGTCGTTTATAAAGGATTAGAGCGATTACTAGGCGGGGGAAGAATGCCTGGTTATCATAAAAAGGTGCATGAAATGACGCCCGATCAATATTTAGAATCTGTCGTAAAAGGGGAACTAAAAGATCCTGTTATCACGTTTCTTCTCCAATGTGGCCGAACTCCTGTTCAAGTCGTGGCGAATTATTTAAAAGATGAAGAATCATGTGATTTTGGGGCATTAATGGAGTGGAAAAACCCCTTTTTCTTACCAATATCGGAACAAGGAGAGAGCTGAAAAATGGAATATTACAGAATTACAAGTATACAAGATCCTTACTTCAAACAATTGCATCAATTAATGCAAAATGTATTCCCCGCAGATGAAGTGTTAGAATACGATTTGTGGAAAGAGCCTTTGGAAGACCCAGACATTCGTGTGTTTGTTGCTGTTGATGACAACAAAGTCGTAGGTGCGACAGAGTATCGCTATTATAAAGAATTTAATGTGGCGATGACAGATTTTACAATCATCGGTCAAGATGGGCAAGGGATTGGTCCATTTTTAGCGAATAGAAGATTAGATGATTTGAACGCTTTAGCAGCGGCTAATGACAAAGAGTTATTTGGGATGTTTGCTGAAATCTACGATCCTTACCAAGTAGAGCATTATGAATTTGGAATGATTAAGTCGATGAATCCATATGTCCGCCGTGAAGTCTTATCTCATCTTGGATATAAGCGTCTAGACTTTCCTTATGTTCATCCATCTTGGAGCAATGATGGAGAAGCTGTAACAGGACTCGATCTTTGTTTTCTGCCAATGAATAAAAGTACTAATGAACTTCAAACAGATCTTATCGTAACGTTTTTGAAACAATATTATTCTATTTTACCCAATAAACCAAAATCATGGCACGCTATGGTTGATAGCTTAGAAACGAAGGAAATGGTAAAACTATTATCTTTTTAAGAAATCGTAAATATTATAGTTTTTATATGGAAAAGTGGAACAGTATTATTTACCCGGACGATACCCCTGTCTCTTTAGAGGCAGGGGGTATCAATATGACTATATGTATAACCGCAGTACAAGTACTGCAGTTAGGTGATACTTATGTTCATCCATCTAATTAACTCCATGCATGAAAAATGGAATGAGATAGGATTCTTCGATGTTTTTTGTCATTATTTACACAAAAAAAGGCTCTTCCTTTTAATTTGTTCGACTAACTCCTCAAGCTCATAATCATCCAAATCAAAGATTTTTTCACTTAATTCTGGCCAGACATGAAGCACATCATTTTCATAACTTGCTCGATCTATTTCGCTCAAAAAATATTGTTGGAACAGTATGGCCATGTTTGTCACCTTTCTTTAAAGGAACATTCCAAATTCCTTTCATCAAATCATCTTTCGTTTATTCCTTTAAACATTTGTGGTTTGTTTCCCTTTTTCTACAGCGTGCCCGCCAAATTCATTTCGTAGTGCGGCTACTACTTTTCCTGTAAATGTATCATTGTCTAATGAGCGATACCGCATCAATAGTGACATAGCGATTACAGGCGTAGCGGTTTGTAAATCGAGAGCCGTTTCGACGGTCCATTTCCCTTCACCAGAAGAATGCATAGTCCCTTTGATTTCTTCGAGTCTGGAATCTTTAGAAAATGCATGTTCGGTTAACTCCATAAGCCATGAACGAATAACCGATCCGTTATTCCATACTTTTGCTACTTTTTCAAAATCATAATCAAACTCGCTTTTTTCTAATACCTCGAAACCTTCGCCGATGGCAGCCATCATTCCATACTCAATCCCATTGTGGATCATTTTTAAAAAGTGACCACTACCAGCTTCTCCTGCGTATAAATAGCCATTTTCTACAGCTGTATCCCGAAAGATAGGTTCCGCTATGTCCCAAGCGTCCGGATCTCCGCCAACCATGTAACATGCTCCATTACGGGCACCTTCCATCCCACCAGAGGTTCCAACATCTAAAAATTTGACCCCGAATTTCTCTAAATTATTGTAGCGACGAATGGAATCTTTATAGTGGGAATTACCAGCTTCAATGACAATATCACCATCATATAAAAATGGGGTTATTTCGCTAAGCACGGAATCAACAACCGAATGGGGAACCATGATCCAAAGAATTCTTGGTGATTCTAATGATTTAACGAGTTCGATAATGCTAGATACTCCTATAGCTCCGGACTTTTCCATTTCCCTAACTGAGTTTGCGTTTAAATCGAAGGCTACTACTTCGTGATTGTGGTCCAATAGATTTTGACCGATATTTAATCCCATTTTCCCTAAACCAATTAAGCCGACTTTCATGTTAATTCCCTCCCGAATGCCCATTATATTTGAGAAAATAATCTGCTTACTATCTCTAAGCTATCACATGATTTTATAGCGTTCTAAAATTTCGCATAGAACGGTCAAGCCACTAATGAGATCTCCTTCTGTTATTTAGGTGATACAGTTGTATGGATCTTTTCGTCTATAAATTTTTATTTATTTTGAATTATCCTACTAGTAGTATAATAGTGATAAGTCTAAATTGTAAGTACGCACTTTTTTATTATATAGTATAGAAAAATATACTCGAGTTCAGACTATTCAGATTCACAAAGTGTAAGACGAACAATTTGTTTTAAGATCATTAATTAGAAAGTCTTAGTAATTTTGAATTATTTGATATAGCCAAAATAATAGTTTGAATATTATTATAATTGACCTTATTATATTGATTACTAGGTAATAAGAAAACAATTTTCTATTTATTAGCAAATGGTATTTTAGAGAAATATAAAATAATCGATAGGAACGAGGATTATATGAAATTCAAAACACAGGTCATTACATGTTTTGGTATTATTTATGGGATATATGCGATATTTAGTGTTTACCACTGGACTAGTATGAATAACTATGAACAGGATATTAGAAATTATATAAAAAGCTACAGGATACTTAATTTGACTCACTCTATACAGGAGGGATTGAATGTTTACAGCAAGGAATCCAGAGAATTGTTTGCCAATCCACCTAGTGAATTTGCAGAACAATTTACAAAAGATCGGGATCATGCCCTCCAAAATGTAAATAAAGCAATAGATGCCCATCAAGAGTTGGATGGAAGCAAAGAATCGCAAGAAATCATAAAGCAATTAAATACTAGTATAAAAAAATATTCTGAAATAGATAAAGAAATGGATGTACTATTAAAAGAAGATAAGAAAGAGGAAGTAACTCAACTTTACTGGGATCAGGGGAGAGAAGCTAGAGATACAATGATTGGACTTTCTAATCAACTACAAACTGCGCAAAATGAAAGAACGAAAAAAGAATTAAACCAATCTCTCAAGAATTATACTCAAACTACGAAAGCTACTAAAATATATATCATTCTAGATTATTTCATGGGCAGCGCATTACTAAGTTGGATTTTGTGGAATGTCACAAGAAGACTAAACAAGGTCAGTTCTGTTATGGAAGAAGTTAATTTTGATGGCTTGGAAAAATTGCCGCGCATAAATATGACTACAAAAGATGAAATTGGAAGAATTGCTGTGTCATTTAATGAAATGGCTCAAGCCCTTGAAGAGCATACACTTCATGAAAAAGAGTTGAAAAATGCTACTGAAGAGCAGAGCTGGTTAAAAACAAAAGTGGCTGAATTTGCTACCATGTACTCTGGAATAGACGACCTAGAGACTTTAGGAAATCTGTTCATTACAAAACTCACGCCGATTATAGGGGCAAATTACGGTCTTTTCTATATAAAACGGAGCATAGGAGATGAGGATGTTTTTCAAAAAATTGCTGCCTATGCTTATAATCAGCAGAAAATAGGAACAGATAACTTTCGTTTAGGGGAGGGACTTGTTGGACAGTGCGCATTAGAGAACCGAATGATCGTGCTTAACCAAGTTCCTAGTAATTATATTAAGATTACTTCTGGTACGGGTATGGCATCACCATCAGAAGTACTCATTATACCAGTGGAATATCAAGGAGAGGTATTGTCCGTTATTGAATTAGCATCCTTTCAATCTTTTAGTCATTTAGAACAACTGTTGCTAAAAGAGGTCATAAAGAATCTTGGTATCAATATTCAAAGTATTATAAGGCATATGCAGGTAGAAAGGCTTCTTCAAGAGTCGCAGGCATTGACGGAAGAGTTACAGAGTCAATCTGAAGAGCTTCAATCACAGCAAGAGGAATTAAGAATCGTTAATGAACAAATCGAAACGCAATATGAAAATGCTGAAAAGAAAACGAGAGAATTGGAGAATGTACAAAGTATTCTAGAAGAAAAGGCACAACAGTTATCCCTTAGCTCACAATATAAATCGGAATTTCTTGCCAATATGTCCCATGAGCTGAGAACGCCACTTAATAGTTTGCTAATTCTAGCTCAAATGCTAGCAGAAAATGTCGATGGAAATCTTACCGCAAAACAGGTGAATTATGCGGATACAATCTTTTCTTCCGGAAATGATTTACTACATCTAATCAATGACATTTTAGATATATCCAAAGTGGAAGCGGGAAAAATGGAAATAACGATGAATGAGGTAAACCTTAGTGACGTGAAGAAATTTGTTGAATCACAATTTATGCCCGTCGCACGTAAGAAAAATATTCAATTCAACATTCAAATGGCTTCTAATTTGCCAATATATATTCATACCGATACACATCGTTTACAGCAAATTTTGAATAATTTATTATCAAATGCATTCAAGTTTACCAATCATGGTACAGTTTCCTTAACCATTCAAAAAGTTGAAAAAGGAATGTTTTCAAAACAGAGTGCTTTCCCCCTTTCAGATATAGAACTTGCATTTTCTGTTAAGGATACTGGAATTGGGATTCCATCAGAAAATCATGCTATTATTTTTGATGCTTTTAAACAAGCAGATGGAACAATCAACCGCAAATATGGAGGAACAGGGTTAGGACTTTCCATTAGTCAGGAAATTTCCCGCTTATTAGGTGGTTTTATTGAAGTTGAAAGTATAGAAGGGAATGGCAGCACATTTACTTTATATTTACCTAATAATAAAAACTTGAACAAATCGGTAATATCACTTTCTGAAGCAGAGGTAGCCACAGGTCTTTTGGAGGACCCTGGACTTGGACGTATCACTCCTGTTGTGCCTCCATTGCATACCGAAGAAGCACGTAAACAGTTACATGAAAGAAAAGCGTTGCTAGAAGGGAAGAAAGTACTAGTCGTGGATGACGATATGCGTAATATATTTGCCTTAACAACGGCTCTGGAGAGTTATCATGTTGAGGTGATATTTGCGGAAAATGGCAGAGAAGGAATTGCAACTTTACAAAATAATTCAGACGTTGACTTGATTCTAATGGATATTATGATGCCTGAGATGGATGGGTTTGAAGCGATTCAATTTATCCGTCAAATTCCCAAATTTCAAAGTCTTCCTATTATTGCACTTACGGCAAAAGCAATGAAATATGACCGAAATCAATGTATTGAGGCGGGAGCATCTGATTATATTAGTAAACCGGTAAATTTGGAGCAACTTATTTCAATCATGAGGGTATGGCTATACAGATAGGTGGGAGCTTGCTGTGATGTAAGGAGTAATGACAAAAGATGAATAATAATAGACATAAGGTCCATAATGAATTGGAAGAAATTGAGATTAGTTTATTGCTAGAAGGAATTTACCGCTACTATGGATTTGATTTTAGAAACTATACCTTACCGTTCTTAAATCGTAGAATTTGGAATCGCATACGTGAAGAGAAAGTCGCAAGCATATCAGGTTTACAGGAGAAAATTTTTCATGATCCATTCGTTATGAATCGCTTGCTTGATGATTTCTCCATTAATGTGACAGAGATGTTTCGAGATCCAAGTTTTTTTTTATCATTTCGAAAAAAAGTAGTCCCTTTTTTAAGGGACTATCCTTATATTCGTATTTGGCATGCAGGTTGTTCGACTGGAGAAGAAGTTTATTCGATGGCCATTCTTTTACATGAAGAAGGACTATATGAAAAAACGAGGATTTACGCGACGGATATGAATGAAAACGTTTTAGATGTTGGGAAGGAAGGGAAATTTCCGTTACATAAAATGCAATTATATACGAAGAATTATCTTGCGTCAGGAGGGACAAAAGCTTTTTCAGAGTATTATAAAGTGCAACATGAAAATGCTATATTCCATTCATTCCTAACGAAAAACGTAGTCTTTGCACAACATAATTTAGTGACCGACCGATCATTTAATGAATTTCATGTGATTATCTGCCGGAATGTCATGATTTATTTTGATAAAGTGCTTCAAAAACGAGTATACAATCTCCTTCATGAAAGTTTAGGCTTATCTGGAATTCTTGGTTTAGGCAGTAAAGAAGCGATTAAATTTACGAGCATTGCAAACTATTATGAGGAGATTGATACGCTTGAAAAACTATACCGAAGGATCCAATAATTTTTTTTCAAATCAAGTACATACATTAGATATTCATGAAATTGAAACGACAAGTAACGAGACAACGAGTCAAAAAGTGAATATTTTAATGGTTGATGATTATCCCAAAAACTTATTAGCCTTGGAAGCTGTGCTTAACTCCTCTGAATATAATCTGGTAAGTGCAAGATCTGGTGAGGAAGCATTAAAATGTGTGCTTAAACAGGACTTCGCTGTTATTTTATTAGATGTGCAGATGCCTGGGTTAGATGGGTTTGAAACGGCGAAACTCATTAAAGAAAGAGAAAAATCGAAATATATCTCGATTATCTTTATAACGGCGATTAATCAAACGACAGAGCATGTTCTGCGCGGTTATAGCCTTGGTGCGGTTGACTATATCTTTAAACCTTTTCATCCTGAAACGTTAAAAATGAAAGTGCAAGAGTTTGTAAAAATTTATCAAAATCATGACAGAATGAAACTTCAAAGTGATTTACGTCGTCGGTCTGAGCTTCAAGTCGTTAATGAACAACTAGAACGTACAACTTTTGATTTACGAAAAAATGAAGCACTAGCTAGAGTGATTGGTGAAACATTATTAGATACGATTATTACGTTTGATGTACATGGCTATATTTTATCAGTCAATCCTGCTGTAAAAGATATGTTTGGTTATTCTATGGAGGAATTACTAGGGCAACATGTCATCAACCTTTTACCTGAAGTGAAGTATCCTAATGAGGAATCTACCCCTTTGCAAATGGAAGCTCTACGGAAGAGTAAAGGGCAACTTCTTGAAGCCATTGCATCTCACAAGAAAGAAGGGGCGTTTCCCGTTGATGTTCAAATTGGTGAAGCAGCAATAGATGACGAACATATTTATGTCCTATCGATTCGTGATATCACGGCACGGAAAAAAGCGGATAGTGAAAAAAAACAACAGTATACGATTCTTGAAAAATTGGTAGAAAAAAGAACGCAGAAACTAATGATCGCCAATGAACAGCTCCGAAAAGAAATTGAAGAGCGAAAAAAGATCGAAGAAGATCTCCGCCTCTCACAGGAACATTTTTATAAAATTTTTGAATCAAGTCCTTGTTTAATTGAGATTCGCTCATTAACAGATGGGAGATATATAAATGTAAATCCAATTTGGTTAAACAATACTGGCTATAGCTATAAAGAAGTGATGCATCAAAACAGCCCGATCTTACACCTTACGGAAAATTCTATTAATGAAGAGATTCATAGTTTGGAAACCCAAAAGAGTATTAAAAATGCAAAAATTCAATATCAGACAAAGTCTGGTGAAGTTCGTGAAGGGTTGTTATCAACGGAGATTATTGAAATTCAAGGAGAAACTTGTATTCTTAGAGTGATTACAGATATTACGGAGCGTGTTCGACTTGAAAATGAGATGGCTCGTTTAGATCGTTTGAATTTAATTGGCGTTATGGCTGCTGGTATTGCTCATGAAATTAGAAATCCCATGACTACAGTCCGAGGGTTTTTAGAATTGTCAAAAGGCGATCCTGAACATTTAAGCATTAAATATATTGATTTAATGTTGGCAGAATTAAATCGAGCCAATTCGATTATTACTGAATATCTTAATTTAGCTAAAAATAAGGTAAGTTATAAAACACCTCAACTTCTTAATCCAATTATTGAAGCACTCTATCCCTTGATACAGGCAGAGGCTTTACGGACGGGTAAGACAATTCTGCTTCAGTTGAACGAATGTCCTGAATTATTTCTAGATGAAAAGGAAATAAGCCAGTTAATTTTGAATTTATCTTTAAATGGTCTAGATGCAATGGAGTCAGGAGGAATCCTAATAATAAAAACGTATATGGAAGATCAAGAGGTTGTTTTGGAAGTGCATGATGAAGGATGTGGAATAAAGACGGAATTACTTCAAGAAATCGGAACTCCTTTCTTTACAACGAAAGACACGGGAACAGGACTGGGATTAGCCATCTGTTATAGTATTGCTAATCGTCATAATGCGTTCATTGATTTAAAAACAAGTGAGGAAGGAACCGTCTTTTTTATACGATTCAACCAACAGGAAAGAATTAGTGTAATTAACTAGCAGACGGGTAATTCTAGAACAATATGATGAAAATATTGGCCATTATACGGTGGTACTTTTCATATGAGCTATGGTCGGATCATTTAAGATGATTGGCTAAGAGAAAAAAATGAACGATTCCTCGTTCATTTTTTCTCTTAAGTAGCCGGTTTTAGTAAAATCTTTCATTTTCTTTTTTAGCTTAATCATGTCTACTATTAGTGAGAGGGAACGAACAATTGAAACCCCTTACATTTTTTTGCGTTTCTACATGGATTTAGTTTTCTCAGGTTGGTTTGTCAAAAATGTCTCTATATAATCTTTCCCCCATTCATACATAGAATCAAGGATAGGTAAGAGACTTTCTCCTCTTTCGGTTAGTGAATATTCTACTTTCGGTGGAACTACGGGAAATACTTCACGGTTCACGACAAGATCATCTTCAAGATCCCGTAGTTGACTTACAAGCATTCGTTGTGTAATACCTGGCATCATAGATTTTAATTCACCAAACCGCTTCGTTCCCTCTTTCCCCAGATGCCACATAATTAGCATTTTCCATTTACCACTAATGATGGATAGTGTTAATTCCTTCTCGCAGTTAAACGTCTTGTCAATAGGATGTCTCAATTGTTTTCCCTCCACTTACTTGGATTGAATAACCTGAACAATAGTATGCTTTTCTATACTATATAATAAAAAAGTGCGTACTTACAATTAAAGTGTTCGAATATTATAATAATTTTTAGAAGGGTTCACAATAAATTTATAGTCGGTACATTCAATCATATGTAAAAATATAAGGGTTTTGCTAAAAAACGGGAGGGAATAGCATGAATGGTGTAGCGGTTCCGCGTGATATCAATGTAGATGAAAATGCTTTGAAAACTTTAAAGCCATTGGAATTGGATTCGTTGACATTTGTTTTGTTTGGAGCAACAGGAGATTTAGCTAAACGAAAAATTTACCCGTCTTTATTTCATTTATTTTTAGATGGAAAAATGCCTAAATCCTTTACAATTATAGGCTTAGGAAGAAGAGAGTGGTCTGATCAAACATTTCAAATGCATGTAGAAAAATCATTGCAAACATTTTCTAAGCGGTTAAAAAATGAGGACGCTTCCAAAGTGAGTGAATTTCTAAGTGCATTTCGTTATAGTTCGTTGGATGTTACGGATCATGACGGGTATAAACAGGTACTTGGCATGGTTCAGAAACGCGAAGAAGAGTTGGGGACCCCTGAAAATCGGCTGTTTTATTTATCTGTCGCACCAGAGTTCTTTGATGTGATTTCTCAGAACATAAAAGAAAGTGGATTAGGGTCCATTACAGGATGGAAGCGTCTTGTCATTGAGAAACCATTTGGACACGATTTGAAATCAGCTCAAGCATTAATTACAAAGCTAAGCGAAGCATTTGAAGTAGATGAAATTTATCTGATTGATCATTATCTTGGAAAGCCAATGGTCCAAAATATGGAGTCTATCAAGTTTGCAAATCCTATGTTTCAATCATTATGGAATAATAAACATATTGCTAATGTACAAATCACGGCAAGTGAAACCGTTGGTGTAGAAGAGCGGGCCGGATACTACGACCAAGTAGGGGCGATTCGTGATATGGTCCAGAATCATATGTTGCAACTCGTCATGATGACAGCCATGCAGCAACCAACACGGATCAGCGCAAACGAAATTCGTAATAAGAAGAGAAAAGTTATGGAATTCCTTAGGCCATTACAGAAGGCCGAAGTAGTGAGGGATGTGGTCCGCGGCCAATACGAAAAAGGGTATATGAACGGAGAACTAGTTCCAGCCTACACAGATGAACCTAGCATTGAGGGTACCTCAATGAATGATACATTTATTGCTGCTCGTTTGTGGATTGATGATCCTTTTTGGAGTGGAGTTCCATTTTATATACGAACAGGAAAAAGGATGAAGGAGAAGTCTACAAGAATTGTGATTGAATTTAAAAATCCAATAAAAGATTTATATCAGGAAAAAAACGAAGAAACAGCTCCGAATCTCCTAATTATTGAAATCGGTCCGAACGAAGGAATTTCCATACAATTCAATAGTAAAAATCCATTAAACCATGGAAAAAACGAGCCTGTTACAGGGAGGTTTTTGGCTAACAAAAAAAGTATGCCAGAAGCTTACGAGCTCCTGTTATCTGATGCTCTGCATGGGGATTCCACTTTTTTTGTTCAATGGAAAGAGGTTGAGTTATCTTGGAAATGGGCGGAACCTATCTTAGAGGCATTTGAGGAAAATAATCTTCCGCTTCATTTATACCCGTCAGGTTCCATGGGTCCAGAAGCATCTGAACAATTATTACAAGAGGACGGATTCAAATGGTGGTAGGTAACCAACGCTGTTAGAAAAAACACTAAAATAAATTACCGACGGAGTGAACTCCGATTACAAGTACGATATAGAAGAAATACAACTTGAAAGTAGATGTTGTGATATCCCTTAGATGTATAGTGGAAGTTTTTCAGTCTAATGGGTATATAACAGTGGTAGGGAATGGAATGTATGTTTGTGTTAAATGTGATGGATATTTGAAAATATTTGATGTCGGGAGGGAACGAGAAATGAAGGCAAGAGTAGCCATCAATGGTTTTGGGAGAATCGGTAGACTTGTGTTCCGTAAAGCAATCTTGGATGAAACTCTTGATGTAGTAGCAATCAACGCAAACTATCCTGCTGAAACTTTAGCTCACTTAATAAAATATGATACTAGCCATGGTAAATTCGAGGGAGATGTGGTTTCTTGCGATCAAGCCTTAATTGTAAATGGGCACCGCATTCAGTTATTAAGCAGTATGGATCCGAGAAGTCTTCCTTGGGAACAACTTGATATAGATATCGTTGTTGAAGCCACAGGGAAATTTAATTCGAGGGAGAAAGCCGCTTTTCATCTGGATGCAGGGGCTAAGAAAGTCATTTTAACGGCTCCAGGGGAAAATGCAGATGTGACCATAGTCATGGGTGTTAACGAGCATGATTTAGAAATTGATAAGCATTTTATCATCTCAAATGCTTCATGTACCACGAATTGCCTTGCACCCGTAGTAAAGGTACTGGATGAACAATTTGGTATTGAAAATGGATTAATGACGACCGTTCATTCGTATACAAATGACCAAAAAAATCTTGATAATCCTCATAAAGATTTACGTCGTGCCCGTGCCTGTGGCCAGAGTATTATCCCAACGACGACCGGTGCCGCGAAAGCACTTTCTCTTGTGTTGCCGCAATTAAAGGGCAAAATGCATGGTATTGCGCTTCGTGTTCCTACACCTAATGTGTCACTTGTGGATATCGTCGTCGACCTGAGACAGGACGTAACGATGAATGATATCAATGATGCCTTTCAATCTGCTGCAAATGGCTCTTTACATGGAATTTTGGAGTACACGACTGAACCGCTGGTTTCTATTGATTTTAATTCAAACCCCCATTCAGCTATTATTGATGGACTATCTACGATGGTGATCGGAGATAGAAAAGTGAAGGTGCTAGCATGGTACGATAATGAATGGGGATATTCAAACAGAGTCGTGGAGCTTGTAAAAATTGTTGCAGAGGAATTGAAAATTTTATCACAAATTAAGGTTGGGTAGGATAAAAGAAAAGAGTGATATTATTGTCAGTTCTTGCCCAAGCGAGGACTGACTCGTCATTTCTTATACGTTAATTTGCTCGCGGAATTAGAATGTAAGGGGGTGGAAAAAATATCCAGTTGTTGACTGGTGCCAATAATAGCGAGTCCCTTTGCCTTCTTGTCAATATGTCCCATCAAATTTCTCTCCTACATTATAACTTTAGATACTATATGATAATAAAGTGCGTACTTACTAATTGATATTATAAGAGTTATAATGAATAGTACACGGATTATCCTAAATATTAAATAGGTTATATCTCGAATAAATGAACGGGTACAGAAACCATGTTCAATCGAATGAATGTTAATGATGTGAGTGAACAGATTGTTGTGAAGGGAAATGGAAGATACACCCACGCTTTATAGTGACGATAAGCAAAGAATAGGAAAAGAACCCAAAGTGGATATCGGAGTCGATCCCGTTTGTGAACCAGCTTTGGAAATATGATATCAGTTACTAAAGTAGGAGCGAAGACTAGAATGCAACATAGTTATACTATATGAAGGAAATTAGAAGCTTTGTACAATCTACTTAATTGACCTTTTTTGTAGTATATAAGGATCAGAATATAGTAAGCGCTTTCTTTTTGGTTTCAATTATTTAAATATAGAACAGGAGAATGCTACCATGGAGAAGAAATATTGTATTCATTGCAAAACTCTTTATACGAAAGTGACAATATGCTATGTGTGTGGGAAAAGTGAATTCCAAGAAATAAAAATTGATGTTCAACGTCAATCGAAGTCAGAAATAAAGGGATGAACTCGATTACTCGTCATTTCACAAATATCTGGAGAAGGATTACAAATTAGCTAACTTGTCTTTTGATTAGCGATGATGGAGCTAACGGCTAGGAATATGAGGTTTAAGATAATGGCCATTTGTATGAAACAAAGGAATAAACGAATATTCAAATACAATATCCGATAAAAAATATTTTAGTGAATAATGGTAAAACACTGATTAAATCGAACGAAAGTAAGCATGTTATTTTAAAAATTTGTTATTGAAAGGAGCCAGGCATATGGGAACAATTATTTGTAAAAACTGCAATGAAATCATTGAAAACTATGAGGGTGTAAAGGTAAGTATTCATTATTCACAATGTGGTACATGTCTAGAAGATGTCTCTAAAAGAGTAGATGGTGGACAATAGCGATAGATAAGATCTTTTCTCTTTTAAAGTATATTTCATATACTATATGATAAAAAAGTGCATACTTCATTTTCTGAAAATTAAGAACTATAATAGGTCATAGAACAATTGACTCATAAAAAATAATAAGGGGGGAAGAATTCATGGAACTTCAATTGGCATTAGACCTTGTCAACATCCCAGAAGCAATCAAGTTAGTGAGGGAAGTAGAGAGATCTATTGATGTTGTAGAAATCGGGACACCGGTTATTATTAATGAAGGCTTACGAGCTGTAAAAGAAATGAAAGAGGCATTTCCTAAACTGACGGTATTAGCAGACTTGAAGATTATGGATGCAGGTGGGTATGAAGTCATGAAAGCATCTGAAGCGGGTGCTGATATCATCACGGTTCTTGGTGCGACGGATGATGCCACAATCATAGGCGCAGTAGAGGAAGCTAAAAAGCATGGGACAAAAATCCTTGTAGATATGATTAATGTAAAGGATATTAAAAAACGAACATATGAAATTGATGCACTTGGTGTAGATTATATTTGTGTACACACCGGTTATGATCTTCAAGCAGTCGGAGAAAACTCATTTGAACAACTACAAATTATTAAACGGATTGTGAAAAATGCGAAGACAGCAGTAGCAGGAGGCATTAAACTAAATACACTGCCAGAAGTCATTCAAGCAGAGCCTGACCTTGTCATAGTAGGTGGTGGCATTACTGGACAAGAAGATAAGAAAGATGTTGCAGCTCAGATGCAAAGATTAGTGAAACAAGGCTTAGTTAGCCAAGGGTAATGCCAGCGTAGATGATTCAATATACAGCTAAATGTGTGAAACAGCTAAACTGAATCACTGCCTATCAAAAGTGGAAAGATTGATAGAACGGGAACGGTACGTTGGGTCTAAAGAAAAAGTCCGTAACTGGTGTTACTAACAAAATGTATGCGCTGTCAAATAACGACTACTTAACAAATTAAAACGTTCCAAATTAAATGATTTATCCTATTAATTTGGAAATGAAGATATCTTTTGTTTGGTAGACTTTTTTTAGAAATTGACAGTCCAATTCTCAATAGGGGGGATGCTTATGTTACTAGTGATAAGTACGTTACTAGTAATCATTTATACAATTATCTGTATCGTAAATATTTACAAGCATAAAGACAAGTTGAAAAATATGACAGGTATGACGATTGTCATGGTATTAGTGATGGCTAGTGGTTTAGTGATCGGCTTAATTGCGGGAATCGCATTAAAAGGGGACTTAACACTTTCTACTATTATAGCGATGAGTTTAAGTATTGTAGTGGGAATTATAGCAGGAAGAGCCATTAACCTTCTTACCCTTGTGGAAGGAACTGCAGCTGGACTAATGGGTGGGATGATGGGAGCGATGCTAGGAGAAATGTTGCCTTCCGATCGTTATGTACTCATGCTGGTATTCACAGACGTTCTTTTTATGATCGGTGTTCTATTCATCGTTCTCTTAATCAATTCTGAATTAAAACGTGTTAAAGAATCGATTTCTTTTTATCCCCGTACTGTTTCATGGATCGTAACATTAGTTATTTCTACCGTCATTATACTTACTTTTGCACAACTCGAAACAAAGCCTGTACTTAGCGATTCTAATGTTCAAGAAGAACATCTACACCACCATGAATGATTAAAATTTCATCGATAGAGAACCTAGTGAAGAAAACGGAATGCGGGCACGATAATTTAGAATTTTTGTAAATTAAATAATTATAATGTGGCGGAAATTATCATAATGTAATAGTTTCTTATTTACCCTCATTAAATGTAAAGAATTCTGAATATTCAATTACGTTAAAATGAGTTTATTTCTGAGCACCACATAATGATGGCCTTATTTAATCAAGGATAATTGGATCTAAATCGAAGAAGCATTGATTAATATGTTCTTAACTTTGTTTAACCAGTTATGATTATGTGTAATTTTTTGGGATTTTTTACTTATTCCAATCAACCAAACTTCATAAAAATCTTCATATAATTGTGATATTTAAAGGCTAAATGATGGTATCAAATAGTGTTTTATAGGCTGTTTTCAAATATTCACTATAAATATCCACCTATTTCTGGTAATTCAGTGAAAAGTCATTCTTGGAAATGCTTATTTTGGACAATTTATAGAAACTAATATATGGGGGTCTTTTTATGAGTGATAATTTGGAATTAAAGAAAGTCTTAGGGCCGATACAAATATGGGGATTAGGAGTAGGTATCGTAATTTCAGGTTCCTATTTTGGGTGGAATTATGGCTTAGCTGAATCTGGTTATGTCGGCATGTTAATTGCTACTGCTATAATCGGTGTGATGTATGTGACGTTGTGTTTATCACTTTCGGAGTTATCTACATCGATGCCACATGCAGGAGGGGCCTACGCTTTTACACGGAGAGCAATGGGTCCATTAGCCGGATTTATAACGGGTGTGGGTGTTACTTTGGAGTTTGCCGTAGGGACAGCGGTGTTTACCTCGGGTGCTGGTTATTACGTAAACTTTCTAATTCCTGAAATCCATCCTATTCTTGCTGCTGCTGTTCTATATGTATTTTTCTTTATTGTACACATACTGGGTGTGAATGAATACGCCACCATTGAAATGATTCTTGTTACGATATCCGTTGGTGTGGTCCTTCTCTTCTCTTTTTATGGGATGCCACACATTAGCGCAGATAAGCTATTTGGGGGAGACCTTATTCCTGGGGGCATTGCTGGTATTTGGGCAGCTCTACCTTATGCAATGTGGTTGTACATCTGTATGGAGATGTTACCGATGTTATCAGAAGAATGTCGTAATCCCGTTAAAGACATGCCTAAAGGTATTATGAGGGCTATTTTTACACTTGTTATCCTTGCAGTCCTTGTAGTCACGGTCACTGTAGGTCTTGGAGGAGCTGCGGGCACGTCTCCAGAAGCAAATCCTCTCTCTTATGCAATTGCTACTGGTGTTGATGAAAATTCATGGTTAATTAGTGTCCTTTCTGTAGTCGGTCTATTCGGTATGCTAGCGAGCTTAGCAGGAGCAATCCTGGCTTATTCAAGACAAACATTCGCTTTAGCAAGAGCTGGTTACTTTCCTAAATTTTTAGCGAAGTTAAGCGAAAAACGCCGCACTCCTTATATGGCGATACTTGTTCCAGGGGTAATAGGTTTCGTCTTTGTACTAATGTTTAATCCAGATCGATTAATATTAATTGCCACGTTTGGGGCATTGGTATCATACGTTATGATGAATGTATCACTCATGATTTTACGTAAAAAAGAACCGAATCTTGCACGCCCCTATAAAGCACCATTTTATCCAGTAGTACCAATTATCTCTATTATTATAAGCATTATTGCTTTATTTTCCAGCATTTTTAAAGATCCTACCTTCTTCTTTATTAACGTAGCCATTTTCGCAGTAGCCGTGATTTATT
>NZ_JBWXPJ010000003.1:0-104063 GCF_056679975.1 Peribacillus sp. BM1
TCAACAGCTTATTGGAGTGTAGATCACTCTGGTGTCAAAGCTGGTGATACTGTCATCGTTTTAGGATGTGGTCCAGTAGGTCTCCTTGTTCAAAAATTTGCCTGGTATAAAGGTGCTGAGCGAGTTATTGCTGTCGATTACATCAATTACCGGCTTGATCATGCGAAACGAACCAATAAAGTGGAGACTGTAAATTTTGAGGAACATGAAAACGTTGGCGAATATTTAAGAGAGATAACACAAGGCGGAGCAGACATCGTTATTGATTGTTCAGGTATGAGCGGCAAGATGACTCCTCTTGAATATCTTGCATCCGGAATGAAGCTTCATGGCGGTGCAATGGGCGGGCTTGTCATTGCGTCACAGGCTGTACGCAAAGCTGGGACCATCCAAATTACCGGTGTTTATGGGGGACGTTATAATGGTTTCCCGTTAGGAGACATCTTCCAAAGAAATGTTGACATTAAAACGGGTCAGGCCCCAGTTATTCCTTATATGCCTTTTCTTTATAATCTTATATCTGAAGGAAAGGTTGATATTGGTGATGTAATTACACATGTTCTTCCATTAGGCCAGGCAAAGCATGGATACGAAGTTTTTGACACAAGGACCGATAATTGTATAAAAGTCATTCTAAAACCTTAAATTGAATAAATCTAAGATGAATTCCTATAAATTCTTTTAGAAATAAGATTGTTATTTTGTATAACAAGGACTCATTATTTGGGATTGGAGTTTTTGGTATACTATTAACAACTATCTACACCGCAATACTTGCATCACAACTAATGGCCACAAAACATAAGGTTGATTACCTTTATTTCACAAATTAAATTACAGACAATCATTTAAGGCGGTGATCATCCATCGTCTTTTTTGTTGAATCAATCATTTCTTAATTACCGATAATCATTATGGTTATAGGTATAATTGAATATTCTTGATTTCTTGAAGGACAGCAGAGCAAATATGTAAAATTATTCACCATAAGGAAACTTTGTGAAACATTGTACTTAAACTATAGGGTGCTTTACTTCAATAAGGAGTAGAGCATTTTTCTTATTGTGCTAACGAGCAGATTAGCTGAAGAAGCAACTGTTGTCAAGTAGGTAAATTTTACCCTGATCTTGAATAAATAGTGGAATGTAATTAAAGAGGTTGGGATAAAAGTGTTTAGGATTTTATTAACGTCAAACGGGTTCTTTACAGAACAAATTAAGCAACAATTTTTACAACTTATCGGCGAACAATTAGAGAATAAAAAGGCAACTGTCATTACTACTGCATCTCCCAAAAAACAAAACCATAAATTTGCGATTAAGGCAAAAGAAGATATGATAGGAATGGGGTTTAATCAGGTTGATTTTACCGATATAGAGTTTGAACAACCTGATACCCTTCAAAAATACGATTCAACAATCGGGCGTGATTGTGGAAGACTATATTTACAAATGATCAATCTTTTTTCAGCTTTGACTTTGAGTTAAGCCAAGAGGATATGAATGCAATTGCGACGATTTGTATACAATGTATACGAATTGTGTTAACTTAAGTGTATACATTGTATACGAAGGAGGACATTATGAAAAAAACGACAAACCTTATAATTGAGCAATTTCCTAATTTGAAGAAATTAATCATCGAACAGGATAAACGAGAATTGGATGAAGAATCATTAAAAAGTTTGAATGAAACACAACTCACTTTCTTTCGTTTGGGGTGCTTTTTTGAGAATCCTGATGGGTTTCCCTTTGAATTAGGAGAACTGTATAAGCATCTAAATAATGAATATTTAGAGTGGGTCTTAGAGTTAATTACCACCTATTTTAGAAGGGACACCTATCTGATTCAAGAGCCAAAATATTCGATTATTCGTGATACAGAAACCTTGTTAAATCAAAGTCAACTTGCTGAATTCCTTACTGAAAAGGGATTAAGGTATGATCGGCATAAAATTAATTTGTATTATGGCAGGGGAACGTTGTTTGAACCATCTATCGTTATCGGAGGCGTTAAATATTGGGATCAGTCCGAAGCAGAAAAATTCGCTGAATCTGAAAAGAAACGGATAAAATGAGTAAATCTTTAACAATGATTGTGGAAATTAGGCTTTTTTTAGAATCGAGTTGGTCCAGTCTTTTGATTGAACAGCTTGTGGGTTCTTTTATAGGTTAATCTAATAACCATAAAATCATATTTTATCAAGATAGTTTGGTGTTATACTTTTTTAATATACTAGATTATTAGAACATACAAAGTACT
This sequence comes from Peribacillus sp. BM1, assembly GCF_056679975.1. Lineage (NCBI taxonomy): Bacteria > Bacillati > Bacillota > Bacilli > Caryophanales > Bacillaceae > Peribacillus > Peribacillus sp. BM1. The sequence goes on from NZ_JBWXPJ010000003.1 coordinate 2,263, forward strand.
AACTTGCCTTTTTATAGCCTAAATAAATGTAAGGGTTTTCTTTTTTGATTAGGGAGGTGAAACATGTTTTTTTCGTTGCGCAATCGTTTATTTGTTATTTTTACTTGTTTGTTGACGATTCCGATCATCGTATTTTCGTTTTTGATTCCGAGATGGTTAACGTCGACTATTGAAAACCAGACTGAGGATTTAGCGGTTGCGATGATGGATCAATATTCGCTATATATTGAGTCAATTACTACACAGGCAGAGGATTTGGGGAAGCAAGTTCTTGTTAACCAAACGATTCAGAAGTGGATGAAGGAAGAATCTGCAGATACATCTAAGGAACAGAGACTGTTAACGAGAAATCAACTCAAAATGCTGTTTTCCTCAATGATGGTTAATAATTCAAATGGAATGTCAATTTCAGTGATGCTTAATGATGGTACAGGGACTTGGGGGAATAACCCCGATCTGCGTAAAACGGTTTGGTATGAAGAGTATACATTATATAAACAACAGTTTGTAAAGTCACATGAGGATCCGTATCAGCCAACTACAGGGAGTATAAATAGCTATATATTGCCTCTCATTGATATGAATACATTTGTCTCATACGGGGTAATCAAGGTTAATTTTCCAACACAATTGCTCGAGACTGCTTTAGAAAAAAATACAATCGGAATAAATGGACAAGCTTATTTGGTGAACCAACATGGAGAAAACATATTGAAAGGAAAGATTACAACCCCAGAGAACGTTTTAAATAATAGTCTAGCTAAAATTAAGAAGAGCAAGGATCGAAAAGGGTTATTAGAAATAGTTTATAGCAATGAGAAACACTTTGTCTTTTATCAAAAGCTTCCGGTGGGTGATTGGATTTTAATCAGTGAAGTAACGGGGACTGATTTGTTCTCAAAAGTGGATCGTATTCAGCGCAGATTGTTAATAATAAGTGCCATTGTTTTTCTATTAACGATTGTTGCTTCATATATGATTTCTTCGAATATCGTGAGCCCCTTAGGGAAATTGGCAAAAGCCATGGGATTTATTGAACGAGGGGACTTTACCGGTGCAAAACGGTATATGCCGACCATTAAATCTCATAAAAATGAAGTTGGTTATGTAATAAGCGTGTTCAATCATACAGTTAATCAATTAAAAAACAGAATTGAAACAGAATATGAAGCAAATATCCGAAGGAAAGATGCAGAGTATAAAGCTTTATTGCTGCAAATTAATCCTCATTTTTTAAATAACACTCTTGAAATCATTGGGGGGTTAGCTGCCCAGGGGAAAAATAAAGAGGTTATGGATGTTAGCGTATACTTAGGGAAAATGATGAGGTATTCCTTAAATACTCAAAATGATGTAGTAAGAATGGCTGATGAGGTAAACTATATCCGCAGTTATACAAACATCTTAAAGGTAAGATATGAAGAAAATATCTCCGTTAAAATTGAAGAAGATCCTGAGACCAGGGAGCTACCTATTATAAAATTTGTCCTACAGCCTCTCGTTGAAAATGCGGTGAAATATAGTTTTGTTGAAAAAAGTTTTGCGGAAATCCTTATCAAAATTGAAAAAGTTGATAAACAGATATTTATGGTAGTTGAAGATAAAGGTGTCGGAATGCCTCAAGCGGTTATTTCTGACTTACTTAGCGATGAATCTATGAATGAAACCATTAGTGTATTAAAGAGTAAAGGAAGCAGCATTGGGCTAAGGAATGTACTTGGGCGTTTGAGGCTTTACTACGGAGAGAATTTTTCATATCAGATTGAATCTGAAAAGGGTGGGGGCACCAGCATTACAATAAGTATAAACTACTATGGAGGTGGGCTGCATGATGAAAGTCATAATAACGGACGATGAAATACAAATTCGTAAAGGTCTGCGTATGAAAGTAGATTGGGAGAAAGAAGGGTTCCAAATTGTTGAAGAAGCTTCAAATGGGAAAGAAGCGCTTGAATTGCTGCGGAACACAGATATTGATGTGATCATTACAGATATGAGAATGCCAATTATGAATGGACTTGAACTGGCTAAATGGTGCCAGAAGGAATTTCCAAAAGTAAAAGTAGTTGTTTTATCTGGTTATTCCGACTTTGAATATGTAAGAGGTTCGATGAAGGAGGGGGTTAAGGATTACCTATTAAAGCCAGTCGCTCCTGATGAATTAGTAGAAGTATTAAGGAAAATTCGTAAAGAAGTAGAGGAAGAGAAGGAAAAACAAGCGGAGGCATTCAAGATGCGCCAGCTTGTTAATACTCAGCTACAGGAAGTACAGGAACAATACTTGCTGTATTTAGCTAAAGAGGAGTGGCAGCAGATAAATTTCGTTTTAGAGAGACTGCGCCAGTTGCATTTGGAAGACCTAGCAATTGACAACGTAGCAGTACAATTTATCACAGTTGAAATTAGAGAAAACAAAGGTAATGAAGATAGATTAAAGGAACTCAGGCTTCCTTTTCAGATGGTGTGTAAGGAAATGGCTAAGGAATATGGTGACACTTATTCGTTTTATGATCCTAGCTATGCAAATATGGTTCATTTTATACATTATAGCGTTCTAGGAAAAGTAAACAATAGTTCCATCTTAGTAAATGAAATTCAGAAGAATGTGCAAAAACTTCTGAATTTAGAAACAGTTATCGGAATTGGAAATGTTGTAACAGGTATCTCGAATTTTAAGAACAGTTACATCTCTAGTCTGCTTGCCTGGAGCCAAAGTCAAATTGGGCTGAAATCTCAGGTAATAGAAGGGACGATTACCAAAGAAGATGTTTTTGAGTTTTTACCTGATTCTGAACTGAAATTGATAAATGCTATTGAGAATGGTAATTTTGAGATGTATAGGGGGAACATTCAATCTCTTTTGGGTGCGAATGAAAATCAATCGATTATGTCCTTTTCACTTATTGCTAATAGAGTGTTGTTTTTGTTAGGCTCAATCGCAAGAAAATATGATATTGAAACGAATGACCTTAAAATAATTATATGGAATTGCCAGCAGCGTATCTGGGAGCTTAATTCTTATCAAAAAGTGATCGAACAGCTCAATGAATTAGCTAAGTTTATTATTGAAAAACTACGATTGGCCCGTTTTTCAAACAGTAAATTAATCATTGACAGTGTGAAACAGTATCTTGATCAACATTATGCCAATGATATTTCACTTTCGCTATTATCTGAGATCTTTCATATAAACAGTGCCTACTTATCTGAAACGTTTAAAAATCAAGTCGGTCAGAACTTCAGTGACTATCTTGTTAACTTGCGTATGGAAAAAGCAAAAGAATTCCTTAAAGATAAACAATTAAAAATAATTGATGTATCATACCTGGTAGGCTTTTCGAACCAGGGGTATTTTAGTACAGTTTTTAAAAAACACATTGGGCAAACACCTGTTAATTTTCGTAGTTCACTTGATACATAATTTTAAATGATAGGAGGGATTGTTGATGAAAAAATGGCTAACGATTCTTTTTTTTGCAACCATCCTTGTGAGTATACTAGTTTATTCACTGTTATTCATGGATACCATTCCTAATAGCCCAAATGATAATAAGGAAAAAACGGTTCCCTCAGACCAAATACAGCTGACATTTTGGAGAAATAGCGGGAATGAAGCGGAGAATAAAGCTTATTCGGAGTTGGTGTCTTCCTTTGAAAAAGCTAACCCTAGTATAGACATTAATATGAAGTCTATTCCATATGGCGATTATGAAATCAGGATTCGGACTGAAATAGCCAACGGAAACCCTCCTGATATCCTTGCAATAGATAGTCCAACCTTAGCTCTTTATGCAAATACAGGCTCGCTTTTATCTCTAGATCAATTTATGAAAAAAGAAGGTGATATTGAAGATTTCCCGGAGTCCACCATACGAGGATTAAGCTATAAAGGCCAAATATACCTTGCACCTATAGTAGAGTCAAGTATCGCCTTATATTATAACCGCCATTTGTTTGATCAGGCGGGTGTACCATATCCCTCGGGAGATCCCGATAAACCATTAACTTGGGATGAGATAGTTGAGATTGCTGAAAAACTGGATAACCCTGAAAAGGGGATCTTCGGGATTGACCCAGCCCAAGGATTTGGAGATGCAGAAGCTCCAGCGTATTTTAAAATACCTTTCCTCTGGCAGTTTGGTGCTCATGTCCTGAGCCCGGATGGTACTACAGCGAGTGGATATTTGGATTCCGAAGAAGCATTAGAGGCTCTTCAGTTTTTCCAGAATCTCTATCAAAAACATAAAGTAGCTTCTGTAGAACTGCCCCCGGAACCATTTGAGTCAGATAAGCTTGCTATGACTGTGCTTGGTTCTTGGGCATTAAAGGACTTTGAACGCAATCCCGATTTTAAACTTGGAGTGGATTTTGGAATTGCTCCTTTACCCAAAGGTAAGTATCAGGCCGTTTCAAACGGAGGCTGGGCGTTAGGGATTTCATCCCTGTCTAAACACCCTGATGAATCTTGGAGGTTTATCAAATATGCCACAGGATATGAAGGTATGAAAAAATATGTAACCATCACTGGCAATGTACCTGCAAGATACTCTGTTGCAGAAGGCATTCCAGAACTTAATGAGTATCCTTCAAATATTTTTGTTCAGCAAGCTCTTAAGTACTCAAGGAACCGCCCAGTCACTCCCGCTTATCCTGTTGTCAGCAAAGCTATTAGGGAATTATTTGAGGATGTTGGAATTGGAGGGAAAGATGTAAGCACTTCTGCCAAGGAAGCCGTAGAAAAAATTAATACAGGAATTAAAGAAATGCAAAAACCTTAAATGATGTAACCCACTAGTTTTATGACTAGAGGGTTTTTGTTTTGGTGTTATCGCTGTTTTGAATATATTGTAACCGATTTCAATTACCGAAAATTTTAAATACCTGTTACCAAAGATATGAAAATATAAGCTCTAAATATCCTGATATAGTTAAAACTAGATATGGAATTAAGTGATGAGGGGGAAATAAAAAGGCTTTTCTAAAGCTGAATGTAATAATCACGATTCAATACTATTGTCAAAAACTACTTTTTTTGCAGGTGAAAATCTAAATAGGAGGTTAATAGATTGCAAGTATCAGTAAAGACTAAAGGAGAACCAGCTAGGGAAACCAAAGCAGCTTTTAAGTTAAAAAGAAAAATGAATTATATAAAAAAGAACTATATTCTTTATTTACTTATTGCCCCTGCTGTAATCCTTACGCTTATCTTTAAGTATATACCAATTTATGGAGCGATAATTGCATTTAAGGATTTTAGTCCGATCCGAGGAATCATGGGAAGTGAGTGGGTTGGGCTTAAACACTTTACCAGCTTCTTAACATCCCCTAATTTTATGGAGATTTTAATGAATACAATAAAATTGAGCTCTTTTGAACTTCTTATAGGATTTCCGATTCCTGTCATCTTGGCTCTTATGTTAAATCAACTGAGAAAATCGAGTGTTAAAAAGAATATTCAATTAGCTCTTTACGCTCCACATTTTATCTCAGTAGTAGTTATATCAGGTATGGTTTTCCTTTTTCTATCACCCGTAGGACCTATTAATGCATTATTAGGGATTTTTTCAGATAAACCCATTTCCTTCATGTCTGACCCAGATTACTTTAGAACTATTTACATTTGGTCTGGAGTATGGCAAGGAGCTGGTTGGGCATCTATCGTTTATGTTGCGGCTCTAGCAAACGTTGATCCACAACTACATGAGGCAGCAACACTAGACGGAGCATCGCTATTACAACGGATTTGGCATATTGATCTTCCTACCCTTAAGCCGGTTATGGCGGTATTGTTTATTTTAGCGGCTGGGGGAATCATGGGAATCGGATTTGAAAAAGCCTATTTATTACAAACGCCGATGAATTCACCTTCATCAGAAATTATTGCAACTTATGTCTATAAACGAGGATTGCTTGCAGGAGATTACTCTTTTGCTACAGCAGTTGGATTGTTTAATGCAGTTGTGAATGTAATTTTACTGGTGTTCGTCAATCAAGTGGTGAAAAAACTAAATGAAGGCGAAGGTCTTGTCTAAGAAAGGAGGAGAACAATGAATAACCAAATAAAACACCCAAAAGGCGATCGGATTCTACTTCAAATTAATAATATTCTCTTGGCTATTATAGTACTTTTGATTATTGTACCACTGCTGTACGTATTTCTCTCTTCTCTTTTGGAACCAAATGCATTGATTAGGAAGGGATTTAACTTAAGTGGGTCTGATTGGTCTTTGGAAGGGTACAAACGAATTTTAACCGATGGGACAATAGTTAAGGGATTTCTAAATTCGATAATATATTCGGCTGGTTTTACCATTGTCACTGTTACAGTTTCCATCCTTGCAGGCTATACATTATCTGTAGATGGCCTGGTTGGCAAAAAAGCTTTTATGTTTTTCTTCCTGATTACGATGTTTTTCGGTGGTGGACTAATTCCGACTTATTTTGTTATCAGAGATTTGGGAATGCTTAATACAATTTGGGCGATCATTATCCCTGGTGCTGTAAATGTTTGGTTTATTATTCTAGCAAGAACTTATTTTAAAGCGATTCCAAACGAATTAAAAGAAGCAGCCAAAATAGACGGCGCCTCAGATTTCAGAATATTCATGAGCATAATTTTACCACTATCTAAACCAATTATGTTCGTGTTGGCATTATATGCTTTCATTGGTCAATGGAATGCGTATTTTGATGCGATGATTTACCTGGATGATCGAGACCTATATCCATTGCAATTGGTTTTACGTTCCATTCTCATTCAAAACGAGGTACAGCCTGGAATGGTTGCAGATATACAGGCTAGAAATGAGATAATGAGAATTGCAGAGATGATTAGATACTCATCGATTGTGATTGCTAGTTTACCTTTATTAATCATGTACCCATTCTTCCAAAAGTATTTTGAAAAGGGAGTTATGGTGGGTTCTTTAAAATAAAAAAAGATGAGGGGTTAATATGAATAAAATAGGAAAATCAGTTTCAGTTATTCTTCTTGCAGGGTCGCTAATAGTTGCAGGTTGTAGTAGTAAGAGTAGTAGCGACAATAAATTTTCATCCGAGGATTATAAACTCTCAGATGTATCATTTCCATTAAAAGAAGAAGTATCATTGAAGATTATGACCTCAAGCTCACCATTAGCACCTAAGGACCCAAATGAAAAATTAATTTTTCAACGATTGGAAGAAGAAACCGGTGTTCATATTGATTGGAGAAACTATACAGGCGATGTTTTTAATGAAAAAAGAAATTTAGCCATTGCCAGCGGTGAGCTTCCAGATGCAATTTTTAATTCAGGGTTCAGCGACTATGAATTATTGAAAAATGCCAAAGATGGTGTAATCGTTCCTATCGAAGACTTAATTCAATATATGCCTAACTTACAAGCGGTACTTGAAAAAGCACCACAATATAAGGCAATGATGACTGCTCCTGATGGCCATATTTATGCATTTCCATGGATTGAAGAATTAGGTGAAGGGAAAGAAAGTATCCACTCTGTCGATGCTTTTCCTTGGATTAATACGGAATGGTTAAATAAATTAGGATTAAAGATGCCAACAACAACTGAAGAATTAAAACAAGTACTAATTGCATTCAAAACACAAGATCCAAATGGAAATGGAGAAGCTGACGAGATCCCAATGTCTTTCATCATTAATGACGGCGGGCAAGATCCTCATTCATTATTCGGAGCTTTTGGTTTAGGCGATAACGGGGATTTTACAGTGGTAACCAATAATGAAGAAGTAAAACTTTCAGCAGCTGATGAAAGCTATAAAAAGGCAATCGTATGGTTAAACGACTTATACAACGAAGGGTTAATCGATGTAGAGGCATTTGAACATGATTGGAATACGTATCTAGCAAAAGGAAGAGAAAATCGCTATGGATTATACTTCACATGGGATAAAGGAAATATCACAGGAATGGGCGACGACTACGATTTACTTGCTCCTTTAAAAGGACCTGAAGGACATCAAAATGTGGCAAGATCAAACGGAATGGGATTTGACCGTTCCCGCTTGGTCGTAACGTCTACTAATAATAATCTTGAATTGACAGCAAAATGGATCGACCAACTTTATGACCCACATCAATCTGTACAAAATAACTGGGGTACGTATGGGGATAAAAAGCAACAAAACATCTTTGAGTTTGATGAAAGCGCAAATATGTTAAAGCACCGTCCGTTAGAAGGTACCGCCCCAGTTGAGCTTAGAGAGAAAACATCTGTTGGTGGCCCATTGGCCATCCTGGATAGTTACTATGGTAAAGTGACAACAAAACCAGAAGATGCTGCATGGAGATTAAATTTAATGAAGGAAGTAATGGTTCCTTATATAGAAGCTGAAAATATTTACCCTAGAGTATTCTTTTCTCTGGAAGAACTTGATCGACTTTCTACTATAGAAGCAGACTTATTTGCTTATGTTAAAAGAAAACGTGCTGAATGGATTGCAAACGGCGGCATTGAAAAAGAATGGAGTGAATATTTAGATGAATTAGATCGACTAGGGCTGCAGGAGTGGTTAGAAATTAAGCAATCAGGATATGATAGAAACTCAAAATAATAGTTGTTGTCAATATATAATCTGTGGCTGTACAGATTTAAGTATAGTACAGCCTCGTTTTACTTAATGGGTTTATACATTTAATAGTCTATAAAAAAAGGAGAATGAATGATGAATAAAATATATAATGAAAAGCACCGCCTTCAATTTCATTTTTCACCGGAAAAAAAGTGGATGAATGATCCCAATGGGATGGTCTTTTTTAAGGATGAATATCATTTATTTTATCAATATCATCCATATGGTACTACTTGGGGACCTATGCACTGGGGGCATGCAGTCAGCAAGGACATGATTCAATGGGAACATCTGCCGATCGCGCTTTATCCTAATGAGCATGGAGCGATATTTTCCGGAAGTGCAGTAGTTGATTGGAACAATACCTCGGGATTTTTTGATGATGAGCCTGGCTTAGTGGCTATATATACAAGTGCTGATAATTATCCTAACTCTGATCGACCTCGCCAGCGGCAATGCCTCGCATACAGCAAGGACGATGGAAGAAATTGGATAACATATGAAGGGAATCCAGTTCTCTCAGATGTTAACATTACGGATTACCGGGATCCAAAAGTGTTTTGGCATGAAGAAACGAGTAAATGGATAATGATGTTGGCAACAGGTCAATCCATAAGTATTTATACATCTTCTAACCTAAAAGAGTGGGAATTTTCCAGCGAATTTGGAAATAATGCGGGTTCACATGATGGGGTCTGGGAATGCCCTGATTTGTTTAAATTACCTGTAGATGGTGACGATACTAATCAAAAATGGATCATGTTTGTTAGTATTGGGGATAATCCAAAGTTTAAAGAAGGATCACGGACACAATATTTTGTCGGACAATTTGATGGTACCACTTTTTTAAATGACAATCCTGATGAACAAGTTCTATGGCTCGATTTTGGTCGTGATAATTATGCAGGTGTAAGTTGGTCTGATATCCCTGCACAAGACAGCAGAAGAATTTACATTGGATGGATGAGCAATTGGCGATATGCCAACCAAGTACCAACAGAAGAATGGCGAAGTGCGATGACATTGCCAAGAGAGCTGTCGCTTACTTCTAGCGAGGAAGGAAATCGTATAGTCCAGAAAATCATTTCCGAAATTGACTCCATTAGAAATCATACAGAAGTTACTCAGGAGCTTACAATTGAATCTGACAATCCTGTAACTTTTAATTTGACCAGTCCTTTAATGGAAGTTAATGTTAAGTTTGATAATAAGGATTCAAATTCATTTGGATTGATTTTTGAGAATTCTAAAAATGAAAGCATCATGATACAGTACGATACAGCAAGTGAAAAGCTAATGGTTGACCGGACGAAAGCTGGAGTCAATAGTTTCTCTGAATCCTTTGCTGCCTTACAGGAAACTGATCTGAAAATGGAAGACGGCAAAATCAATCTGCAAATCTTTATGGACACATCTTCGATAGAAGTACTAGCCAATGGTGGAAAGGCAGTTTGCACAAGCTTACTCTTTCCGAAACATCTGTATGAGAGAATAATCATCTTCTCAAATAAAGGAACGACAAGGGTCTCTCCATTGAAGCTCACCGAACTGAATTCAGTATGGGGTAAGTACTAGAAGCGATGCTCTGATCGGAACAATTGGGTTAGATCTTTATTTTACCTGAATTAAAAGGGAAATCTATAAAGGTAGGTCGATTTAAGTGAAAAAAAATTCATCAATTCTATGTATTGGGGAATTGCTTATTGATTTTTTCTGTACAGATGTGGACATAGATTTAGTTCAAGGCCGAAATTTTCAAAAGCAGGCTGGAGGAGCACCAGCCAACGTCTGCGTAGCTATTGTGAAATTAGGGGGCAATGCCCAATTTATCGGTAAAGTCGGCAATGACCCGTTTGGTTATTTTTTAAAGAAAACCTTAGAAGATGCTAAAGTTGATACGTCATTACTTGTTCTAGATGATGCCCATCCAACCACGCTGGCGTTCGTTTCTTTAACGGCTGATGGAGAGAGGGATTTCGTTTTCAATCGTGGTGCTGATGGATACTTAACAGAAGACGAATTGCATATAGATAAAATCATGAAGAACAATATTCTTCATTTCGGTTCTGCAACCGCTCTATTGGAGAATCCTTTCCAATCCACATACCTAAACCTTATGAAGTTTGCAAAGGAAAATGGGAAATTCATCTCCTTCGATCCCAATTTTAGGATTGACCTTTGGAAAGAAAGACGTTGCCACTTCATAGATTTAGCTAAACAGGGAATTAGTATTGCTGATTTTGTAAAAGTGAGTGATGAAGAGTTACGAATTATTTCAGGGGTTAATGATTTAAAAGAAGGAGTAGCTATCTTTCATCAAATCGGAGCGAAAGTTGTTTCTGTCACCTTAGGAAAAGAAGGAACGATGATTTCAAATGGGAAAGAATTTGAAATTGTCCCGAGTGTTAAAATCAATTCCATCGATTCTACTGGTGCTGGAGATGCCTTTGTTGGCGCAACCCTTTATCAGTTAGCCATGTCAGAATACCCAAAAACAGTATTAGTAGACTTCGACCAACTAAAAAAAATCATCTCCTTCAGCAATAAAGTAGGAGCATTGGTCTGTACAAAGGTTGGAGCAATCCCAGCACTGCCGACTGAAGAGGAAGTAAACAACATTTAATCGATGAAACAGCCTTTCTTGATTAATAGAAAGGCTGTTCTACTTTGTGAAATTGAATATTACAAAAGTATTTTCACAGTAAAAAGAGGTGGAATTAGTCGATTCCTTAGAAATATGTTTAAGGTTAGTTAAAGCATATTAAACATTCCCATCAACAGGGACTTCTTTTGATTTATAAAATTCAGCTGTTACTTCCTTTACCTCAAATTGTTGGGGCTGAATAAGTCTATTGAACCTTCACCTTTATAGAGGGGATTAGATGAAAAAATACAGGATATGGTTGATTGTTGGTCAGTCATACTTATTTTCTATTTAATATCTTATAGATATAATATGTAGTTTACATAATACACCTTATCGGAATTTGCAAAAACCTAATCTTAGCAATAATGACTAGAATATAACTGCCTATTCTCTAGCATTACAAGTGACAGACATACCGAACATATGTTATGTTTATGTTGTCACTACTACATATTATTTAAGATAAAAGGACGAGGTGTTTGACGATGAACAAAACAGATCTAGTGAGTGCTGTGGCAACACAAGCAGAACTAACAAAAGAAGACGCTAAAAAAGCAGTAGATGCACTGATTGAAACAATCTCTACTACGCTTGCTAAAGAGGAAAAAATCCAATTAGTTGGATTTGGAACATTTGAAGTGCGCGACCGGGCAGCTCGTACAGGTAGAAACCCACAAACAGGAGAAGAAATACAAATTGCTGCTTCTAAAGTTCCTGCTTTTAAACCAGGTAAGGAATTAAAAGAAGCTGTTAAGTAAAATAAATATATGTATAATTGTGTAAAAATGCTCTGGGGATGAGAGGCTCTCCAGAGTCTTTTCTATTTAAATAAGTATTTTTTCTATTTTTTTAATAGATATGAGTTTGTAATACCCCTTGCAGGGATACATAATCCAATCATGAACTGTCTCGTGATGAACAGGCAGTCATGGGGCTACATAAAACCTCTTACTTCTTTTTCCACAATAGCGCCCTACAATGGAAGTCCTGTATTGATATGTAGGATTTTATCTTGTTCAGCAATCGAGCCAGATTAGTTTAAGTGAATTTCTTAACAAAGTTGAAAAATCATTCTCCTTAGTAGGAAGATCTTTTTACACTGGGAGAAGGGATAAAGGAGATTTGGTGAGAAACCCACTAAGTTAGGATGGCATAGAGTAGAGAAAAGGAAAATTTAGGGAGGTCGTGATAGCACTTTGATGGTTATACGAAAAATAAGTTTAACTATCTTCACCATATAATCTGTTAGAAATAAAAAAATGAAAGAATTACTCCTGATCGATTTCAATATTTTTGATAATTTTAGCAGGCACTCCGCCTACAATGACATTTACAGGAACGTCTTTGGTCACAACTGCACCTGCAGCGATGATGGCTCCATCACCAATGGTCACACCAGGTACGACAGTGGCATTTGCTCCAATCCAGACATTTTTACCGATTACAATTGGTGCAGGATGCATGGTGCTACGCTTTTTCGGATTAATGTCATGATTAAGGGTAGCCAACACGACATTGTGCCCGATAAGAACTTCATCACCAATCGTAATGCCGCCCTGATCCTGAAAACGGCAGCCCGAATTGATAAAGACGTTTTTGCCCACAGAGATGTTCTTTCCACAGTCCGTATAAAAAGGAGGGAACATGGCGAATGTTTTAGCTACTCGTTTACCTATCAACTGAGAAAACAGTTCCCGAATTTCTTCGGGGGTATGATAATGTCCGTTCAGCTCAGAAGTTAATTTCAATGCTTCTTGTGAGACTTTGTGCATCATTTGGTGTATTTCCGAACCGCCCTCAACTACTTTACCTTGGTTCAAATGTGCCAAGAAATTATGAATATCCATTTGTATCCTCCTCTATCTATAAGACATTGTAGGTAATCAACAATATCCCCATTGTATATAACATGAATTTGCTGAATCAAACTAAAAATAGATTCGGTCCCTTTACATTAATCTTTTTCATTTAATAAATTTTAGTCTTATTTTGTTACATATCTCAACCATAACCCACTGTCATTAAGTTTTTCGACTTCTTTCAGGAAGAAATTTACTGGTTTCGGTTTACTTAGAAAAGAACTAGTTTCAAATAGTGTTAAAGAGTTAGATGCACCTTCTGCAATTGGAACTAAGATCAGGCTCAATTCATCAATTAAACCTTCATTCAAAAGGGAGCCATTTAAAAAGCCTCCACCTTCCAGCATTAATTTGTCGATTGAAAATAATTTTTTTAGTTTTTGCACTACGACAGTAAAATTTAATTGTTCTTTCCCGCCGAAAATATAAGATATATTAAACTTTCTCAAATGATCTAAGTAAGCATCAGAAACTTGCTCTGTAAGCACCTCTACTATGTGGTCATCCGTCCTATTCTCATTCCATGATTCTATTGAATTTTCAGTCCATCCTAATTTCCCAGAAGGATCTACTGCTATAGCATAATATTCAGCATTCCTGTTTGCAACGTAATCGATTCTAGGGATAAGTGGGATGTTTTCGTGTTTTAAATCTAATTGATGTCCGAAAGTAAAGTGTTCTTCCATAGTAACCCTGCCACACATCCAAGCGTTACATCTGTATCGGCCATGAATTTTTTCGTATTCGTCTGTAAAACTAGCTGCTCGTTCTATTTCTAAATATTCACCAATGATTTTTCCATCCAATGAAGTTGCCATGTGGCAAATAATATATGGTCTTTCCAATGTTATATTACTCCAATCATTAAAGATTGCCATGATTAGGATCCAGAACTAAAGAAGCCCCGTATTACAGGGCAATTCTTATCCCTAACAATTATTTTAATTTGTTATATTCCTCATCTGTTACTGGTTCCAACCATTCTGGTGTACCTGCAGTGATTGCAATGTGTTCAAACCAGCTGTCTTTTGTAGCACCATGCCAGTGTTTTACATCATCATGGGTGACAATAACATCACCAGCTTTTAAGATTTGAGCAGGTTTTCCTTCTTCTTGGTACCAACCTTCGCCACCAGTTACTAATAAAAGTTGAAATCCATCATGATGAATATGCCAGTTATTTCTGCATCCTGGTTCAAAGGTCACATTCCCAACTCCAACACTCACTTTAGGATCAGCGATTAATGTTTTAAGATAACTTTGTCCCACAAAAAATTGTGCATATGCTTCATTTTTTTCACCCACTGGGAAAATAACTCCATTTTTTACTTCTTCATGTCTTGCCATTTTAATTCCTCCAATTAACTTTGTTATTTTAATTTCCCGCCAAATACCGGGAAGAAGCTATGCTCACCATAATTCTGGATGTGCTCTACATTCTTTAAAGTCTCCATATCTGCATCGCTGATAGCAAAATCAAGCTCTGCATTGTTTCTCATGTGATCCGGATTTGCCGTCTTAGGAATTAATACAAGACCAAGCTGGATATCATAACGTAGGCAAAGCTGAGCAACAGATACTCCATACTTATCAGCTATTACCTTAACCTCTGCATTATCGAGAACTGCACCGTGTGCAATTGGTGAATATGCCTCTACCAGGATGTCATTCTTCTGGCAGAATTCAATGAGTTCCAAAGGAGTATTGCTCACATGTGCCAATACCTGATTGACCATAGGCTTGATTTCACAGCTCGCAAGAATATTCTCTACATCATCCTGAAGGAAGTTGGAAAGACCGATTGCCTTTACCTTGCCTGTCTTATAAGCATCCTCCATTGCTTTCCATACTTCTTTGTTTTCCTCGAAGTAACGGTTCTCCTCACGGAATTCCGTCCAAGGCTGTGGGCTGTGGATAATCAGAAGGTCAATGTAATCCAGTCCCATCTTTGCTAAAGACTCATCAATGGACTGCGTAACTGCATCATAGGTCTTTGCTTCTGCAGCAACCTTTGTCGTGATGAAAAGTTCTTCTCTTGCAACACCGCAGGAACGGATTCCTTCGCCTACACCAGCTTCATTCATATAAGCCTGAGCAGTATCAATATGACGATATCCGATAAAAACCGCATCTTGCACTGCCTGTGCTGTCTGTGTATCGTCGAGTAGCCATGTACCAAGACCTAATTTTGGAATTTCTACACCATTTAATAATTTGTAAGTTTCGTTAAACATGCTTTTGTCTCCTTTGCATTTTTATACTTTTTGTAGTACCTTGCTCTTATATACTAGGCTTTCTCATTTCTCGTTAGGAATTTCTTCAAATAAAACAGAGATGCTTGACTCTCCAGTGTTTACTGTAACCTTAACAGCTTGAACAATCTTATCAGTAAGTTCTTTCTTTTGTTCTTCAGTCCTGCCGGTTAAAAGTTTTACAGTAATATGTGGCATCCCCTCTTCTCTTAAACTTCAGGAATAATTTCATTGATGCAAGCTAATGCGTTCAGCGTTCTCGGAAAGCCTATATATGGAAGACAGTGGGTAATGGCTGTAATCACTGTTACCTTGTCATTGCCCACATTTCTGTTACCTTGCACATGTGCCTTAACTTGACCTTCAGCACCGCCTAAAGCAGAGATGATGCAGAGTGTCAACAACTCTCGTGTTTTTAAATCCAGTCCGCCTCGAGTATAGAAATCTCCAAAGCAAAAAGCAGAAAGATAGTCCTGTATATGCTTTTGATTGGATGGGGCACTCTCTAGCATTTTGGCAATGACATCACCGAATATCTGTACCTGCACTGCAAGTCCTTTGTCAAAACGATTATCTTCATTAACAGTCTTTTGACTTTCAATCGGTAAAGCAATATTCTTTGCTTTGAAAACTTCATTAACTTCATTGATAGCATTTAAGGTTTTTGGGAATCCAATGTATGGAGCACACTGGTAAACAGCCTCTTTTATTTCAACAGGTGTTAGCCCAACGTTTAGTGCTGCATGAACATGAGCCTTCAGCTGAGGCAATGTTTGATTAGTCGCAAGAACGACCAGCGTAATCAACTCACGCATCTTATCGTCAAGGTTGCCTTGATAAAATACTTCCCCAAAAATGAAATGACTCAGAATATCTTGAAAATCAGGGTCAGTAGCATGTGCGGCAGTTACTCCCTCACCAAATAGCTGTATGAACTTTTTCTTCCTCTTTTCAACACGGTCCATAATTAACAACTCCTCTTAGATTTAACTAACCCCATTATTCCGAAGGCAATAACATTTAATGTAATAGTAAATCTGTAGTAGCAAATCGCACGTTGATGTGTTATCGTACATCTGTGTATAATGTATAATGTAAAATGAAAAGAGGATGTGTGCAATAATCAAATTGCTATGATTTGTGCGTTATTGCACACATCAAATAAAATTGTGCGGAAATTATTAAGGAAAGTTTGGTGATTACTCTAATGTCTAAGGTAGATAGAAGGGTACAAAAATCTCAAGAAGCAATTAAAAATGCTTTTATTAAACTGATGTCTGAAAAAGGTTTTGATCATATTACGATACAAGATATTTCCGACAGAGCAAATGTCGGTCGAAGAACTATTTATGACCATTACATGGATAAATTTGATTTACTGGATAAGCTCATTGAAGAACATATCAACGAACTAAGGAAGCTGTGTGAATCCTCATTAGAAATGAGTTTTTCTGAGGGAAATCTGATATGGTTTGAATATTTTGAACGTAATTATGCTTTCTTTTCTACAATGTTAGGCAGTAAAGGAGGTCCTATTTTTCGAGGTCATTTCCTTGAATTTGTAATCGAGGAGTTGGAGGGTGAAGTAGATGAAACCGAAGGGAAAAATCAAGGATTAAGTAAAGATTTAATTCTTAAATTTTTTGGAGCTGCCATCGTAGAGATAGTAGAAGCGTGGATCACTAATGGATTATCTGAACCAACTCAAGTCGTGGCAGAACAAATGGGGATTTTGTTAGATAGGAATTTATAGTAATAGAATACTTTTTCAATCTTCAGCAATCGGGAGCTTTAATTGAAGATGGATCACAGAAATGATCAATTTTTTTTCAAAACACGCTCTTTCCTTTTGTCCATTTATTAAAGTAATTAGTATCAATTAGATCGAAAACTATTACAAACCTACACTATAAGAGATTCATAACCGGGTGGCAGGTTATCTTAAAGCGATGTATGGAGATATTGGTGATTGTACCTTAGCAGATCATCAAGATCACGTATACGGCCAAAGTTGTTAGGGTAGGTAGGAGCAGGAGTTAATAGGCTTCTGTTTTTTTATTGCCACAAAAGAGGTACCGGTACATATAAGACGGGTTATATATACTCTGTTCTTTTCGAAAGTCTCTGTTAAAGTTTTTTCTTAACCCCAATAAAAAAAGTACCCGATTAATCGGATACATACTTAATGATTCCATGTAAATAAACGGAGTATTCTCGCTGCACATACTCCCTTAATTTAATTTTTCCTTCTCTTTCTAATTCTTTAACCCATTCTTCAATCTTATTTTTATCTTCTTTAGTATTCTTAGGAATTTCTAGTGAAAATAAATTACCTTGATGAGTACTCTGAATCATTTTTAATAGTTTCTCTTTATTCATTGAGGCATCCCCTTTATCAACTCTTAGAACAAATAAAAAACTAAATGTTGCTCTGGATTTATTATACCCGATTAAACATATATGAAAAGTGAAAAACGAGAATTTATTCTTGTTATCTATGAGAATCTGTTACATGTCCATGTTAATTCATTATTTTTCAGGAAGGTTCATTTAAATGTTGCCGATTATCGCTATTTGAGTTATGTAATCCCATTACTAGCAGATGTGCAAGATGGATATTTATCCTTATTGTCACTGTCAAGAAACAGTTGTTCTTTATGGTTAAGAGCAAGGGTACCTGGTGAAAGTAAATTTTAGTTATGACTAACTAAACTCCCTTGCTCAATATCAATATATTTCACGTTATATTCATTTGTGATGCTTCGAGTAGTCTTTAGGCACGGTCTTTCTTTAGATGTTTTATTGGATAAAGGCTTCAAGCATACTTCGGGCGGCAGCACTACAGCATGTAAGAAAGGGAAGAGCGTCCTTTCTAACATGCTGTACGTGTCGCTTCGGCATTAAATGGTACAGGAACCTACGGTCTGTATGGCTAGCGCCTACATTCCGTAGGTTCCTGTACCATTTACGGCTACGCCGCCATACCGAACGAGCCGAAAACCTGAGAATCAAAGGGATAAAGACGAAAGGAATGCAGCCATCCGGCTGCTTTTTACTTTATTTTTCCCTTTTGCCTTCCGAATCGTAAAACAGCGCAAGCCTTCTAATCTTCCAGCCGGTAGGACACCCGAACCTTACCGGCTAAAAGCTAAGAAGCCTAGTCAATCGGTCAAGGGGCACAAAACTTTTTTATTAAAAACGCTACGCAACATAAAAAACTTTTGCGCTCAGATCGCCCTTGACCCATTGTCTATGCGTGTTTTTCGTTCTACTTGCAAAAGGGGAAAAATAATCCCCCTTTGGGGAACAGACTTCGCTTCGAAAGACAAAAAGAAAAACTTAAAACCCCCAATTCATTAAAGAAAAACCTTTAGGAGGAGGGACAAGCCCAAAAGACAAGACCGAAAATCAATGGAACAGAAATGTACACAATCACAACCACAAAGGAGTGTTTTTAATGGAATTAAATCCAATTTTTGAAGTGGTACGAATTAAACAGGAAGTCAGGGAAACATCAGAGCCCTTTTCATCTTATCGGATTGCATCACCGGGCGATGCGCAAGAATTAGCGGCTTCATTTATCGCAGATGAAGATAGAGAAGTATTTCTTGTGATGATGCTCAACACTAAAAATCAAGTGATCGGGCTTCATAGAGCACATGTAGGAAGTCTGAATGCAAGCATAGTCCATCCGCGCGATGTCATGAAAAGCGCTATTCTAAATAATGCCTCATCCATCATAGTCAGCCATCAGCACCCCTCAGGAGACCCCACACCGAGTCGTGAAGACGTTGAGGTGACAAAACGATTAGCTGAGGCCGGAAAAATTTTAGGCATAGAAGTCTTAGACCATGTGATAGTTAGCCATACTGGAAAGCATGTGAGCCTGAAAGAAAAGGGGTATCTTTAAAATTAACTAACAGGCAAAGGGGATTTTCCCCTTTGCTTGAAAGGAGAAATTCATAATAAACAAGAATGAAAGAATTAGTGAATGAAAGAATATGAAATGCGCAACTGATTTTTATATAGGGAAAGATAAAACGGATAAAACGGAAAAGAGCTTATGACTGTTGCACCGATTATTTTCACGGCGGGGATGCATACGCAAGGAAGAAAAAAACTACCGTTTTTTTTCTTTATTATAGGCAGGCATCGAGCCTGCTTGCGGTTGCTGAGCAACCTTTATAAACGTTTGATAGACTATTCAGGGTAGTGTGAAATGAGATGGACAATGGTTGTTTTGCTTTTTCACCCTGGTGTACTCATCCGGGAATACCCATACGGTTCCATTTGGCAAAGTATCTTAGATCGTTTACTTGTAGTTACTTGTTTTACGGCTGTTCTTACTTTTCGTAAAGCAAAGGATGTAGAATGTTTCCCCCATGAGGAAATGATCAAATAAAGGGAACGGAAAAGATAAAATAATTGGTAGTCAGGCTATCGATGAAAGTTGGTATTGGAGAGTTGATTGGGATGAAAAGAAAAGGGCACATCTTAATATTGTAATTGGAGAAATAATCCATATGAAATAGCAATTCCATTTAAAGCTACTCATAACCAATACAAAAAAATAGTAGATAGTTACAATAAGAAATAGTAAGGAGGATGGAATTATGGAAAAAACGAACAGGAGGAAATTACTAGAAGAAAAATTGATTGCTCTAAAAGAAAAGAATAACCTTTACTTGTCTCAGCTTAACGAAGCATATGTTATAAACGTGTTTAAGAACAAAAAAGTGGAAATATTAAATGATAAAGCGTCAGACAGTATAAATTCATCAATTGATAAATACTTCCCTAATAATGAATGGGATCGAATTGACTGGAATCGAGCCACAGTACATTATCGCATTCAAGGTTATAATTATGATAAGCTAAAATCTGTCTTGGCTAACAAGCAGATTGAATTAAACCTAGAAGTTTATGCAATTTTTGAACAGTACCTGATTGCAAAGACAACGTTAGAAAATATATTCAACAATATTAATGATTTTCTAAGTTTAGGTTCTGATCAGTTTATTTACTGTCAAGAACCTAATTACCTCATAGAGTTTTATCATGATGGGGAAATCACAATAGGCTTTAATTTTTAATATAATTTTGTAATTAGTCTGTACTATAATTTCTGTGTAAGCGTCAAAAAATCCCCACCTATTCTTTAGGTGGGGATTTCAATTTCTCCTTGAACAAAAAAATGACCCACCTTGGTCCGCATTGTTAAGAGGCGTGGTGAGTTCTATTACATTAATCGTATCTTTCTGATGAATCATTGTCAAGAGAACAATATAAGGGATTATTAGGATCTAGTATGTTTTCATTGTTATAAACTCAACTTTCGGGGACCAAGTAAGGTTGCGTAATTTAGCAGATGAAAATCCTGCTTGGTAAGACTTAGTCGAGTATTGTATTTAGTCTTTTTTGGCCAACTGACATAATGACCACCCGACCAACATATAAATATCTTTGTAAAGTAAAATTCAAAAGAATCACCTCTTCCCCACTGCATGGGGGGCGAGTATCGGAAAAAAGAGTTACTATATTACTAGTACTTTGAAATCTTTTTAACTGGCTTCAAGCTTATTACATGGTTGAGGCTCTTGGCTTTCTTGGCCAGTAATTGCGCTTGCTCCTTTGTAATTCCAGACTTTTTCTCTGCCATGTTCATCACTCTCCTTGGTTCATCCATTCCCAATACATATGTAGTTTATACCTCCCCCCACTCTCGAAATCATGCGACGCATTGACCATCCGACCAAATGGCCCAAGGATAATCCAATTGAAAGGGGCAAAAAATAAATGAGAAGAGAGAAGCAAATTAATCCTATATTATCCATGCCTCCAAAAGCTAACCGTCAGACGTCAGAAAGAAAAGTCAGGTCTGATAAGCTTCATGATATAAAAATTCCTATCAGCGCTGTTGTAGACAGTGTTTTAAGGCGTGAGTCTAGAAAAAGATGGGGAGGCTCTAAAACAGCAATTGGAACAGAAATTCTAAAGTATGGTCTTGAGAATATCTTTATGTTCCCAGCAGTGGATTATAAGCAACAAGAAAAGACTGTTCATTGCAAAGTTGACCAAGCTACCTTCTTGAAAATTGCAGACCTAGCAGACATTTGGGGCTGCAGTATTCGCAAGGCGGCACATCGAGTATTTACTGAATCGCTCAAGAAGAAACAATTGGGGTGCGTAACAAATGGTGAAGTATAGTGCTGCGGATTTACTTGCAGAAGAACTTTCACTTAGGACACCCCAAGATTTCGTCAGTAAGATGATTTATAAGTTGGTCAAGACGTCTTCAGTTAAGCTTACTATCGAAGTACCACTCACCTTATATGTAAGGGCAGAGATTTTCTGTGAAGATGTTCAGGACATTGGTGAGATCCATTTTAACCAGGCTGATTTGATTGCTGTTTTGTATGATGATTTTCTGTTATATGCAAAAAAGAATCCAGATCCTAATCACTTATTAAAAATATTGAACACGCTTGATCAGCAAGTTGGTAAAAAAACAAATTTGGAACAGCAGCAAGATCAATCGGTTTTTAAACTGGTTCATTTAAGTAACACTGATCAACAGATACAAGTTATTGAAATAGTTTTCAAACGTAAATCAGTACTACGCGGTGAGGTAATGCTTGCGGATATAGGTGAAGTTCATCCGGGACACCCTTATACGCTTGAAAATATGATTCAGCTTTTATACTGTGACTTTGTAGAGAAGTTCCGAAAGGGTGATAATAACGACGCCTTAGATGCCATCCTTACACGGTTAAAAGAAGAATAGAGCCAAAATAAAAAGGACCCGGTGTTTTCACGGTCCTTTGCTTATTCTATCAAAATGTAACAATACATAGATGTCGACTTGAGTTTAAACAAGTTGACCGTAAACGTTAGACTCGTGATCTGCCAAAATGCAGCGACTAAATTTACCACCATACGTTTCTTCTAAATATGGTCCGACTCGATTATGAATTTCACGTACAACTTTACCATATGCTTTCTGATTGAGACGATAATCTTCGATGTCGACCTGTTTGATTACGTATATCCAAGTAGGTCCATTATATGCTTCATCTTGCCCAACTACCGTTACCATTTGCAAATCTACAAGAATGAGCTTATGAAAGTAAACCTTGTCCCTATAGGCCAAGATAAAAACCTGGTCCTCGAATTCTCACCTTTCCTCTGCAACCAAAATGTCCACATCATTTACGACTTTAATCATGCGTATCACTCCTTCAATATGTGCCTTTAGATTAATTGAAAGTTGACTGAAAGGAAAATCACCAAAATTTAATTTTCAGCCCTGCTTTGATACGAAAATGACGTTTTCACCTAGCAAAAATGCATTTTTAGAGGGGGGAATAAGAACTTTGCTGTAATTTATAAGTTTTTGCAGAGATTCCTATTTTTACTCAATACTTGCAAACGCTGCATGCTTTCAATATCGTACATTAGACGTATGATATTGTAGTTTTCTCGAAAAAATTCTTTATTGTCAACGAAATGAATGTATAAAAATATCTAAAATCATACATTCGAAAAAATCATCTTCAAAAGGGAATGACAGTAAATAACTGACTATCACTTATCGTCTTGTGAACGCTAATACCATGAGAGGTTATGACTATACCTCAAATAAAATAACAACCAAGCATACGTCTACAAATAGGCAAATATCTACCCCTCATTGAACATGGACACATACACTATTTTTGAAACAATTTGAGGAGGAGAGATAAAATGGAAAGACAAAATTTTGGAAGTTATGACTTCGGAATGGGATATGGTGGTTATCCGTCCCATTATGTATATGGTGGATATCTTGATCAACTAAACTATTTGAATAGTGTTTATGGACAATATAGTCATAATCCTTATTATAAAATCTACAATAAACAACTTCAGAGTTATACACCCTTCATAAGCCCAGCAGGCTTCCATAGTGATGGATTTCATGGTGTTCCAAGTATAAGTGGATTTCATGGTGTTCATGGAATACCTGGTTTTCATGGTGTAGGTCGTTTCGAAGAAGTTAATTATGATGATATAAATAGACAGTCTAATAAATTGATGAGTGACATTGAAAGAGCAATTAATGGAGAGTATAGTGCAATCAATTGTTATAATAAGTTAGCAAGTTTGGCTTCTAAAGACAATGAGCGAAAACAGATTCTTGAAATACGCAAAGATGAAATTAAGCATTTTGAAAAGTTCGGACAAATTTATGTCAGTCTAACTGGAAGACAACCTCAACCAAAAATCATCCATGAATGTCCTAATATATATTTAGAAGGGCTAAACTTTGCAATACAAGATGAGCAAGAAACTGTTGATTTTTACTTAGATATTGCAGATGAAACATCTAATCAATACATTAAAGAGGTATTTCGGAGAGCATCCGTAGATGAGCAAAATCATGCAGTTTGGTTTCTATACTACTTTTCAAAAGCGAAATAATCGAGCTATTTTCAAATTGTTCTTGTCGAACTAATAGGTCCGTTAGTTCCATTAGGAAAAGACCACCAATTTGGTAGTCTTTTTAATGTATGAAAATGAACGAGTTACAATAATTTTCTGTTTATGAAATAACTAAAAGAAAATTTCTTCAGTTTTTTTTACACTGGCAAACCATTGGGCATGTATGTTGTTATGGTGATTGATTATTTGAGAAGCGTTTAAAATGTTAGAATCGCGTGTACTATGACCATCCTCTGCGAGAATAACTTCATAACCTTGGCTAAATGCACGACGACAAGTAGCATCTACACAAATTTCCGATTGAATTCCTGTTATAATAATTCGACTTATTTTTCTGGTTACTAATTGTTGCTGAAGATCCGTTTGTTGGAATGAATCAGGATAATCCTTTTCAATTATAACGTCTTCTTTTAAAAGAGAGATCGACGGATGAATTTCCCATCCGGGATTTCCTTTCTGATTAAGGGTTCCTGCTTTACCATTGTGTTTCGTGAAAAAAATAGTGGCCTGATCAATACGGGCCTTTGAAATGAGGAATTGAATATTTTTTAATAAATCATCACCTTTATATATGAGTTTCGCATCCGAAAATGATCCTAATTGAAGATCAATTATAAGTAATGCAGTATTTTTTTCTTTCATACACATCACCGTTCTTTCTGGATTTCCCCCTTAAGTAAGGTCTTTTAAAATTGCCACTGATGGTTTTATGATTAGGAATATCTTCAATCTATATCCTCTTTTAAAAACATTTTTTTGCAAAAATATATGAAGGAGTGTTTAAGCTTCTAATGATTAGGGTCCTACTAACATTTCACGTAAAACATACTCCAATTAATGCGTGTTTTACGCAGCTATCTTAACTCGTACATATTCGGAATGCTGACGGTGCCAAAATAAAGGTATTTTTCACTTGAATAGAATCAGAACCTAAAAATGTCCTATGCTTATCGAGCTAATTAAGCTAACGGGTTTGGTTCAAGAAGAAGACCCTTTTTGGTGGTCTTTTCAATGTACGTAAATATACAAAATCATACATTGGCAAAGACCCATTCTTCAACTACGGAGCAGGTTAGTCCAATTAGCTAAGTTGTATTTTTTGTTGAATTCACTATTTGTTTAACTTTTAGAAGACATGCTCATAAATAGGTAACTAACGTATATTGTTGATAACTACCTTTTTAGGAGAGATGTATTTGTACTACTATAATAATCCGTATTTGAACCACTGGACTAACGGTTATAACTATGGTACGCAATATCTATATCCAACCACCGGAAGTCCAAACTTGTATAGAAATAATCGTTCTGCAACTAGTGTTAAATCTTTTTCCAAAGAGGAAGCAGCAGAAATCGCTTTACTTTTAGGCATTGATTTTAATAAAAGCAAGTTTGATTTAGATGAGTTTTGGATGGGAGTAAATACAGAGCTTGAACATGGGAAAATATCCAGCCAAACTAATGTTACAGGTGATGATCCTATTATTACTGGGAAAATTGCACTGGCTCATATTAACGAGTTTCCTGATTACTACAAAAGATTAAAGGTACTTGAGGAAGAAGCAAAAGCCTATTGGAACAAATGATTTAAATGGAGCTTTTGAAGTTGCTGTTAGATAAGGAATTGAGGATATTTTTTAATCAATCTTTATTTCAAAGCTACATAAGGAGCCACTGTGGATAAGGGATCTTAGTCTATGTTGATGTGTGGTGAAACAAGGGACATGAAAAAGAGTTTGTTGTATAAGGAACTGATCCTTATCATGCGACATACTCTTTTTATAATGTTCATTATTCAATCAAAAAGATGCATGAATCATAAATAAAATGAGAAATCCAATAGCCAGTTTTAAATGCCAGTTTTTATCTTTTCTCTTGAATCGTTTAAGCCCCATAAATAGGAGAAAAAATAAGAGAATAACAGCAAGGATTCCCGAGATATTCGTAAAGTCCCATTTAAATCCCCTCATGATCGCCAAATAACTATGAAGCAAAATGGATCCGGTAGATACTATCGCAAGGGGGACATGCCATTTGCGGACTAGCAATCCGAGAAACTGTATGAAATTCTTTAATTGAAAATTCCTCCATTTTATTGATTTCAAGCGTTTCCACTTTAATAAAAGAAAAACAGGATATATAGACAAAACGGCAAAATACACAATTCTTGATATAGACCCAAATTGTTTTAGGATACTCTTATAATGTTTGTATTCTTGCATCATTAGCTGCTGATGATTAAGAGTAATGAGTAAAAGTCCAATGAAAAATAAACAAATAGTTATAGTTAAACAGATAACTATGTTTTTTCGTTCTTTTGGATTTGGAATATATCTGGATAAAAAATAGGTGTTTTTTCTTGTATTCGGTTTTGAACTCATCGTAGATGCTCCCTAGTATTTTAATGTGAAATATAACGTCAGTATAGTCTATATAAATGAAAGTTTGATTAAAATTAGATGAGTTTTATATAAATTTTTTCTTATAAAAAAGAGGTTGATACTTTTTAAAATAGATCTATATTAGGATAATGTATCCATCTACTGCGTGATCTATACAAATAGTATAGACGGGGCTATCCATTTTTTTTTTATGTAGCACAGCATTGATCTTACGCTGTATGATTGGTTATCGGGGATGTTAGTGAAAGAGGAATTTGCATAAAACACCCCTTTTTTATGCAGCTACCAGGCTTCTTTAGAAGCCGGAAATGTTGATTCATCAACCATGTATAAACGATAAAAATGGACAATTCGAACCCCCTTGAACACCAAGGGGGTTTATATTTCGGAACTTCCGAAATGTAGCATTATGTAAGCTAGTTTTGAATATTTAATACACCAATATACACAAATCAGAGTACAAAGCATAGTTAGAGTAACTTTTCTATACTAAATTAAACTTTACACAATATTTACTTTAATTAGTAGCAATACAAATTTACCATTGATATAATTTTTAAAAAATAGATAAAAGGGGTCGGCAACATTGCAAGGTCATACATCATACGATAAGCTTCCAATGGATTTATTAGTTGAATTTTATTATGAAATCAACATGAATATAAAAAAAGGCATCTTGTCTGAAGCTATGTATCATGAAATAGAATTGATAAAAAAAGCAGTGAGTAGAAGGGGTATTTCTTTATTAACTGTTTGTTGATCTACTTACAAAGTAAATAAAGATAGCTGATATTATTATTGTTCCACCAAACACTGACACAAAGAAAAATATAGTATTGATGAATTGGTTATAAATCCATTCATACATAAAATCCACCTCAGTATTTTTTCTTTAGTATGCTTATAGAGGTTGGTTTTAAGTTATGGGTACGTTTTTTCTTTTTTTTTGCAATTGCAATCAAATCTTAATATAATTAACACTAATCTAATTTTGTATTTAAAATTAATTTTTACATACTGAAATTACAAATAAATAATTCCTAAAAAAAGGAGTTTATAATATGGAAAAGCAAGCTTTAGCATCTTTATTACCTCCTCAATTAATTGAAGAGCTTCAAAGTTTATCAGATAAAACAAACATATCAATTTCTGAACTTTTAGAGGTATCTGTAAAATCTTTTCTAGAGAAGATGAAAAGTGCTACCGAACCGAAAGCCTTTGGGGTTAATAATAAAGAAATGATATTGAAAAATAAAATCATCATTAGTCAGAATAAAGAACTATTAAATAAAGGTTAAAATAAACATAAAAGTCTATAGGTTTGTTTTTATTAAACTATCGGATGTTTAGTTGAATTAGCAGTAAAAAAGGATCCTTCCAATCAAAGGTCCTTTTTTCATTACCTATAGACAGTATTGCGCGGTTTAAGCCACTCTTTTCAATGTACGAAAATAACGAAAATCATACATTCAGAAAAACTCCTTCTTCATTAGGGGAGGGTTAATTGAGAGAACAGTAAATCGTTGACTGACTGTTGCTAATTGTCTTGTGAAAGTTAGTACAACGAGAGGTTATGACTATACCTCAAATATAATAACAACCAAGCATACATCCTTTGCAAATAGGCAAATATCTATCCCTCATTGAATATGGACACATACACTATTTTGGAAACAATTTGAGGAGGAGATATAAAATGGAAAGACAAATAGTTGGAGGTTATGGCTACGGCATGGGATATGGCGGTTATCCATCTCATGGCATGGGATATGGCGGTTATCCATCTCATGGCATGGGATATGGCGGTTATCCATCTCATAGCATGGGATATGGCGGTTATCCATCTCACGGCATGGGATATGGCGGTTATCCATCTCACGGCATGGGATATGGCGGTTATCCATCTCACGGCATGGGATATGGCGGTTATCCGTCTCACGGCATGGGATATGGTGGTTATCCATCTCACGGCATGGGATATGGTGGACATTACTGAGATGGTTCTTGCTAGCCTCATTAAATAAGAATACGGATGCATTACTTAAATCCCAGGAGCCGATCAATAGCTCCTTTTTTTATTATCTGGACGAACTAAGAGAATGAAACCTATTTACATAAACATGGTTTTGATAGTCAGCAATCTTCATTTAATAACCATCTATAAATTAAAGAAGGACGACCTATGACGGCCGTCCTTTTTGTTACTTATTTATTAGCAGAAGCCTCCGTAACCGCCCCCGTAACCATAGCCGCCGCCGAATCCGCCTCCGAATCCACCGCCACAACTACATCCAATAATGATTAAGAGGATAAACAATACAATTAACAAGGTAAATCCGCCACCAAATCCACGACCGCCATCACAGCCGCCATCTACACAACCTGACATATACAAACATCTCCTTTTGTATTAAAGGAGGCACTTACTACTTGCATGGGCTAATTAATTATATGTTTAAAATAATGAAATGACACAAATATACGCATTATGATGCACGAATTTTTATTTAATAGGTAATCACCTATTTGGAGTGAAGATAAGCCCATTTACTAAATTAGGGCATAGCACGGAAAGGGGGATACACTCTTTTCCAAAAAAGAATGATCAGCAATCATAATGAAATAACCAGTAAACTTAAAGAAGGGCGACCATGACGGTCGCCCTTTTTGTTACTTACTTATTAGCAGATGCCTCCGCCAAATCCACCACAGAAGCTAGCACCAATAATAATTAAGAGGATAAACAATACAATTAACAAGGCAAAGCCGCCACCAAATCCACAGCCGCCACCAGCAAAACCTGACATATACAAACATCTCCTTTTGTTTAAAGGAGGCACTTAAATGGGCTAATTTATAGTATGTTTGAAATTAATAAAGTGACACAAATATGCATGAATCAAAGCCCGAAAATTTATTTTGATAAGGATTTCCATCCTTATGTCGAAACTTGTGTTCTATTAATATTTGAAATTGTAAGCGTTTTCTGTTAAAATGATAATGGGTTGGAAGGCACGTGTGGCCGATGCCGGGGAGAGGGCTTAGATGAAATGTCCTTTTTTATTTGTTTAAAACTAGCATTTTTTATGCAGTTGAGAGGTTTCTTCAGATGTGATATATAAAATTATGTATAAACAATAACAATGAAGACGTTAACCCCTTGGTGCTCATGGGGTTTTTAGAACCATTAGAATAGTACAAAAAGTATGGAGAACTAATAGATGCCCCCACTCTATTAATAGAGTGGGGGGCAGCTTTGCATTGAATGAAAACTCATTATGAAAAGCATGTTTGAATAGAACAATGAGTCCGAATTGTAATGAATGTACGAAAGTATACAAAATCATACATTCACACTTTAGTTTAATAAAAAAACCGATTTCATAACTTAAGTGTTATAGAATGGTTTCTTCTTTAACTAATGAATCAGTTTAGTGAAAGAAGGACCATATTTACAAAATAGACACTGGTTATTTAGCCTAATTAAGAAAACAATAAAAACTCATCTTAACTTCATTGAAGATGTATAACGTTTCACAGAGACTAAAAACTATGATTGTGCTTTAAGTAGAGCTATTAACAATAAAAAGTTTCAACCGATATTATATAAAATAGTATTTTTCATTTTTTAGGAGTATACACTATGAATATGAGTATTTTAGAAGTTATTTTTGCAATTTTAATGTTATTTTCAATAATCGGTTTTTTTGTAATTAATGGTGTTGCACTTATTCTTTTTATAAAAGGAAAAGTAGATTTAGCAATCTCATTCTTTAAATTTTCTTTTGTGTCAGTTCCTCTATTTCTTGTAGGTTTTATAGGTGGGAGCTTCACTATGCCTGATTATTGGGATGATAAAACCTCCAAGAAAGATGAGGAATTTAACCAACAAATCATCGAAAATATAGAAAAAAACGAGAAGGCTGCGGTAGAAGCACAAAAGCAATATAGAGAAAATGCTAGGCAAGAGATAGAGGCTTCATTAAGAACCCCAGAAGAAATAAGAGAAACTGCAGAATCTGTTGATTTTGTATCTGTACAAAAAAATATCGAGCAATATTCTGGAAAATACGTTGTTTTTAAGGGGATAATTGGTGAAGTGCTTCCCACTGAAACTCCAATTACTCATTTTGAACTTATATTAGATCATCCTGAACATTATATAGTTGTTGAATACCCAGGACCAATTAACTTTAGATCTGGAGATAGTCTAACCGTATATGGAGCAATTACTAATCTTGTAACATATAATACACGTGCTGGGTTTGAAGTTAATGCTCTGTATATGAAGTCTGACATGATTGAATAATTCGGTTGTTTTTAGTTAATCTTAATCTAAGTTACATATTTTAAAAAATGTTTTTGCAATTCATAGATAACAAATAATGAAGATATTGAACTAACTGGTAGCTTTAGTTTAATAACAAGTAAAAGGTGATCATCTCATACGAGATGGTCCTGTTTGTGTTATTGGTGTCATAACATAGTGTTATAAATAAAGGCAGAAAAGAGGTTTTTACATAGAAAAATATGGATATGAAAGGGTAGTCAATCTGATGATCTTTCAATCGAAGCTTCTTTTTTCATTGTTGTTAGATAAGGTCAACTATGTGAATGGACTTAAGTCACTCTTTTTAATGTACGAAAATATCTAAAATCATACATTCATAAAAACACCTTATTCAACTAACGTGGCAGGTTAGTTTAAGAAAATAGATGCCAAAGGGATTTATTGGCTCTGTGGGTTATGAAGGTTCACAATTTCTAAATCTCATAAAAATTCTATGCCCACCTTGGCTTATTGTATAACTTGAAGAACCCGGATTTCTTATGGTGGTTCACCCCAATAAAAAAAGCATCCGATTATTCGGATGCATACTTAATTATTCCTTGTAAATAAACTGAGTATTCTCTCTGTACATATTCTCTTAATTTAATTCTTTTTTCTGTTTCTAATACTCTAACCAATTCTTGAATCCTTTTTTCATCTTCTTTTGTAGTAGGAATCTCTAATGAAAACAAATTACCTCGACTACTATTTAGTAACTTTTTTAATAACTCAAATTTATTCATTGGGTAATCCCCTTTATCTGTTATATTCGACATAAAGGCGACTTTTTCCTTGAAATATCTTATATTGTTTCAAGTTTTACCTACTTTCCACTAAAAGAATCTGATTACAGGTATTATGATAGGAATGGGTTAGTTTTTTATTAGCTTTTTTTATAACTACCTTCTACCAATCTAATCATATCACGCCCTGATGTCTTTTCTGTTTCATGATAACCTTCTTCATCACGCAAGCTCAAGTACCAGCTGCTATTGTCATCTTCATTTAACCTATATAACTTATTGGTCAAAACATTTGTATAAAAATCTCCATTTCTTAGCCTCATACTATTCCCCCCTCTAATGTATATAAACTGTATTATACCCAAGATATAACCGTAGCATTTGTGAACAATTCTCATTGAACTAACGTGGTGCGTTTCTACAATAAGTGGAGACGCTTTTTCACTAACGACGCAGTTTAGTTGAAGAAAATCGTTTCAAATTGAAACTTTTTCCAATCCAAAACGTACAAATAGTAGTTAAGTTAAACACATCCTTATTCTGTTTATGACGCATAATCAAAAGGAGGAGAAATAAATGTATGAATACAAATTTATAAAAATAGAGTTTAAAAAGTTATCTGGTAAACCTAATGAAGACTATCGAGAAGTAATTAAAAATCACGCAAATCAAGGCTGGCGTTTTGTTCAAATTTTCTCTCCTGACTTTGCAACTTCAGGAGTTGCAGTAGGGTCATACTATGAATTGATTTTTGAAAGACCTATAAAACAGTAAACAGAACAGAAACCATTCGTTATGAAAGTTTGTGAAGGTTTTCACTTAAACTAACGGGTGCTTTAGTGAAAGAAGAATTTGCATAAAACACCCCTTTTTTATGCAGCTACCAGGCTTCTTCAGAAGCCGAAAATGTTGATTCATCAAACATGTATAAAATCATGTATAAACGATAAAAATGGACCATTCGGAACCCCTTGAGCGCCAAGGGGGTTTATGTTTCGGAACTTCCGAGAGTTGAATTTATGCTAACTAGATTTGTATAGAGTATGCATGTGATACTTTGGGACCTTGTTCAACTAAAGGGCCAGATTGTTTAGTAACGCTTAGTAATATAAATGGATATTGTGAAGAAAAGTACTTAAACTAAACCAGCAGTAGAGTTGAAGAAGAAATGAATTTACAAAAAAATATTCTAGTTATAAATGTAAGGTTAAATTGACAAATTGACTTTTGTCGATTTATAATGTGAACATGGACAAGATAACTATTTTTAAATCACTTTCAAATGAGGCTCGATTACAAATTTTAGATTGGCTGAAAGACCCTTTTGCTCATTTTGGACCACAAGAAGGAATTGATTTAGTGGAAGTTGGTGTGTGTGTTAGTCAAATAACAACTAAGTTAAATATGACTCAATCTACTGCTTCTCAATACCTTTCAACTTTACAAAAAGCTGGTTTAATTAAAGCAACACGAATAGGCAAGTGGACTTATTACAAAAGGGATGAAGAAGCCATAAAAAATCTCGGTAAATTCATTCAAAAAGAGTTGTAACAATAACCAAATTCATAACAGAGTTTGGTTGTTGTTACAACCTAATATATCGATGATTCTAGATTTATCGATTTGTTTGATGCAGATTTAAAAAATACTTCTTGTTATAAATAATTAAATATAAGAAAAGAGGAAATGATGATGAAAGCATGGAAAAAACAAGGCGTAGGATTAGATAATCTGAAACTAGTAGAGGTAGAGATGCCGAAACCAGGTCCTAAACAAATATTAATTCAAGTGAAAGCTGTATCGCTTAATTTCCGTGATAAATCCATCATGGATGGCGATTATTTACCGGACTTAATGAGTAAACCTTTCACACCTGTATCGGATGCAGTAGGCGTTGTTGTAAGTGTAGGTTCAGATGTGAACCAGTTTAAAGAGGGAGACCGTGTTGTTTCGCATCTTTACACAAAATGGGTTGATGGGGCAGCAAGCGAAGACTATGCGCCAACAGCAGTGGGTGGACCGAATGATGGTGGCCTAGCGGAATATATGTTGTTAGATGAATATGCAGCAGTAATGGCACCAGCTAATTTAACAGATGAAGAGGCTTCAACACTGCCAATCGCAGCATTAACAGTGTGGTTTTCTTTAGTAGAATACGGCAAAATCAAAGCCGGTGACACGGTACTTGTTCTAGGTACGGGTGGTGTGTCCGTCTATGCGATTCAAATCGCTTCTGCATTAGGTGCAAGAGTAATTGTTACAACGAGCAGTGATGTAAAAGGTGAACGAGTAAAAGAGTTAGGCGCAAAAGAAGTCATCAACTATGTGGATACGCCAGATTGGGAACAAGAAGTATTAAAACTGACGGATGGTAAAGGTGCTCAACATATTTTAGAGGTTGTTGGTGGAGATAGCATTAACCGTTCGATCGAGGCGCTTGCACTACAAGGACATATTTATATCATTGGATTCCTGAAAAGCATGATGGCGGAAGTGAATTTATTCGCATTATTAGCGAAACAAGCACATATTCAAGGCATCTATGTCGGTCACCGCAAAGCATTCGATGACATGAACAAAGCCTTTAATGAACTAAATATTCATCCAGTAATCGATACAGTGTACTCATTCGACGAGGCTATCCAAGCCTACGAGCATCTAGGTCGTGGTGCTTTTGGTAAAATTGTCATTAAAGTTTCTGAATAAGTCAAAGGAAAGATAAAAATAACCTTTAAATGAAAATTTAGAAAGAGGTTAAAAAATGAACACAAAATATAGCAACTTATTTGAAACCTTTACATTTAAAAGTGGTATCACCATTAAAAATAGAGTCGTTATG
Source organism: Peribacillus sp. BM1 (assembly GCF_056679975.1). Lineage (NCBI taxonomy): Bacteria > Bacillati > Bacillota > Bacilli > Caryophanales > Bacillaceae > Peribacillus > Peribacillus sp. BM1. Next base: position 36,405 of record NZ_JBWXPJ010000003.1, read on the forward strand.
GCACCAATGACAACTTATTCTAGTAACGATGATTACACAATTTCAAATGAGGAATTACAGTATTATAGAAAAAGAGCCAATGGAGTAGGTCTTGTCATTACAGGTTGTACTCATGTGCAACCAAATGGAGTAGGCTTTATTAATGAATTCGCTGGTTATGACGATAAATTTATTCCAAGTCTAGCTAAATTAGCTGATGCTGCGAAAAGCGGTGGAGCTCCTGCATTACTTCAGATTTTCCATGCAGGTAACAAAGCACTACCTGATTTTATTCCAAATGGTGAACTTGTTAGTTCTAGTAATGTAAGCTCTAAAAGAAGCTCCCATGTAACACCTAGAGAGCTTACTCATAATGAAATTTTGGAAGTGATTCATGCCTTTGGCGAAACAACAAGAAGAGCTATCCAAGCTGGTTTTGATGGTGTGGAAATTCATGGTGCACATGAATTTTTAAATCAAAACTTTTTTTCTCCCTTCTTCAATAGACGTGAGGACAAATGGGGCGGTTCTCTAGAAAATCGCTTACGTTTCCCACTTGCAGTCGTTCAAGAAGTTAAAAGTGTCATTAAAGAATATGCGACCAAACCATTCCTTTTAGGATACAGACTATCTCCAGAAGAACATAGAGAAGACGGTTTGAGAATGAAGGATACCTATGAATTAATTAATCGTCTTATTGAAGAAAATGTTGATTATGTACATGCTTCGTTGGCTAATGCCCTTTCCTCAAAGCCAGTCGATAGTCAAGATGAAAAAACATATCTTGAATTAATTGTTGAACATGTAAACGGCAGAGTTCCTGTAATGGCTGCGGGTTCTATGGTAACGCCAGATGACGTTGTAACAGCATTAGATAAGGGTCTATCCCTAGCAGTGGTTGGTCATACGTTAATCATGAATCCAGACTGGGTAGAAAAGGTTCAGAATGGAAAAGAAGCTGAAATTGAGACAGCAATTAAGACTTCAAAAGTAAGTGAGCTTGAGCTTCCAGAAAAACTTTGGAATGTAATTCAAGCTAAAGATTCATGGTTTAAGATTGAGGAATAATCTCACCAACGATTGATTAACTAAGGACAAGAGATGTTTGCAAGGGAGATGCCTCAAGTTGCAGCATCTCTTGTTCCTCTGCATTTTATACATCTGAATAGGGGAGTTGTAACGTGAAATTCTTCTTCAGCTAACGAGGTGCTTTAGTGAAAGGAAAATTTGCAAAGAGCAGTTTTTCAATAAAGGGCGCTTTAATTAAACAAGCAGCTAAAAGGATCTTCCAGTCGAAGATCCTTTTTCAGTGCCTATAAGGGTGATTATGTTAAGTGCCTTAAGGTACTCTTTTCAATGTACGAAAGTATACAAAATCATACGTTCAATAAAACCCTCAAAAACACCCTTGTTCCACTAACATGGCAGGAGAGAAGTTGATCCGGCATTATCAAGGCTGTTTCAGCGTGGTTTTATTGCCGTTGCGGAGTCTATTTCCGGATCTAGTTAAATACCCAAGAATTCACACGAAGTCTTACATATTATTTATTGTGTTTAAAAAATAAAAATAGAGGAGGGATTATGTTGAACACAGAATTACAATATTGGACTGACGAAGTTGATCAATGGAATCAACCTCAACAAATAGAAAATGATGAAAGAATTATTGGCCATATGGGATTTGGAGGATTCGGTAGACCCGGTATGGGATTTGGAGGATTCGGTAGACCTGGTATGGGATTTGGAGGGTTCGGTAGACCTGGTATGGGATTTGGAGGATTCGGTAGACCTGGTTTTGGGTTCGGAAGCCCATTCTTTGGAGGGTTTACAGGAGGATTATTAGCTGGTTCTTTGCTAAGTCCTGGATATGGGTACGGATATGGTTATCCTCAATATGATCCGTATGGTTATGGATATGAATACCCATATGGATATCCATATGGGTATGGGTATTGAGGAAGTCAGTTAACATTAAAATTAACGAATTGTAGCTAGATGATGCTGTCCAAAATCAAAATTCGGGGTAGCGTTTTTGCTTTAGCTTTTTTATCTATCTTAATAAGCTAACGGGTGGCGTTGGTTCAAGAAGAAAACCCCGTCTTGGAAATCTTTTGAATGTACGAAAATAACAAAAATCATATATTCAGCTTGTATTGAGTACAAAGGTGTTGTTTTGTACTGAGTTTATGAGGACACCTCATTTTGCAGGGTCCTCTTTTCAATTCACAGATATATACTTCAAAAATAATCGTAATCGACATGCCTAAATTGCACTACCTATACCAGCCAATAAATCAATTGATAAAGGCATCATTTTCACTAATACATATCCGATGGCTGACGACATAATCATAGAATACCCTTTATCTTTAATCCCTATCATAACAAGCAATGCCCCCCTGCAATCATCACAGAAGCGATACACCCATAATTAATTCCACCAACGGATCGAACGCATGGACAATCTTCTCTTCCACTGCACCGGATATAGCACCTGTCACTACTATGGCTTCTGGCTGTACTGGAGCAGCAGCAAATACTGGGGAAACTTTGTTTATGACATGAGCAGATAACCCGATTATAGGATTTTGTTCATAAAAAGAAAAACGATGAGTTAAGCAGAATTCTTGGTTTAATTGAAGCTTATATGGTGTAGTTTCTTTTACTTACATAACCCGAGTTTTGTATTGAAATGAAAAAAGGGTCCTTAATTTAGGATCCTTTTAATCATTTTCAATATCTACTCTCAACACTCGTAAAACAGTTCTTCCTGCAATATGGTCATCTTTTTTTCTGTCATAAAAGCTTTTAGGATAATAGAAATTTGAATCAGAGTCCTGATCAAGGCCCAAATGAAGGTAAGTATTATCAGTGTGATTATAGAGAATGATATCTACATCTAATCGGGTAGTGAGGTTTTCTAAAGAAAATACAATGACTGAAGGCCTTTGGACTATTTGATAGATGAATGGAAAGTATAACATTCGCTTTTTCTTTGATTTAAACCAATCTTTGTTTGTGGTTTTAAGAAAATCAAAAGTAACAGTACCATTTTCGACTTTTTTATAGCCTTTTTCTCCAATATAATCATATTTGTTCTTTAGCTTTTTCACCACATAATGAATTCCGAGTAGATGACATAGGTGTTTTTCTTCGAAGCGTAATTTTACAGTCTTTCTATCTTCGTCATCTAAATGAATAATAAAAACCTTGCCGCATAGATGTTCTTTATAGAATTGCTGTATAGTTTGCAAAGAGATGTCTTTTTCATGAGGCAAAGATTGAATCGTAAGTAAATCCGTTACAGATAACATATATTTTCCCCTAAATAAAAAATTGACCCTGGCAAAATACTACCAAGGTCAATTATACGTTTGTTTTGATTAAATTAAAATTTAAAAAATCTAAATGGTGATCGGCACAGGAAGGAATCCCTGAACTGGATATATCGTGGTACCTTTTAGCGCCCCCACGCGGGAATGTAGAGCCACCCTTCTACACAAGTTAGATTGTTTAACTTCACTGTTATTATATCCGGATTGTACATATTTTACAAGGGAAATCCGTGATTTTTCCTAACGGACCGTTAGTATTTCTTATAATTTGGGTATTTTTCTTTGCTTTGATTTACATAAGTCTTCTTTTGTATTGAGTTAAACTGGTTGACCGTAAACGTTATATTCGTGATCTGCAAAAATGTACCGACTAAATTTACCACCATACGTTTCTTCTAAATATGGTTCGACGCGACTGTGAATTTCACGTACAACTTTGCTGTAAGATTCCTTATTGAGAAGATAATCCTCTAAATCCACAAGAATGAGCTTATGAAAGTATTCTTTGTCCTTATAATTCATGATGAAAACCTGGTCTTCGAAGTCCCATCTTTCGTCTACAGACAAAACTTCCACTTCGTTTATAACTTTAATCATAATTGTCACCCTTTCAATTTCAATTATTTATCTTGATTTCGTTTATATTTGGCGATTCTGCTTTTTGCTCTTTTGTTTTAGCGGCAAACATTAAAAACTGTTTTATATCCTGAACTTGAAAGAATTGGACACCGGAGTGACGCGGTAAATTATAGCGGTTGTCGGTAATCAGGATAATCTTAGGGAAAACCTTTTTGTCTGCCGGTTGCCACGATTCTTGCTTCCATTCATTGCTCATGTAATACGTGACATAGCGCATAAACTTCTCGTTCATAACCTTTTCGGAATAGACTGAGCGTTGAATCTCCACGAAGAATGGCGCGCGTTTCCAGATCATGAAGGCATCGGGTTCCATGTAACTTTTTCCGTATTTAGGTTCGACTATGAACGATTCTGACTGTCCAAAATTGGATAGTGACTTATAAAACTCTACGATTTTTAGGAAATGTGGAATTTTAGCAGAGTCTTTTTTTATAGGAGCGGGTGAAGGGAAATAGATATATGGTTGCTGGGTCGTATTTACTTCGATTTGGCCATCTCTTCGCAATCTCTTCAGAACCGTATTACAGCATGTTATTGGGTTCCGAAGACCTTCGAAATGCAGAGCGATAATATCGTCCCTTGTCATGCAACGAAAACGCGTGAGGTCGACTAAAATGTTCAAATCTCGTTTTCTCATTAGTCCAACACCTCGAATATGGCATCGATAATTTGAGAATCATCTCCAGAGGGATTAGAAGACTCTTTAAACGGCTCTTTAGTAAAAGGTGACTTATGACTATCTAAAATTATTTTCGCCTCTTCTAAGACTAAGTATGGAGCCTGTATCTCCTTTAATCCGTCTTGACCTTGCAACTTTAGCAACATTCTCCCATTCTCCTTCAATTTCTCGCTTCCAGGAGTCCCGATAATTCGGGAGTTGATTAGATCGGCGCACTTAAACCCCATACGGACGGTCAAATTATTTTTTAAAGCACCTTCTAAGAGCTTTGCGTCGGGTCTCTGCATGGAAAGGATTAAGAAGATACCTAAAGCTCTCCCGATAGCGCTTATGTCTTCCACAATAGCCATGATTGCCTTCTCCTTACGTAGCAAAGCGACTTCATCAATACAAAGGACAATATAAGGTGGCGGGGATGGTAAATCATCGATATGGGATAGCTCATAGGCGTCTAATAAATCGCCACGTTTCTTTAATTCATCACTGAGATACGCAAGCATTGCTGCCATATCGACAGGGCTTACAAGAACGGATTGAACATGCTTCACCCTGCGGAATATATGAAATTCAGAACGCTTTAGATCACATAAGTACAACTGCAGGCGGTCTGGATTTTTAAATTGGATTAACGAGCTCAAAATTGAGCGCAGTTGAGTGGATTTACCTGATCCTGTTTCGCCTGCTATGAGCAAATGAGGGTGATCCACCATGTCATATAGCACATTAGCTCCGTTCATATCAGTGCCACAGACGATAGGTAAACGCATTTTATTCGCTTGTTCTCGGAACAAATCAGCGTCATAACGGATAAGACTTGAACCGTTTCCTACGTACACTTTGAGCGTAAAAACCTTGGTGTCTCCTTTAATCTCGATCTTTTCCCCAAATACTTGCATGAAACAATATTCCTTCTTCTTAATTTCCTTTGGATCCATACCTGTAGGAATCGAAAATACATACATCAGCGACTTTTCCTTCCGACTGATATTCACGGAAAGAATCTTTGGATAAACAAGACCGGAGTTGGACCCGTAAGAATACCGGTTACCTATTTCCCCATTCCTAAATGCTTTCACAAGCTCTGCTTTTGCTCTTTGTTTCGCTAACCACATTTTCATATGCTCACCTCAAATGATTTAGTTTAAGACGCTGGTTCAGGATGAACTTCTGTTTTTAACTCTGGTACATCGTGTACCAGACCTACCAGAACAGGAATTTTAAATCATTGACCAGGTACCATAACGCAGCCATGCCAGCTACGGGAAAAGCGATACGAAGGAAAGCGGAGATAAAGGCTGCTATTGAAATGTTTCCCGTATCGGCTAATCCTTTTTCTATTAACGCAATCAGGAGAACAGCAGCACCAATTCCTATGAATACAGGGTCGATCATAGCAGCTGGATGCAGTGGAATAAATGAGAACAAAATAGGTGAGTTGTTGCCAGTTGTGGCAACGTTGTTATGTTCTTTTTTCATGAATGCTTTAAAATCAACGGTTTCTATCTTACTCGATACAAAAGGCAGATTAAGTAACATGATGTATCCTCCTTAGATCCCCTCAATTTTGTGGAGAGTCAACCAGCGCAATTTTACGCCGGTTGACTCCTCAGATTTGAAGAGTGAAATTTCCCTTTTCAAGCGCTAACTATGGCGGGTCAAAATTTTTCTTTTCCCCCTCTCATGCTCTCCTCCCATCCATTCGCCTTTCGGCTCAATCTAAACACTTTCGTTTTTCCTTCTATATCAATCCGGATTGGTTCATTACTTTGGTAAGGGTAGCAAGGTAGATACTTTGGTAATTACTTTGGCCAGAAGTTGCTAACTACCAAATTAGCTGCCTTGATAAAGTTTATGGAGACTGCTTGTACATGTTTCACACTTTATTGGCGAAAATCACATTAATGTGAATAAAGACCAAAATATTAGTCAAGAATGGTGGACATACAATAAATCAGGAGGTTGATCCGTATGTTTGGGTTAGGTAAAAAAAGGTCTGCGTTCGGTAAGTTTCTCGATAAAAATGGAATTACACAGCAAGAGCTTAGCGAAGTCAGTGGGGTAAACAGGAATAGTATTAGCAGAATAACGCAGTCAGATGAAAATAAACCATCTATGAAGAACGCCTCAAAGATTATTAAAGTATTGAAAAAAGCCGGATATAAGGTGGATTATGACGACTTCTGGAGTATGTAAATAATACGAGGCAAGACTCCTGTTTAAAATCAGGCATGGAGGTATGCTTTTTTGTTGGTTGAGTATGTAGCCTTCTTTTCTTTGTTAACTTTAGCGATTGCGAATACATACTTCATGAAATACGAATAAGAAAATTAGGGTTAGTAAAAAAAGCCCCCATAGAAAACTGGAATCACATAGAAGAGATCCTGAATCATACATAGAATGTGATGGTGGAGATTTCCATCCAACACCTAACCAAAAGCTCATGATAGGCGGGAAAAAGCCTATTTACGAAAAAATAGATGAAAGATATTAAGGTTCTCTGGAAGTGCTATAAACCGCAGGATGGGGAAAGTCTTAGAACGAATAGAAAAAGAAAAGAACCGTTGATTTTATTGTAGTGAAAGGGTTTAACGTACATAGGGGGAACTTCAGGAAGATGCGGTTATCTTAACTTCGATGTGAGAACTACTGGAATACAATGGCTCTCATATCATTTACATGCATTTATGATGTCTTATAATAAACTGTTTCATATAAATTCATCTCATTCCCAATACAAATATAGGGATTATAGCATTGAAGTCCTTTAGGACTAATATTAGATATATCCTCAATGAAACTGCCCTGTTTGTTGAGCAAGAACAGTACCATAATCGATCATTTACTCTGTTTCTCTTCCTGAGACTTAACACTTTGTAGTATGTGAAATAAGTTGATAAGTCTCTATCTTTCACCCATATGAATGCTGATACGATAGTGTTTTGGAGAAGGTGTTTCGTAGGGAGATGTAGATTACGTAAAGGTAAATTCGAAGGTAATAATGATTAAAAATATATTCGTTATGTTTATTTTAGAATAAATCTCGCCAGAATATATAAAGAACTAGACAATATGAAAAGTAACAGAATCAACTAACTCCCCCAAGAACCTTTATGCTTCAAGGGAGAGTTTCTAAGAGACCATTATGTTTACTCTTAAAAATTGCGTATAAACGATCAATAAGTCGAAATATATTATATCTCTAATCCCATTTCGGATTTTAAATAACTTTCAAAATGGTCATTTTTATAGTTGCGTATAAACGCACTTTTTTTGTCTAAATCTACTTCTTTTCTAAAGAATCCTACCTTTTTCAGACGTTCTGTTTCAGGCAGTTCCGACCAGGTTTTTTCTGCATCTTCTTCTAGCTTTCGTTCTATTTTTTTTTGTAGCATTAACTCTTCAAATCGTTTTGTTCTTTGTTCTTCTGGGGATTGTTGTTTCGGTAAAGTGGTTAGTAATTGATTATATTGATTTTTAAGTTCTTCCATTTGCGTCGCAGCAAGTTCTGCAAATGTTTTTTGGACTTCTGCAGTAATTTGGTTCTTTAGGGCCTCTATGTTGTCCACATATGGTGCTGGTTTGTCCTCTTTGGGAGGAAATGGTCTTAAACTCGTAAAGTTGGTCAGCTCTCTAGAAATGGCCACGAGGGCCCACTTTTCTTCTCTTTTTTTCTTTATAAAAACGGCAATCTTTAAGTCTAATTCGTCATAAATTTTTTCATTTGTTTCTACAGTACGGTTGATATAATGGATACGATCTTTTTCTAGCCGTTTAAACCAGCCATCAACTGTATTAATATGTATGTTTGAGATATCTAGATTTTTTCTTAATTCTTCTACAAAATCACTGATTTTCCAATACTTAGGTTCATTCAATTTTTTTACCTCCTTTTTAAATTTTATGTGCACTGAGCTTTTATTTGGATGACATACAAAAAGTTATGAAGCTGTTTGTTTTACTGGTCTTTATGGACCAGTTGTTAGTCTATAAGTAGACCATAGACCACTTGTGGCACACAATAATATTAAACATTATAATAGATAGTTAAAATAAAATAAAATAAAATATTGAAAGTTTTCTATTCATCATTTTATCATTAGTTATGAATATATGGTTTATATGTATCCCTGATTAATAAGGTATTTGACTTGCTATTCATAATAACCTGCATCAAATTATGACTATTTTTGTCTATAGAAAACCTCCCTATGAAAATGTGGGGAATCTTGTCATGAGTCAATAATGAAAATGAGCATATATTAGGTTCTATATGTAGACCTTTAGCCACGAATGGTCTACATTTTTTTGAAGCATGTAAAGTATATGTAGCGTGTGGTCTATATGTACACCTGATTAATAAGGTATTTGGTTTGCTATCCTTAGTATCCTGCATCCAGTTATGACTTACTATTTGTGTTCATGGAAACCTCCTATGTAACTACGTGTAAACCTTGTCATCGGCAGTAATGAAAATGAGTTTTTATAAGGTTCCACATGTAGACCATTGGCCACAAATGGTCTACGTTTTTAAGGGATATGTAGCGTGTAGTCTATATGTACACATGAATTTATACGGTATTTGAACTGCTAATCATGATACATTACACCAAATTATAACTACTGTTTTGGTGTAGCGAAAAATAGTGTATGTATAATAAGAAGTTTAAACCTTGTCATCGGTAGTAATGAAAATCAGTGTTTATACAATTCCACATGTAGACGACTAGCTACATGTGGAATACATTATTAGTGAAAATGTAAGGTATGTATAGTGTGTGGTCTATATGTATCCTTGATTAATATGGTATTTAAGCTGTTATTTATATTATCTACATCAAATTATGACTATTTTTGTCTAATGAAAAACCCCCTATGAATATAAGGGGGTTAATCGTCGTCGTCATCAAAATCCAAGAATGCTTTTTGAGCGAAATTTTGAATGGCTGCATTCGCTTTAAAGGCAGGAGGATTTTCTTCTTCATTTTTTTCGGGTTGTTGATTTAAATCAAAGGGTGAATAAGGTTTTTTAACTACTTGATATAGGAGCTGGCTAACTAATGCTTTTGTATGCGGATGATTTAACCATTCTAATTCTTCAGATGTTAGCCCTTTAGGAAGGGGGACGTTCATTTGATTACCATTTGAAGTACTTAAAGCTTTTTGTGATACAGCATCAATAAAAATTGAAGCTATATTGCTACTGAATTTTCTACCAGCATTTTTCTTGTTTTCTGTTAAGTATTTAAGTACATGTGAAGGGGTATCAGATGGTAATCGAAACGAAAGAGATTTTCCCGGCTCAAATTGTTCCATTTTTCAGTTCACGCTTTTGTTAACGTGGTATTTTGTGTTGTAATCCCTTTGGTGTTTGCATACATAAGTAAAATTTTGAAATAAGCACGCGCAATCATCCATACACTATCATCTTCAGATACAAATCGAAGAGGGTAGTTTTTATCAGCTTGATTTAATTTAGTAAGGTAAGGTTTTAATACTAGGGAACCACCGCCGGTTTGATAAGCAAGTCGAATATCTGGTACATTACGCCACATATCTTTAATTAACTTATATTCTTCTTTTGCTAAAATAGATAATTCTTCATCAATGATGTTTTTAATAGAGACACGAGTTCCATTGACCCAGATATGATATTGTTCTTCAGGTTGTTCGTTCGTGATGATTTCAACAAGAGTTCGTCTACTTTTAATGGAGTATTTATATTTAGAATATACCTTCTTAATTATGGTATCTAAATACGTAGATACACCTCTTTTTATACCGTTGCTATATTCATTGTCTACTTCAGCTTCATCCGTAATTATCGCGGAGTCCGTTGAAAGACCGCCTATATCGTTGATTAGTATCGTTTTCCCTAAAAGCTCTTCGTTTTTAGTGGAACCATCATTATTTGTCGTTAAATCTACAAATGCGGCAAATCCTTCTGTATTTACAAGTACTTGTTCAAACTTTATCCGCACAATTTTTCCTTCTAGAGAAGGTGTTTTTAAAAATTTCACTTCATGCTGCGAGTTTTTTAGCTTTTTCCTGAAATCTTTTGCTTTGCCTTGTTTAGTTTCATCTAAGGGCAATCCCGTAGATAAATAATAAGTTGCTTCTATTATACCATCTTCTTCGGGAAATTGCTCTACCGCGTCATAAGCAAGGGTTGTTAATAACATAATAACTGGTTGATCACTGTCGGCTTTATCCTGGTCGGGAGTCAATTCGTCATTATTCGGGTATTTAGATGCCAGTTTTCCGACTGCAAAACTACCATTTTTACTTTTTAAAGCAGAGGATGTAATTTCTACATGTAAGGCATGTAACGAATTTTTTTCCATTTCAACAATTTCACGATTTTGCACATTCGCTATTACGTTGGGTATGTATATCCGGTTAGTAAGATCTCCTAAAAATCCCTTAACAGCATCATTTCCAATATCAATTGATACGAATCTAGCCATAGTTTAGTAGATTCCTCCTTAGTTTCATCTATTTTCATATTAAAGCTAAATCTATTGTATGCTATTTGTATGCAAATTTCAAGTTTGTATGCGAAATGTATGCAAAGAAATTAGTATGACAATAAAGGTGTTAAAAAAGCCAGTCATTATGTTCAATTAAAGGGGAGGATTGTTGAATAACATCTTAAAGATTGTGAAGGTTTGTACTTGAACTAAAGGAGCAGTATAGTTCAAGTAATAATCAACGGAATTGCCTATGAACATACCATCTATCAAAATGTTAATTAAAGGTAAATGTTTGGTAAATTAATACTGAATAAATGTTAAGAATAAAAAAACTCTTACATTTCTTAAAATTTTTAATATATAGTTAATTTTGGATAAAATAAGAAAAGCTGACTTGACAACAAGAAGCGCTAAAAGGACCTTAAGTATGAGGGGATTTTTATGCGCTTCTTTCATTTTTCTTTTTATTCAAAATACATTTACTTATCAATGGGATGAATTGGAAATGGGAAAAGTGTGTATGAACATGATGATGATGGCGTGTATGGAAAAAATGATGTGTGAAATGAATTGCATGAAAATGATGATGGAACAAATGTGTGATATGAACATGGATATGGATATGAATCAAATGATGTCTAAAATGCAAGAATGCGATGAAATGATGACATCTATGATGAACATGATGAGCAAATTGGAAGTAAAAGCATAATACATACAGTCGATTCCTTAACAGAAAATCGGCTGTATGTGATAGATTGAAATTGCTTTGGTGCTGTAATCTGTATTTTCTAAAGAATAATTTTCTATTATTCTTTAGATGTTTTGGTGGTGTAGCTCAGCTGGCTAGAGCGTACGGTTCATACCCGTAAGGTCGGGGGTTCGATCCCCTCTGTCGCTATTGGATTATATTGTGAAAAATTCTACTTAAATTAACGGGGGCTTTAGTTCAGTTAAGAAAGTCTTGAAGTTCCTATATGGAAGTGTCAAAGGTATCTTTTAGGTATATCACTTTCAAAAAACATCCCTGGAAGTAAGGTTATCGGGGAGTTAGTAACATTGGAAGAGGCTAAAAACGTGTTCAGAGAATTTATTGAAGACAACTTAAAATAAGAGAGCGATAATTAATAAGTCTATGGATTAGGGTTGACTGGATTAAGGTCAGTATCAGTATTGACACTTCCTAACCATTTTCATTCTCGGTGGTGCAGCACTGATTTTGTGCTGCATGGATGGCTAACGGGTCAGGTTAGTTAAACAATAATTTGGAATAGCTCCCTGAGATTCATTCGCTGAACGGGCTTGTATACGCCATACACAACAGGTTAACATAACGCCAGTTATTAGAAAAAACAATCAAGACTACGCAAAAAACAGTAGCGAAAAAATCGTTTCGCTACTGTTTTTTAGTTTTTTATATTTACTTCGTAAGTTTTCCTATGGTACCTACTAATTTTATGTTTCCTTCTCCGACACTTTCTATCAAATAAACTTTTGTCTCGTCTGAAAATGAGTCTGGAGCCATGATAGAGTTACTTTCTGATATTTCTTTGTTGGCTACAATTGAGAAAGGATCAAATACTGTATTTAGAATTAAATAAATTGATTTATCTTCCACATAAACTAGGGAGCTATCAGGTTCTATACGATAGAATGCGTTTTCTGATTTTGCCAGAAAAGTGATTCTAGTATCCGCATCATTTTCGCTAACGTTTGAAAGTGTGATATCAGAAATTTTGATTTCATTTAGTGGAACTTCTACACCCGTATGATAGTTCTTTGATAGCATAAACATATAGACTACTGTAATGATAATAAAAATGAGTAATAAAGAAATAATAATTTTGAACCTTTTTTTCTGTTTAGGGGGTAGCGTCAGGAAAGTGCGGATTTACAACGATTAGATTTTGGTACAAGTCTTATGAGACATAATTAAGCCTAATTTATATATAAATTAATTGTGTATCAATAGGTTCTACTCTATTGAGATTGTGAAAGAATGCACTTAAAGTAACGGTAAAATAATTGAATAAAGCAACTGGATTATTGTGGTAAAATCGAATTGTAAAGGGGAGGTAAAATGAAAAAAATACTCACGCTAATATTTACAATACTGGTTTTAACGGCTTGTACGGAAGTTACTAAAGATGAAGTCACTAAAGATGAGGTTACTAAAAAAGAAGTTACTAACAATAATTATAAATTTATTGGAGAAAGTGAACATTGGGACGCTGTATATTCTTATAAAGGAACAGAAATATGGGAAGATAATGACGGAACAAAGACTTACTCTAACGAAGATAGTGATGAACTTGTATTAAAATACAAGGGTACTTTAGAAGAATTATCTTCCATGCGAAATCTTGAATACTCCTATACTACAAGTAGTAGTAGTGGGGGATCAACAAATGAGTTCACTGATCCTCCTAGAGAATTAATATTTACTTCCAAAAGTAGTTCAGAAGGTGGGGCAAAAGTAAACGATGATGAAGTTATACAAGTAAATGTAAAATGGGACGAATTTGAAGAGTCATTTGAACTGCATAATAAAAAGAAGTAGATTTGTTGAACTAATAGGTGTGTTAATTTAGTAAGCTAAATAAAAAAGTCAATTTCCTGTTTTGGGAATCGACTTTTTTAATGGATTTAAACTTCCTTAGCGTTGTAAAGCTGTATTTATCTGATTCTACCCCTATATCTATAAAAGGGCTATGCTCCACGCAAGGTTCGGGTAGTATTTTTTGAGCAACCCACGCAAAAAATCTCCGCCCTTTCCCCCTTGCATTCCGCATTTTGGCAGGTGAGCGCATGTCGCCAAGCCGAACATACTCAAAACGAGGATCCTCGGAATTCGGCTTGCTCTGACCATTGTACCTGCCAAACCACCAGTGTTTCCGATCCACGTGTGGATCTTTAGCTTTATTTTTTACGCAATACAGGGGCTAGCCCCTCTTGCTACCGCAATTCACCCCAGCCAACCTCACACCTCAAAACAAGGGGGAATAAAACCAAAAAAGACAGGAGTTGATTTCCCCTGTCTTTTTTATTCTGTTGGTGAAGTAATTAACGTTTAAATGTTTTCAGATAAATCATTCACAAGTTCACTTCGGAATACCCACGTTTGTTTGCAACTGTCTTTATTAAAGCTATCTCAGGAAATTTTGAAAAACGTTGATATATCAATGTTGACAAGATTCTTGTCATTGAAAAATTGTGATGTGAAAAAGCTTATCTAGTCATTTAAATGAATCTTAAATATCCTGATTTTAGAAAGGAGACAAGTTGTGAATTTATCTGAAAAAATTAAAAAGCTAAGAGCAGAAAATAATTTAACTCAAGAAAAATTGGCTGAAAAATTGCAGGTGTCAAGATCAACTATATCAAGTTGGGAAACGGGGAGGAGTTATCCAGATTTAGAAATAGTTATTGAAATTTGCGACTGTTTTAATGTTTCTTTAGATTTTTTACTAAGAGAGGATGAAAAAATGGTGCGAAAATTGAATTTTGGAATCAAGCAGAAAAGAATGTTAATAGTGCTAGTAATTATTTCATCAGTATTGTTAGTCAATACATTTGTAAGTGCAACACCGTTTAAAGCAAATCCAAATAGTTTGGAAATTAGTAATGTTAATATGAATCGAGATTTAAGTTATAACGGAGAAGATCCAAACAGAGATTGGAATACAACAATTAATTTAACTGTAAAATCTAAAAACTTATTATTTAAACCAATCGGAGACGATATGTTAGTTTTCAAGGAAAATGGAAATTTATCATTACAAACAAATTGGACGTTTAGTATTTTTAATATTTTTGATATGCATCGATTTGTTAAGGCTGACCAGTCTGTTCTAATTAATGAAAATGTCTCAAATGAAGATATTACGTTGAAATTGTATGGAGACCAATCGAATAATTTAATTCCTTTTGAAATATCTAATATAAATAACTAAATTGTTATTTTAGATAAAATCCTTTATTAAGCGTTTATTTCATATGTATAGGTTTTGCAATCATTTATAAGGCTCGGAGTCCATTATGGAATCTTGCTATTCAACTATTGGGTAGCTTTAGTTAAAGAAGACTAAATAAAAAAGTCGATTCCGTAGGAAGACAGGAAATCGACTTTTTTAATGGACTGTTTGGGAGGTGCGTGAACAACGTGCAGGATAAAGAGTGTACTACCGTCACACTCAAAGCGTTGGCACGCTTGGGGTTGACTAGAATACCGGTTATGTTAAATCATACTACTAGGGTGTTCAATCCCTTTGTTGGCAAGGGTAGAACGAGAATACTCTAAGGTTCCGAACTTCCGAGCCCGACCTCATTTACCATAACAACATTCTAATCTACAAATGCAACAACCAAACCCAAAAATAGCATAATACTCAAAATACATAACAACAAAAAAACAAATCCATTTATCTCTTTGAAATATTGCCTAATCAAAAACACCAAAGATATTCCAGCGATTTTAACAATAGAACTACTTATCCCGCCAAACACATCAGATAACATTACACCATCCATAGCCCCCATTACTAAGCAACTCAAAGCAAAAAGGTATAAAAAACAAACAATCATTCTTTTCATCGTTAACCTCCAGCACTATCTATAAAGAAAAATCCTTTAATGTTTCATCGATTTCGTCTTGTGTAATCCCGATATACCGTTTGGTGATCGATGGGGCGGAATGGTTAAAGATATTCTGCAGGAACGCCAGGTCTTTCGTTCTTCGATAATACGCATACCCGAACGTCTTGCGCATGGTATGCGTGCCGATGTCATCCCTCCCAAGCACGTCTCCGGCCTTCACAAGCGCTCTATAAGCTTGTGTGGGTGTAATGGGTCCATTCCCCTTCCTACTTGGAAACAGGTACTCTTCATCGCTCATATGAGCTGTATAATCCTCGATTTCTTCCCGTAGCTTCACTGGCAACATAAATCGCTTCGTTTTATTCGTTTTTTTCTCTCGAATCACCACATGCGTTTTTCCTCGTACATCCCCAACGGTCAACGGAACCATATCGCTCACCCGCAAACCCGTGTTAATGCCAAAGACAAATAAAAAATAGTCCCGTTCGGATCCATAGCGCCGTAGCGCCCATTTCAGATCCTCAATTTCTTTAGCCGTTCGCAACGGCTGCACGTTCTTTTCTTTCATGATTTTCCTCCAATATCGTACATTCAACGTATGATATTAATAGTTTATCAGAAGGAACCAGTGCTATCAAGGATTTGAATGTACGAAAATATGTAATATCATACATTCGAATTAAAGGGAATTCAGGGCCAGCCGGATCAAAGTTACGTAAATAAACCAGTATTATAGCTTATAAGTACAGACCACTTATCCAATATGTTAATAGAATATTATAGTATTGAATAAAAGGAGTGGTATTTAATGGAGTTTTGTCCGAATTGTTCATTTAGTGAAAATTTTTGTGAATGCACTTCACGAAGAGTCCCAAAAAGATCGTGCAAAGAAAGTAATTGTTCCTGTTCTTGTTGTTGTCCAATACCAGGTCCTCAGGGACCAGCTGGAGCTCCAGGTCCTCAGGGACCTCCAGGAACACCAGGAACACCTGGAGTATTAGACTTTGCAGATTTTTTTGCGTTGATGCCTCCTGATAATGCAGCAACAGTTGCTCCAGGTACAGACGTGAGTTTTCCGCAAAATGGACCTACTAGTGGAGCTGCTATTACTCGTACTAGTCCTAGTACATTTAGCTTGTCTGCAATTGGCACTTATCAGGTCTTGTTTCAGGTGAGTGTGACCGAACCAGGTCAACTGATTTTAACTCTCAATGGTGCTGACTTAGCCTATACGGTGGTCGGAAGAGCAACCGGTACGTCTCAGATAATAGGAATGGCTCTTGTGCAAACGACAGTCAACAATTCATTACTCACTGTACGAAATCCTGCTGGTAATAGCACGGCGCTGACCATTACTCCTATCGCTGGAGGAACAAGGTCTGTTTCGGCGCATCTTGTTATCACACGAATTGGATAGACAAGGAAGCTCTTATCAGGGTTTCCCTTTGTGCTTTGAGGTATATTTTTGGTATTAAACAGCAAGAAAAAATATACGAAATTGAAATAAAAGGCCTTCCGATCTGACCATAAAAAGTTCATTTTGAGCAAGGAGGTTTTCTTGTTCAACTGGAAGCCTAGATGAATGAAAAACAATGGGGGAGTGTCCAAGCAAAATTAGTAAAGTGAAATATACTGAATACTACTATGAAAATGAAGGTGATAACTCGATGGGACATTGTATGATCAGACGAACAACAAATGCAAAAAAGTGCAACCATTCATGTTGTCCTACAAACCCTAAAGCAACTATTATCTTTTCTATTAACCAGCCTACATTATGTTCGTCAAACCAAGGAAATAACACGGGATTTATTTCAGGTCAAGTGTTCGTAAACGGGAGTCCTGCTGGGGCAGGAGTAATTGTCAGCCTTTCCGTAAGCAACCCTTCTCTTGGTATCCTCATTCCTACTGCAACGATTACCAATGAAACTGGTCACTTTACAGCTGTATTTATTGCTACAAACGGAACGGGTACAGGATCGATTATCGCAACATTGCCAGAATGTCCTGGAACAATCGCTAGCACCTCAGTTACCATTATCGACTGTCCATGATTCTTACTTAAAAATTCAAATATGTTTTTGCGCTTCATCTTCTCTTTCTGTGCTTTCAGGAGGAGTTATTTTGTTTTTGTGATTCCCAAAAATTGCATTAAAATTTAATCACGCTTTGCGTTCTTATATATATCTTTGCTGTTCGTCCAATCTAATTTTCTATTGCCTTTAGGTAAGTATTACATGGTTTAAACAACTTTTTTTATGTACGAAACTATACAAAATCATACATTCGAAAAACTTCTTCAACTAACGTTGCAGGTTAATTCAATGAAATTGGAAAATATTGAATGGGATATAAATGTTAAAATGGAATTGTATATTAAGGTTTTAATCGCTTAGCAAAATCAAATTTTAAGGAGGATTAATTTGCAAAAATGTGAAAACTGCAACTCACCATTTAGCTGGAGTAAAATCTTTAAATCGTTTTGGTGGACATATAAACCAATTGAATGTGACAACTGTGGTACTAAACATAAGATAACCATTTTTGGTAGATTTACATTTGTAGCCATGTCTATTTTGCCAATATGGATATTTTCCTTTTTTCTTTCTCCTTTCGATAACATCTTTGTGATGCCTGGTATAGGGGTTTTTATAGGACTTATTGGTTTTTTGTTCACTCCATATGTTGTTCAATACAAAGAGGTTTTGTGAGGAATTATACTTAAACAAATGGGTGCTTTACTTGCTTTAATTAAACAGCGCGACCACCAATCTGGTGGTCTTTTCAATGGTGTGCCAGGCATGACAACTATCTAGGTGGTGAAAGTCCACTGTGGGGGTACACATCGACCAACCACTAAGGAAGCGCAAGGTACTTAGCGTGAGTTAAGGGCTGGAGGAAGCGTGGAATAAAATCTTGGCTCGACGAACAGAAATCTGATACCAAGGCTCCGCAAAGGGATAAGGCTCCCAAGCAAGTCAAAGTCCAAAAGATGTGCGTAACTTTGTAGGGTAAATCAGGCGAGTAAAAGAGGAAAGATAGTTGTCTTACCCCGGGAGGTCTTGCGGATGTATTTAAATACAGTCGAAAAAGGTTAGTCGCAAGAAGTCAGCAGAAGCCATAGTAATGACCTAAGGTCATGAAGGGCTGAACAATTTATAGTGTTTCAACGCCACGAATGCGTAAGTGACGAACTCCGAATGTGTTAATGGTGAAAGTATGAGCGTATCTCAAAGGACAACCAAAAAGGAGATATCATTTACTACGTGAGAGGAAAGGAGAAACGAGTGTGTGGAACTTTTAGAAAAGATTCTAAGTAATCAAAATATGAATGAGGCCTACCTACGTGTGTATAGAAATAAAGGTGCAAGTGGAGTCGATGGAATAACGGTCGATGAATTGAAACAATATCTGAAAGAAAATAAAGTATGCATTTGCATACAAAACTTGCTACCGATAAGGGACTTTATGTTAATGGCCTTAAGGTAGTAATACGTGGCTTAAGCCACTCTTATCAATGTACGAAAATATCTAAAATCATACATTCAGAAAAACTCCTACTTCTATTAGGCGAGGGTTGGTTGAGAGAAAAGTAAATCGTTGACTGTTGCTAATTGTCTTGTGAAAGCTAGTCAACGAGAGGTTATGACTATACCTCAAATATAATAACAACCAAGCATACAACCTTTACAAATAGGCAAATATCTACCCCTCATTGAATATGGACACATACACTATTTTTGAAACAATTTGAGGAGGAGATATAAAATGGAAAGACAAATAGTTGGAGGATATGGAGGTTATCCATCTTACGGCATGGGGTATGGTGGATACCCGTACCATTATGGATATGGTGGATTTCTTGATCAACCAAACTATTATGGTCAATATAGTCATAATCCCTATTATCAAACCTACAATAAACAACTTCAGAGTTATACATCCTTCACAAGCCCAGCAGGCTTCCATGGTGATGGATTTCATGGTGTTCCAAGTATAAGTGGATTTCATGGTGTTCATGGAATACCTGGATTTCATGGTGTAGGTCGTTTCGAAGGAGATAATAATAATTATTCGAATAACAACGGAAATTCTTATTATAGAAACATCGAATTGAAGGATTATGGGCCAAAGCCATTTGTCGTTAATATCAATGAAGCAACGAAGCAAAACAATACGTATCGTACTGCTTTATGGACAGGAACACATTTACAAGTTACCTTAATGGGTATTAATGTTGGCGAAGATATAGGTTTAGAAATCCACCCTAATGTTGATCAATTCCTTCGTATTGAACAAGGTCAGGGTATTGTTCAAATGGGCAGAAGTAAAGATAATTTAAACTTTGAAAGACATATCTACGATGATTCCGCAATAATGGTACCTGCTGGAACATGGCACAATGTAATTAATACAGGTAATATTCCACTAAAGCTCTACTCGATATATGCTCCTCCTAATCATCCATTTGGTACTGTTCATCCTACTAAAGCAGATGCAGTGACTGCGGAACAAGCCTACGGTCGCATATGAAACAGTAGAAGAATGGGAACCTACAGGAGAATCCAAACTTCTTTTAGAAAAGCAAAAATACTGAAAAAGGATCTTCTAAACGAAGATCCTTTTTCAATACCGATAAGGGTGATTATGTGAACTAGTTCATTTTCAGTTAAAGAAGAAAACCCTCTACTTCAACTAACGTTTGCAGGTTAATTCTATAAGGTATAAAAGTTAATATTTTAAATAAAACAGTAAAATGCTATGATAAAATAATGTATCTAAAGGTGGATTTAAAAGGTGGGAAATAATGAGTATTAATGTCAAATACAGAAATATTATTTTTGCATTTTTAATGGCTTTAAGTATGTCCTTTTTTGTTTCATTCGTATTAGTCTCAATTAATTTTGGTTATGGTAATACATTTTTGCATATATGGTTAAAAATGTGGTTAGAGGCTTTTATTTGTGCTTTTTTTGGAGCTTACTTTTTCCCAAGAGTAATACAAAAAATAATGAGGAAAATTAATTTTGTAGAAAAACCTCTAATAGAGAATGATTTTTTAGAGAGAGAACAAACCAAAAGATAATAAACAGTAGAGAATTAAAGTTAAGTTAGTAATATTAACAAAATCCAAGGTGAACTTTTTCTTTATATTTTTATATTTATTTAACCGCTAACGGGTAATGATAGCACAATAGATTAGAGCAGCCGGGTGATCGGCTGCATTTTCAACTACCGGGGTGCTTTAATTCAACAACGCGACCACCAAATTGGTGGTCTTTTCAATGTACGAAAATAACGAAAATCATACATTCGGAAAAACTTCTTGTTAAACTGTCAACTTAGATGAGTAGTGAGAAATCACAAAAAATGAGCAAGTCTGGGGGGGAGTCCAAGCGAAGTTAGTAAAGCGAAATATACTTATTACTACTATGAAAATGAAGGAGATAACTTGATGGGACATTGTATGATCAGACGAACAACAACAAATTCAAAAAAGTGCAACCATTCATGTTGCCCTACAAACCCTACAGCAACTATTATCTTTTCTATTAACCAGCCTACATTATGTTCGTCAAACCAAGGAAATAACACGGGATTTATTTCTGGTCAAGTGTTCGTAAACGGGAGTCCTGCTGGGGCAGGAGTAATTGTCAGTCTTTCCGTAAGCAACCCTTCTCTTGGTATCCTCATTCCCACTGCAACGATTACCAATGAAACTGGTCACTTTACAGCTGTATTTATTGCTACAAACGGAACGGGTACAGGATTGATTATCGCAACACTGCCAGAATGTCCTGGAACAATCGCTAGCATCCCAATTACCATTATCGACTGTTCTCAATCTACGGCCACAATTAATAATTTTAATGCTTCACCAAATCCGATATGTACATCCGGCACAGGATCAAATATGTCCAATCTTTCTGGTCAAGTGTTCGTGAACGGGAGTCCTGCTGGAGGAGTAACCGTACAATTCCAAGTAAACGACAATAATCTGGGTAGCGTCAATCCACCTTCTACTACAACGGACGGATCAGGAAACTTTAGCACATTATTTACAGCCAATAACAATATAGGTACAGCAAACATTACGGCTTCCCTTCCTTCCTTTGGAACCAATGCTACTACTTCTATTACCATCAATAACTGTTCCTCACCTACCGCCACTATTAATAATTTTAATGCTTCTTCAAATCCGATATGTACATCCGGCACAGGAACAAACATGTCGAATCTTTCTGGTCAAGTATTCGTGAATGGTAGTCCTGCTGGAGGGGTAACCGTACAATTTCAAGTAAACGATAATCTTGGTACTGTCAATCAATTCTCCACTACAACGGACGCTTCAGGAAACTTCAGCACATTATTTACAGCAAATACCACTTCAGGTACATCAAACGTTACGGCTTCTCTTCCTTCTTTTGGAACAAAGGTTACTACATCTATTATCATTAATGACTGTCCATAATTTTTATAAAAAATACCAAAAACGCTTTTGCGCTGCATCTTCTCTTCCTATGCTTTAGGCGGAGTTGTAGTTGAAAAAAAAGACCACGAATATGAACTGCCCCGTAAATGTTAGACACCAAACTAACATTTACGGGGTGTTTTTATGTCTAAATATACAGTAGAGGATAAGTTAAAAGCGGTAGAACGTTATTTAACTGGAAAGGAAGGCTATAAAACCATTGCAGAAAGCATTGGTACAGTGAAATCACTAGTCATTACTTGGGTTAAATTATTTGAAGCGCAAGGGGCAGAAGGTTTTCAGAAGGGCTATACAAGTTACTCCAGTCAGTTTAAACTAGACGTACTCAATTTTATGAACGAAACGGGCGCGTCTTTTCGAGAAACGGCAAGCACATTTAATATTTCTGCTCCCAGTACCATTTATCAATGGGATCAGTTGCTGAAAACAAAGGGATTGGACGCGCTAGAACCAAAGAAAAAGGGGCGTCCATCTATGAAGAAGAAAACAATTAAAACGACACCAGCTGAGGGCTCAGTAGAAGCGTTACAAGCGAAAATCGAGCGTTTAGAAGTGGAGAATGCTTACTTAAAAAAGTTGAATACTTTAGTTCAAATGCAGGAAAAATTACAAACCAAATCAAAGCGCAAGTAATTTTTGAACTAAAGGATCCGTATGGCGTTGTGGATCTAGTTGAAGTCGCAGACATTCCACGCAGCACTTATTATTATTGGGAGAAACGATTAGACCGAGTGGACAAATACGCCGATATAAAAGAGGCAATTAAGAAGATTTATCATGAACATAAAGGTCGCTATGGGTATCGTCGCATCACAAAAGAGCTAAAGAAATATGGTTTTATTCATGATCCGAAGACCATCAATCGTTTAATGAATGAGCTTGGCTTAAAATGCATGGTCCGTATGAAGAAGTATCGTTCTTACAAAGGGAACGTGGGTAAAATCGCGCCGAACGTATTACAACGTGATTTTAACGCAGATAAAATGAATCAAAAATGGGTAACAGATGTGACCGAATTCCATCTTTTCGGGGAAAAACGTTATCTGTCGCCTGTCCTCGATTTATGTAATGGCGAAATTATTGCGTACAAAGTCATGAGCCGCCCTGTCTATCAACTCGTGGGCAATATGTTAGATGAAGCAATAAAACGTCTTAAACCGGAAGACAAAGTCATTCTTCATTCCGATCAAGGCTGGCATTATCAAATGAAGAAGTATCAGAAAACATTACAAGAGCACCGAATTACACAAAGCATGTCTCGTAAGGGTAACTGCTTAGATAATGCCGTTATCGAGAATTTCTTCGGCTTATTAAAGTCTGAATTGCTGTACCTGCAAGAATTTGAAAGTATGGCTCATTTTGAAAGAGAATTAAAAGAGTACATTGAGTACTACAATCACAAAAGAATGAAGGCAAAATTAAAAGACCTGAGCCCGGTAGAATACCGAACTCGGATCTTAAAAGTTGCCTAAAATATTTGTCTAACTTTATTGGGTCAGATCACAATAGTGGTCTTTTTAATGTACGAAAATATCTAAAATCATACATTCATAAAAACACCTTATTCAACTAACGTGGCAGGTTAATTCAATAACGAAATGTGAGTAATTTTAAAACGCAATTTCATTATTTGATATTTATGGTAAATTTATATCAAGTATGGAAAAAAATAATAATGGAGGAAGTGTTTAAAGATGGAACGAGATGAGATTTATTTACGGGCTAAAAAAAGGGTGGAAAATTTAAAAGCATTTTACATTCATTTAACTGTTTATATTTTAGTTAATATAATGCTGTTTTTAATTAACATATTCTCTGATTCAAGTTATTTATGGTTTTTATATCCACTTGGAGGTTGGGGAATTGGGGTTATTGTACATGGTTTGACAACTTTATCGCTAGGTAAATTTGGAGCAGATTGGGAAGAACGAAAGATTAAAGAGTATATAGAGAAAGGTAAATAAAACTTTTTCTGAAATTAACCAATTAATAATCTGTGAATAATTACACTTAAACTAACGGAGTGCTTTAGTGAAAGAAGAATTTGCATAAAACACCCCTTTTTCATGCAGCTACCAGGCTTCTGAAGAAGCCGAAAATGTTGATTCATCAACCATGTATAAAATCATGAATAAACGAGTAAAATGGACCATTCGGAACCCCTTGAGCACCAAGGGGTTTTATAGTTCGGAACTTCCGAAAATTGCCTTTATGGTGCGACAAGAAGTCGCATTCACACAGTGTAGCTTGCGCTACTCATTTAGACACAAAGATGATCTCCATCCGAAACTGCATGCTTGGTAACGAGTTTGTAGATTGCATGAGGAAATGAGGAAACAGAGGACAAGTGCATGGTCCAGAATACTGCTAGGAGAAGACAGATATGGTGAACGAAAGTGAAGGTTTGTAAGCTTCGTTACAATTAGCTCGAGATAATGCATAGTATCGCTTGGGTATTGGTAAGAGGAAAAGTAGACTCATAATGCTACTGTGCTGTGTCCCACATCTTACCCGGAGTAAAGAACCCACCTAACCCTGTTGCACCTGTGGAATGTGGAACTTGGTAAGCCCTATGTCATCTGTATCAACAGTAGAGAGGTTGCAAAACTAATCGATGTGGCAGAGGGTATGGGATATTGGAGAAAGCAAAAGCCGTCACACCGAAAGGTAACAGGAAAACAGGAAGCTGTATAACTGGACGGATACTGTCGCCAATTCTGGCAAAACCATGAAAGGCTCGAAAGAGAGCTGACTTCCAATAGGTCTTCAACACGAAAATAAATTTGTGGTTAATTTCTGACGAAAAGGAGCGTGCAGTTATGAACACCTTGGAACGAGCGTCGGCGCACGCCTCGTATACCAATTGGAATTCAGTAAACTGGAATGAAACTAAAAAGTATGTGACGAAGCTAAGACAAAGAATTTATCGTGCCGAACAACTCAAACAACAAAGGAAAGTACGAAAACTTCAACGATTACTCCTACGGAGTGAAGCAAACTTACTGTTGTCCATTCGAAAAGTGACACAACAGAATAAAGGAAAACGCACCTCTGGTATAGATGGTTACACAGCCTTGCACGCCGGCAGACGTAATGAATTATATAGACAACTAAAGCAACAGAATATACTTCAACATCGCCCGAGACCGGCAAAACGAACCTATATTGCGAAGGAAAATGGAAAGCTAAGACCACTTGGCATTCCGACTATTAAAGATAGAGTCTATCAGAACATGGTTAAAAACGCATTGGAACCTCAATGGGAAGTAAGATTTGAACCCTCCACATATGGGTTCCGTCCAAAGCGAAGCACCCATGATGCGATTAGCAACATCTTTAACAAGATTAACACCAATAGTAAGAAAAAATGGATATTTGAAGGGGACTTTAAGGGTTGTTTTGATCGTTTGAGTCATGAATGGATAGAGAAACAAACCTCTCGGTTTTCAGGAAAAGCACTCATTAATAGATGGTTGAAGATGGGGTATGTAGATCAACACGTGTTCTCCGAAACGCAGGAAGGTACTCCCCAGGGAAGTGTCATATCTCCTCTGTTAGCAAATATAGCTCTTCATGGAATGGAAGAAGAACTTGGTATTCTATATCGTAAAACATATAAATCTAATGGAAGTTACGCTATCCATCCCAATTGCAAGATAGCTCTGGTTAAGTATGCAGATGATTTTGTTGTATTAACAGAAACTAAGGAACAAGCACAGTCCGTATACGTAAGACTACAATCGTACCTTAGTAATAGAGGTCTCGAACTAAGCAATGAGAAAACTAAGATCACTCACATCGAAGATGGTTTTGAGTTTCTCGGATTCTCAGTTCGACAATATAAAACATGGCAAGGGAACAAGCTACTAATTAAACCGAGTAAAGAGAGCATTAAGAAAGCCAAAGAGAAGATACGAGATACGTTCCGAATAATGAAGGGACAACCAGTCCGAGAACTTATCAAAGTGTTAAATCCCATTATTAGAGGCTACGGACAATACTGGAAGCATGTGGTATCGAAGAAGTCTTTTGGTGTGATTGCAAACTATGTATTTCATAAAACTTGTAAATATTTGAGACAACTTCATCCTAAAAAACCTTGGAAATGGATAAAAAAAGATATTTTAGAAAACCACATCATGGCGGAAATAACTCCTGGATTTTAACTTGCCCGATAACAAATATTCAACTCTTACACATGACTTGGATTAAAATAAAACGACATGTGATGGTGTTATACAAAAACAGTCCAGATGATCCTGCCCTCAAAGAGTATTGGGAAAAACGAGACCAAAAGATTTTCGATACAGAAAATACTTTGGACAGAATCAAACTCGCAAGAAAGCAAGGATATCGTTGTGCATTATGCAGGCAACCTCTACAAAACGGTGAAAAGGTTACTGTAAGGAATTTAGAATTTCCTACAGGTGAAGTTACTAAGCTAGTACATACACCTTGCGTTAAATAAAAGAGTTGTTTAGATAAAAAGAAGGCTTGAGCCGTATGATAGGAAACTGTCACGTACGGTTCTTAGGGGAGTTAGGGGCAGTGATGCCCCTCGCTTACCCGACTAAACTAGATTTGTATAGAGTATGCATGTGATACTTTGGGACCTTGTTCAACTAAAGGGCCAGATTGTTTAGTAACGCTTAGTAATATAAATGGATATTGTGAAGAAAAGTACTTAAACTAAACCAGCAGTAGAGTTGAAGAAGAAATGAATTTACAAAAAAATATTCTAGTTATAAATGTAAGGTTAAATTGACAAATTGACTTTTGTCGATTTATAATGTGAACATGGACAAGATAACTATTTTTAAATCACTTTCAAATGAGGCTCGATTACAAATTTTAGATTGGCTGAAAGACCCTTTTGCTCATTTTGGACCACAAGAAGGAATTGATTTAGTGGAAGTTGGTGTGTGTGTTAGTCAAATAACAACTAAGTTAAATATGACTCAATCTACTGCTTCTCAATACCTTTCAACTTTACAAAAAGCTGGTTTAATTAAAGCAACACGAATAGGCAAGTGGACTTATTACAAAAGGGATGAAGAAGCCATAAAAAATCTCGGTAAATTCATTCAAAAAGAGTTGTAACAATAACCAAATTCATAACAGAGTTTGGTTGTTGTTACAACCTAATATATCGATGATTCTAGATTTATCGATTTGTTTGATGCAGATTTAAAAAATACTTCTTGTTATAAATAATTAAATATAAGAAAAGAGGAAATGATGATGAAAGCATGGAAAAAACAAGGCGTAGGATTAGATAATCTGAAACTAGTAGAGGTAGAGATGCCGAAACCAGGTCCTAAACAAATATTAATTCAAGTGAAAGCTGTATCGCTTAATTTCCGTGATAAATCCATCATGGATGGCGATTATTTACCGGACTTAATGAGTAAACCTTTCACACCTGTATCGGATGCAGTAGGCGTTGTTGTAAGTGTAGGTTCAGATGTGAACCAGTTTAAAGAGGGAGACCGTGTTGTTTCGCATCTTTACACAAAATGGGTTGATGGGGCAGCAAGCGAAGACTATGCGCCAACAGCAGTGGGTGGACCGAATGATGGTGGCCTAGCGGAATATATGTTGTTAGATGAATATGCAGCAGTAATGGCACCAGCTAATTTAACAGATGAAGAGGCTTCAACACTGCCAATCGCAGCATTAACAGTGTGGTTTTCTTTAGTAGAATACGGCAAAATCAAAGCCGGTGACACGGTACTTGTTCTAGGTACGGGTGGTGTGTCCGTCTATGCGATTCAAATCGCTTCTGCATTAGGTGCAAGAGTAATTGTTACAACGAGCAGTGATGTAAAAGGTGAACGAGTAAAAGAGTTAGGCGCAAAAGAAGTCATCAACTATGTGGATACGCCAGATTGGGAACAAGAAGTATTAAAACTGACGGATGGTAAAGGTGCTCAACATATTTTAGAGGTTGTTGGTGGAGATAGCATTAACCGTTCGATCGAGGCGCTTGCACTACAAGGACATATTTATATCATTGGATTCCTGAAAAGCATGATGGCGGAAGTGAATTTATTCGCATTATTAGCGAAACAAGCACATATTCAAGGCATCTATGTCGGTCACCGCAAAGCATTCGATGACATGAACAAAGCCTTTAATGAACTAAATATTCATCCAGTAATCGATACAGTGTACTCATTCGACGAGGCTATCCAAGCCTACGAGCATCTAGGTCGTGGTGCTTTTGGTAAAATTGTCATTAAAGTTTCTGAATAAGTCAAAGGAAAGATAAAAATAACCTTTCGTGAGTTGTAATGAATCACTGATTCATTAACGAAGAATGTTTGCTTTATTCTATTTAAGGGCGCTTTAATTGAACAAACAGCTAAAAGGATCTTCCAACTGGTCTTATCCCCGTCAAGTAGACAATTAATAAAAAGGTTCACTTATTAGGCAGCCTTAGCTCTATATTCAGTAGGGCTGAGGTTATTTAATTTTTTTTGAAAACGTTTATTATTATAAAACTTAATATAATTTTTTACTGCTGCCTTAACCTCTTTTGAGGTCTCAAATTGGTAACGGTAAAAACATTCAGTTTTAAAGTGACTAAAAAAACTCTCCATACATGCGTTATCTAAACAATTTCCTTTTCTAGACATACTTTGCTTAATATTGTATCTTTTTAATAGTTGGTTATATCTTATTGAGGTGTACTGGAATCCTTGATCGCTATGTAATAGGAGCCCTTTTACATCTCTTTTTTTTACGGCCTCTTTTACAGTATCAGCTACTAGTTTAAGGTCATTTCTTTCACTTGTTTTATATGAAATAATCTCATTGCTGTATAGGTCTAGTATCGTAGATAAATAGATTTTCTTTCCGTTAAATAGTAGATAGGTTATATCTGTTACCCATTTTTCATTTGGGCGTGTAGCTGAAAATTCTCTGTTTAAATGGTTCTCTGAAACGGCATATTTTTCTTTTCGTCCAAGGTGCTTCCACTTCTTTTTCCGTATCTTCGCTTGAATTCCATTCGCTTTCATTAAACGATAAATTCTCTTATGATTAACTTTCAAACCATACGTCTTTTTAAGCCAAGTTTTAACTCTTGGGTAACCGTAGCTCCAATTAATATCAGAATCTTGTTGGCATTCCATAATCTTAGTTACGATTGATTGATCATCCAAATCCTTATCTGTTGGGTTTTCTTGGCGTTTTAGCCATTTGTAATAGCCACTCTTTGAAACACCTGCTATCATACATAACATGATGATGGTAAATTGATTTTTAAGTTCATGAATTATTTTGTATTCTATTGATTTTTCTTTTCTGGTATCATCCCCCTTTTCGCAGTTAAAAGCTTTTTTAAATAGGCATTCTCTGCTTCTAATCGACTTATTTTTTCTGTATCACTTTCATAGTCTTTTTTAAGTCCACCTTTCAGTGGGCTACGATATGTTCCTCTCTTTTCCTCTAACCCCTGAATTCCTTCTCTTTTATAGTGAGCTATCCACCTTTGCACAGTTGTATATCCAATCCCTAACTCTTTGGAAATTGATCTAATACCCATATCTTTCTTTTGGTATAAATTAATCGCTTTTAGCTTAATTTCTTTTCTATAGGTTGTTCTAATTTTCCCCATAAAAAATCCCCTCCATAGAAGACAGTACAATCCTTTCTTTTTACTGTCTACTATAAGGGGATAATAACAAACCGAAGATCCTTTTTTAGTACCTATAAAGGTGATTATGTTAACTATAGTCCTTTACAAACGAGGTTTTGGTTGCCTTCATGGCAACCTTTTAGCCTTTAAGACTAGTATTTTATCTTTTGTTCTTTTCCTAAACTTTGTAAGCTTGTGACCTATTTTTACTGGTATCTCGGTCATACCCTATTATTGTCTGAGAGAAATCTTTGCCTGCATACAGGCAAAGCACGCTTACGTGCTAAAAGACAAGCCCGCCCAACCTAGCGCGTTGAATCGCATGATCCTTCGGCAATTTGAAACTTAGGTTTCAAAACTTCCCACCCCTGCCAAGAGGATAAAACCATAAATGTTTAACAGCCTTATTCGTCCATTCTTATTCTCCCTGCGGTTCAGTATATGGACAAACCATAAATGGAATCCTATTCCAAATGAAATGATTGATCTATGGTAACTACTCAGCCACTACATATTGATTTCGAGGAACTAAATCATGGCGCATATTGTGTTCATATGGCACATAAGTGTTTCCAAGATTCAGTCTTTTCGTTGTAAAGATAGTTTATGAGCAATATGTAGTACTGTTTTTAGAATCCCATACTAAATGTTGTAATATGCAGGCTGAGTCATTACGATCTATGAAAACATTTAAATTGATTATGCTTGCTCTAAAAATGAACCAAATAAGGTATAAATAATTGGATATATTGTACAAACACTCTTTTTAGTAATGAATAACATATATATAATTTCAAAAGAGGGTGATTAAAATAAACAAGAATTATAGTCTTTATAACCAAAAAGATGATATTTATTATGTAGAAAAAGACCATCATAAGAAATCATACGATGACTACTATAATAGTAAAAAAGAAAAGTGTTGTGGTGGTAACAACAATGAAATCAATATTAATATAAATTCAGAAAAAGACCATGATCGTAAAAAAGATGATAATAAAGGAAACGTAAGACCATCAGCGTTCAGAGCTCTCAACACAGCTACTTCCATCCCTGCTCCTGCAAACACTAGAACAAAGGTTTTATTTTCAAATGAACAATTTGATTTAGCCAATGAGTACAATACAGCTACATCAACATTTATTCCAGCAACAAGAGGAGTATATGAAATTAAAGGGACTATAGTATTTGGCCCTAACGTCGTTCAGAACCACGTTGTTGCAGTAATAATTGTCGTAAATGGTGTTACACAAGCTGCTGTTGATAATGAATTTTTTGGAGCACCTAATGTTGTTTTGAGTGTAGCAAATGTTACAACTATCTTGGAACTACAAGCAGGAGACCGCGTCGAGGTTTTTGCAGTACCAAATGTAAATGGGTCTATTAGAGCAAATATAGATACCCGTTTTGAAGCAGCAAGATTTCCATCCCCAACATCATAAACATGTATACTTGGAATAAACATTTCAATTGTTTAAATTTATTATGACAACAAAGGCAGGTGCATATCACTCCTGCCCTGTTGTTTTTTATCTCCAATTTGACGTTTATAAAAGCAAAATTAAACAAACACTTAAGGGTTTCTTGTTCAACTAAAGGGTCTAATGCCAGCGTCGATGCAACCAGGGGCAAAGTAATCCTTAGAGTTAGAGCTTTACTATAGATTACGATAGACCATTAAACACATGTGGTGTGTACAATCATCTAATGTGCGAATGAGAGCACTTATTTTGTAGTCACAAAAATGGTCTAATTAGATACAAATCCAATCTTGCTTTGTTTTCATGCAAAACACGCTAAATATGGTGTAACAAAATACTGTCACATAATTTCTGTGTAACAATATTTTGTTAAAATCCTTTGTGATACACCTAAATTTGCTTGTTGTTTCGCTTAAAGGGCGCGATTAAGGAAGATCACTTAGGTTTTAAATGATTTTATTGTTCTATTTTTAAGTGCAGTGAAGTGAAGTGTTTTACTTTAATAATTTAACAACTTTATTTTAATCCGGTCTTAAAATCAGAACGGGGCATGCGTGTATGAGGTTTTAAAATCAAATAACTAACTTGTTGATTTACAAAAAACATTTGTTGCGATTAAGAGAGGAATAAACAATCGGCAACACTCTAACATATTTCATTAGTAAGAGTGCTGCTGTTGTTTTTCTTTTAACCAATTGAGCATTTTCTCATCGTTCTTGTTGTTTTGGCGTTTATTTTCTCTTCTTAGGTACCGCGAAAGAGTAGAGTGGGAAAAACCAATTTCTTCTGCTGTCTGTCGGATACTCATATTTTGGGAGTCCATCATGGCTTTCATTGTTTCTGGAGAGAGCTCTATTTCATGTTCTGATCCGAAATGCAACACTTGCTGTTCCGGTTCCCCGTGTCTATCTTTACTACTTTTCCCAGAAGGTACGATGGATGGATCCTCGGTGGATTCTAATTCAAGTGTTGGAGCTAACTCATTGAATGAAAAGTTCTGTGAGTACATAAGATCTTCTGTAATTGAGCTCTCGTGACTTATCTGATTCATCCGTTCAATAATTTCTTCATTCACCAAACGATTTGAATCAATCAGTAACTTTTTCTGATTTTCATTAACGACAGTGTCTGTTGGCAGAATAAGTACGTTCAGTTTGGTCCAATAGCTTTGGAACCAACCCTTTTTCCCAACCTGTTCCTCAT
Source organism: Peribacillus sp. BM1 (assembly GCF_056679975.1). Classification (NCBI taxonomy): domain Bacteria; kingdom Bacillati; phylum Bacillota; class Bacilli; order Caryophanales; family Bacillaceae; genus Peribacillus; species Peribacillus sp. BM1. The sequence goes on from NZ_JBWXPJ010000003.1 coordinate 68,922, forward strand.
CGATCTCTTCCGTATAGTTCCAGCTCCTGATCACGCTGTCTTTCTGCAATTCATCCAACACGTTTTCAAACTTATCTCTCTTTTGCACTCCGTTATATCGACTGGATATGTCCATTATTTTCAACAGGGTAGATACCTTAAAGGGTTGCTGCAAGGTTCTTCTAATGGTCCTGATTTTCCACTGGATATTAAAATAACGGGTCAATCGCTTGTGTTCGCGCTGTGTGTAATGGCTATATTGAAAAACCTTTAAATCTAATAAACCAAGTGTTCGATTTGGTCCATCCAAGTAGGGGGTAAGAACAGAGGACGGTTTTACTTGTACGGCATATATACCTTTTGGTTCTCCTGTTTTTTTATCATAGGCAACACGGATTTTTCCAACTTCGAACATTCTTTGGAAATCTTTGAATTCATAAAGTTCATTGTCCTGGATATCTTGGGCGTTAAACACCTTTACCTGCTGATTACCAAGGGAGACCCAGATGCTTGAAAGTGCAGCCACTCGTTTCATGATATTGAAGCGATCTTCCTCACGAAAATCCAGTTCCCTGCCTTGTGCTGTGCGTTTCTTTAGGTTCCTAAGCTGTAAGGCATCATTACTATGAAACTCTATATATCCGTCACTGGTCTTAGGAGACACCATCCATAAGTATGTAATTAAATCAAAGAGGTCAGCCGTCATTTCATCCAATGAGTTTATAGTAGATTCGATAAGCTCAAACCACATTTCCTGTTGATCTGAGGCAAGCTCAGTCACATGAGACTCAGGAGGCCTGATTTCTGCTAATCCTCTGACCTTTCCACGATTGTCGATAATCTCGGTTGCCAAAAGACCCGTCTCTCCTTTTTTAAAGTCCTTTTTCTTTGTCACGATGTCTCTCATTAAATGATAATCCATGTCCATGCTGGAATATATATATTCACGGCTCAAAGCTTCACTTATTTTCTCTTCATTCGCGCTTCGTTTTATCTCATCCATAGGGAATTCGTTTATAAAATGTCCGGCTAATATGACTTTCATTGTATCCTGATAGTTTTCTACAGCCTTTTTTAACATTTCTTTTGTTATAAGTTTTTCGAAGTATAATGTTTGAGTGAACAAAGAAAATAAGGCCCGGAAGCTTGGACTCATTGTATAGTCCGGAATCTGATTTTTGACCTCTTCCTCCGTCATACGATAGGCTTCCTGTTTCCATTTAGCCAGAATATAAGGACGATCTTTAAACAAAATTTTGGTTTCTTCGAAAATAGCAATCTTCAGAAACTCATAGTTCAAAATCATATGATCATGTATGTCCTGATATATCAAAAAAAATCCACCCTCTCTATTATGAAGGAAATCCAATGGCTGAAAAGATTAAAACCTCTCCTTTTATCTAAAATGCACCACATTCTTATCATTATAACAAGAGTGGAACAGTTTTCGAAGAGAAAATGCACCATTTACTACACAGGTTCCGAATAATATGCACCATTTACTATACAGGTTTCGAAGTAATGGTGCATATGCACCATAAACCATACTGGTTTTACGAAGCCAGCATATGTAAACATATATCCCTGTCAAAATAATCATTAAATGTTCAAGGCCACTAAACAAAAGATTCAATGATTTCTATATGATTTAAGGGAAACGCACCATTATTCTAAAGTGAGCGAAACCTGTGTACTATTTATAGCTATTATGCACCAACCTTCTCTTTGTTTATTGAACTACTTGTAAATACAGCTCTAAGATTTTGGTGAGTACCAACTTGAAATTATTCTAGGTAAATTTGATAAAGCGAAATATGTTTACAAAAATGCTCCATTATTCTCGAAATGAGCGGAACTTGTATACTATTTTTTTAAAAAATGCACCAAAATTATATTTTTAGTGTGCATGTGAGCGGAACCTGTGTAGGAGGAAAAAACGTTGATTTATATACATATTAGCACTAGTTTGTTTCTATCGCATATAAGAAATATACCCAATTTGAGCACCATTATTTAATAAGTGAGCGGAACCTGTATACCAAAAATGCACCACTCACCCTCAGAGATGAGCGGAACCTGTTTAGTATTTTTTTTAGATGTATGTCAACGGACCTTATCATGACAAGCTTTTTTAGGATTACGTTCAATATGCAATGTGTGCAATAATGGTACACTTTCGGCTTTTTTGGTGCAAAAAGTGAGCGGAACTTGCATAACAAAAAAAAAAAAAAAAAAATCAAACCCTTGGGGCTCTAAGTCCCAAGGGACTTTTTATTTTTGGTGCATTTCTCCTAGAGAGCACCCTTTTTCAAAAGTCGAGTTCGATATACTATATTCAGCAAAAAGTTCCATGCAAGAAGTGGAAATCGGTGCAATTTATTGTAACTTTAAATGTTTGTAATTTAAGTAGAGGAAGAAGGTGTGTATCATGGGAACTCCAATAGCAGCTAATTACAAAAGAAGTCTCCTTTCAATCGTTGAAATCATGCAATTTATGACTCATAGTAGCTTGCGTCTATATAAAAAGAAGGGCTCCCGTCAGCCCTTAAATAGAGTGGTTGAATACGAGAATACTATGAACGAAAACCCTCATCGTAAAGGCGTGGTATTTGTATCGCCATGTAAGGCTGACCTTGTGGAGGGGAAAGGCTATATTGTGACTTCTTACGAAGCTCTCCAAGAAAAGTATGGGACCCTGACCCACTGGACGCCTAATACCTATCGAGGTGGTACATACTATGACTTCAAAAGACGTATCATCAAGGGGCATGAGCGTGAGAATCTAAAACAAATCAATGTAATTAGCCTTGATATCGATACAAAAGAAGTGGATCTGTACGCCCTTTATCTTGGATGTGAGGAATTGGGCTTGCCTCGTCCTAATCTTCTTCTGGAAACGCCAAGAGGATTCCAGGTCTTCTTTGTGCTGGAAACTCCTTTTCATATACACAAAAAACAAGATTACAAGGCTTTAAGAGTTGCCGAGCGTCTGTCTGAAAATATGCGAAAAGCACTTAAAAGCTATGTGCCGGTTGATACCGGATGTGTCCCTTTCGGCTTTTACCGCATCCCAAGGGAAGACAATGTACTGGACTTCTATGACCAGCCTGCCAACACAAGCCAACTGCTAACCTGGTCTAAACAGTATGAAGAGAAGGAAAATAGAAACTTCCTGCGAGTAGTTTATAACAAGAATGCTTCAGTAATCGACCAAACGTCTTCAGACTGGTATCGGGCGCTTATTCGAGCTACACACATCCAGAAAGGGCATTTTGGCTCCAGCCGTAATAATGCACTCATGACGCTTGCACTTGCCAATTACGCGAGTGAGCGGCCATTGGAGGAAGCTTATGATGAACTTGATCAATTTAACAGCAACTTGTATCAACCACTAAAGAAAGGGGAATTTGAACGAATTATAAGGAGTGCGTATTCAGGCAAATATAAGGGTGTAAAGCGTTCCTACGTGGAAGACTTACTAGAGCTTTGGACAGATGGACAAGCTCAATTCAAGGGAAGGGAAGGCTGGTATAAATTCAAAAAGCCGCGTGAAGAGCGAGTGCGTTCCCATTATGAGGAGTGGGAAGAGGACATCATCGCTTATTTAAATACACATACAAGCCCTGAAAAGCCATTTTTGGAGGCTTCTTTGAGCAGTCTTGCTAAAACCTTTGGAATGTCTGTATCTACGCTTAAGGAAGTTTGTAAGCAATCGAGCAAACTTAAAAAATTTACGATTGGTCGTGGCCGCGGGGCTATAACAAAACTTGCCAGCCGTTCGATGCTATTTAGGAGCTTGCTGATGCTACGTAAGAATAGCATTCTACAAGCCCAGCTTTCTTTTGCCGAACTTCTTCCCGAACCGAATCAATTTGTTGCCCTCCAATTCCCCACATTGGAAACTGAATTGCTGACTCATGAAGTAGATATTTTATACCGTTCTGGGGCTTCTCCACCGGATAAAATGACTTCTTAAAATTAATGAGCCAGTCTGCCATCACATATCTATAGTATCCTTTTGGGTGTCTGTAAGAAAATGGTTTCTCTTACTAGCTTGAGTAGTGGATAGTTTTTCTTTTTATTGGGGAAGAACTTTTTGAGTGGCTTCTATTTGGATTTTGTGTAGGGTGGGCGCGAGAAGAATTAGCATATTATATGCATCCTTTTATACATGTTTAAGATTTTATTAGTGAGGGAGATCTTAAAGTCATAATAGGGTTTATTTGGTTGCTTATTTAAATTATGAAGAAATAAACAATGAGATTCATTGGATAAGATTGGGTGAGTTTTAAGTTATTATTCTATCGAGGAACCAATGATCTTAAGTTTAGATAATGGGTATATGTAAGTGATTCACCATAGATTTGTATCCTAAAATATGGGAAATTATATTCATTTTTCTTTACAAGTATTGCCAAACAAATGTACGTCTAGTAGGCTTGAAATACAGCTTAAAAAACCGTAAACCATATAGATTAATATACGTAACTTAGAAGTTAATGAATGTCTATATGAGTTGCGGTTTTAAAAAGCAGTCGCCCCCAATCACACAAAGGGCGGATCACCTCCTGTTTATTCCCGTAACCAGCAGAAGACCTCGCCTATACTACGTAAACATAGCCGAGGTCTTCTGCTACTAGTCTAAAGGCGGAGGTAATCCAAAGTGAGAGTGGGGGCGACTGGATAGATTTTAGATAGGGAGGAGAGTGGTAGAGAGGTAGTTAAAGAGATAAGTTCAAGTGATGTAGGTCCAAAAATTAAGTTCAAGTGCAAGTTCAAAAGATAAGTTCAAGTAATAACGTTCATGGTTAAAGGAATAGCTAAGATCAAGAGAAAAAGTAATTTTATAATGATGAGGGAGGGGTATTGTAACTAATTGAAATTTGTATCAGTTTAGATTCCTTGTATATTTATTCATCAATGAGGTGTGGGGTTATTGCGGTGAATGGGTGAATAAAAGCTTATTTAGGATCATTAATGTTTGCTTATGTGGGCGTTAAAAAATTTTCAATTAACTGTGCTTTTAATTGTGATGTTGATTGCATTTATTGTTTACGCAATTCGTTTCTGTTTTGTTAAAAGGGAGAGTGGTTCTTATATTTGTTAGTAGAGGATGATGTTTTAGATGATGCTAAAGTATACTTCGTTAAAAGAGAAGGATTTGGAGTATCTATCGTTTATTTTGAGGAATGGTATGGTGACGGCCAAACAAATTATGCTGAAATTTCGTGAGCCTAATATTCACCGTGTTTATCGCAGACTTCGAAAATTAGTAGATAAAAAGTATGTGAAGTACGAACGCATTGCACATAAGGTTGGGGTTTATCTTGGAACGATTGACGCCAGAAAATTAACGAATGTCGATGTAACCGTTCCGAATAAGGCAAGGATCTATACTATACAACATGATCTTCTCATCACTGATCTCATTCTATTTTATGAGATTCAATCGGAGAAGCAGGGTGTTGACTTTAAGTATCGGACAGAGAGGGAAATTCGTTTCTCTATGATTGGGGAGGGTGATAATCCTAGTAAATTGAAAGCTTTTAATGATAAGCGGGACCGAATACCGGATGCAGTTTTCTTTTTTAAGCCAGCTAATGGAAACGTCACCACGACCTGGGTTGAGCTGGAATTGAATAAGAAAGAACGAAAACGCTATGATGACAAGTTCAAGATGTTTGATGAAATACTTTCTGGAGAGCGCCAGGGTAAACAACCATACTCCTACGACCAAGTGATCTACTTTGCGAATGAAGTAAAAATTCATAATGTAATTATTGAGGCAAAACAGCGATTAATTAATGCTAATAAGATTACGGTACGCAATGTTCCTTCTGTCATATTAGAAGAACGGTGGGAAGAGGTGTTGCCTAGTGGAACCAATGATGGAGAAACGAGGGGAGCCAAAACAGACTGAAACGGATCTAATGATTGGTGAACTCGTGATTTACGGTTTAATCGGGATAATTGGAATTTTGTTCTTTCTGCCGGTTATGCTTGGAATGCTGATCTTTGCGATTATTAACCTCTTTCGACGAGATTGGATTTCATACGCTGCACTTGCGACTGGAGCGATTATTTTATTTTGGCAATTTCAATCAGGCCGTATCCTTAGTTATTTTGGATTAATTTCAGAACTGAATATTCCATACATGTCGGCGGGTGTTGAAAAATTATTGAATCAAGGAAATGCCATTGCCGCAACAAGTTCTTCCTACTTTGTGTTACTAGGATTGGTGTTCCTATTCTCGTTTGGATTTTTTATCTTCGCCAAGTATTTTTGGAAGAAGAGAGTGACTACTAAATCTGGTGACGTGCTAAAGAAAAAAGAAGAGCAGAAGTATAAAGCTTTTCGAAAAAATCGCGTAAAATTTTTAGGTAAGAAGCAGCTACAGTACCGAAATAAGCTATCCAAAGAGGTTTTTGTCGGGTACACCGATTTTAAAGAGCGTGTAGCAATTGGTGCAAATGAGCTTAATTATCACATGTTGGCTACCGGGGGAACGGGTACAGGAAAGACCACACTCATTGCTTCGCTCATGGAAGCAGCCTTGCAGCAGGAAAAACCCGTTATCTTCATGGATGGCAAGGGTGAAAGGAAATCTATGCTTGAATTTAAGGCGTTGTGTGAAGCATATGGCCGGAAAGTGTATCTGTTTTCTGAAATGGATGAACTCACGTATAACCCGATCAAGAATGGTACACCGACTGAAACAAGAGATAAGCTGATGTCGCTTTTCAGTTTTTCAAATGAGGGGGATGGAGCCTATTACACCGATATTGCATCCCGTTATTTGCAACTAGTGGTCAAGCTAATTGATGAAGCAGGCGTACCTAGAGAGATCAAGACGATTGCCAAGCTAACCAGTTTTACCTACATGAGTGAATTTTTCAGGGAACACAGCACCCAGGAAGAAATTGAAGAAGAATTTGAGATGGAAGTAGAGGAAGAAGTACTTGTTGAAAAGGAGTCTCAAACGTCACTGGATGACGATTTAAGCGGTTTTCTTTCGTCGACAGAGCCAAAGACGGAAACCGTCAAAAAAATGGTTGTAAGAAAGCGTAAGCGATCTGTTACAAAACTTGAAGAGGGCATGCAACGTATTAAAAAAGTGTTAGATGATGAATTTCCGGAAGAGATTGTCGAAGGCTGTTTGACAAGATTAAAGATGCAACTAGGAGAGCTGCTAGAATCCGATCTTGGGCATTTATTTGTGGAAAGTAAGAATGGTATTGATCTTCAAAAAATCACCGATAACAACGACGTCGTGATCTTCAGTATTTCTGGAAGCCGATATGCTGATTACATTAAAAAGATTGGAAAAATGATCATTCTGGACGTAAATAGTTTGGTAGCTTACAGACAAGCCCAGGGGCGTAAATCGATTTTGGGTGTCTATGATGAGTTTTCAGCTTATGGTGATCGCAGAATCGTTGATATCGTCAATAAATCACGTTCTGCAGGTTTTGAATGCATAATCTCTACTCAAACGTTGTCCGATATTGACGCCATTGACCCTGTCATGACGGAGCAAATCATTTCTAACTGCAATATTATCGCCACTGGACGTGTCAATTCATCCAAGGATGCCGAGCGAATTGCCCAAGTATTTGGCACGTATTCCGATCGGGAAATTACGCAGCAGATTGAAAAGAAATATCCTCATATTCGCTATGAAGCAACCATGGGAACTGTCCGTAATGTGGAACGATTTAAGGCGAATCCTAGTGAAATTAAAAACTTGCAAATCGGTGAAATCTTCATCAATCGCAAAATGGTAGAGGAAGATACAGGCGATACCTATTTCCGCCGAGTGTATGTACGGAACGCACTAGAATTAGGAGGGATTCAATCCAATGAAGCTTCTTGATAGTCTGAAGCAGGGTTTTAAGAACAATGCGGATCGAGGGCGCAAGAAGGTCTTAAAAGATGAAAGGCGACTAAAGTCCTCAAGATTTAATGGTCGATTGGTATTTAGCTTTGTATTTTGGGCGGTGCTTGTCGGAGTGATTTTTTTCACTTTTCAATCGTGGTCTCGAACGGGCTTCCTGAATGAGAAGGTGAATGGATATCAGAATGAAGCAGCAACGCAAATCGCCAGCCTGAACGAAGTTGGTTTTGCCAATTCACCAGCTGGTGAGGAATACGCCAGTACATTTATTGCCACCTACATCAACGTATCCAATGACGAAAAACAGCGAGAAGAACGAGCGAAAGCACTTCAAAGCTTTCTTGCTGAAGGGTTAGAGGTTGGAGAGTTGGAAAACCTTTCGGAATTTAAAGGGAAACGAGTTTTGAAGAGTGCTAGCTTATATGATGTGAAGGACGTTTCGGAAGCCGCAGCCAGTTATGTGTATCGTATAGATTATGAACTATTCAAGATCGTAGAGAAAAAAGAACAAGTAGAGGGGAAAAACGCAGAAGGCAAGGAAGAGGTAGAAGAAAAAGTACCTATGGCTGAAGAATCGCTGGGTAAAAAACAGCAAATGATTGTGGTTCGACTTGGAACAGACGGAAATTCCTTCAACGTTATTGAGCAGCCTTATTATCAAGCTATTCCAAGCGCTACAAGATTAACAGCTATTACAGATAAAACCGATCAAACACATAAGAACACAAAGGTTGAAAGTGATCTTAAACAGTTCGCTACACAATTTTTCACCTCTTATACGACTAATTCTATGGAGGAAATGTCGTACCTTATGGAAACACCCGAATCTCTTAAAGACCTGTACGAGTATAAGGGACTAGAAGACTTTGTGGTATATGACAGGGAAAAAGAAGGGCAATACATGGTGAAATCGCTTGTTCTCTTACAGGAGGCGAATACGGGCCTTCAATCCAAACACCCGTTTACCCTGCTTGTGAGCAAGCAGAACAATAAATATTATGTTCAAGAATTAAAACACACGATAGGAGGATGATTGTATATGCCAGATATTACAGGTCTTACCGATTATGTTTCAGCTCAAGTCGCAGCCGTCTTGTTTATTGTTATGGTCGTCATGATTGTACGAGCTTTTATTTCTCAACGATGGGGTCAGTTTTTCTCTAGCTTTATTTTTGCGGTCATTTGTTACGTGATTGTCGCGAATCCTGGTGAGTTTGAAAGTATGGCCACAGCTATTTGGAACCAAGTAAAAAGCGGTGGACTTTCATGAGGTCAGCAGCCTACAGCTACCGAAAATTTTTCAAGTATCCTTTAAAAATTTGGAAAATTGGTAAAAATGAAAAATTTTTAGTTTTTTCAAAAGGGATCGAGATCAGACAGATCATTGTTTCTTTATTTCTTTTCGGTGTTTTCTTTCTATTCAGAGGGAGTATTAATCAGGTATTACCGACGACTTTACAACTGGCTTTTTACGCCGTGCTGCCGTGGATGATTGCCGGAGTGATCTGCAGAAGTAAACTGGACGGTAAACGACTTGACCGTTTTTTTATCGGGTACTTTCGATATATGTATAATAAGCGTTTTAGTTATAGCAGCCATAAACCTGTTTACCAGCCACAGATGAAGAAAGCACAATCTTACGAGCGATTCCAATAAGGTGGTGGTACCATGATACAATTTCCCATTCAATCTTACAAAGGCAATGTGATCTACACGCATGACATGGAAGCTTGGTCTTATTATCGCCTACATGAAAATACGGTAGGCGTGAATGAGCAGGAAGCTGAAAATCATCTGGTTAACCGTCTTCAAAGGCTTGCTTGGCAATTTGCGGCCTTTGAAGAAATTGACTATAAAATCGTTCCAATACCCGTTGATATTGATAAGCGTATGGATAGTCTGCAACAACAGTATGAAGGGAAATATGCCGAAACAGGGAAATATTATGCGGATCGAGCAAAAGAAATCTTACGTGAAGAAGCGAAAAATGTCGTAGAATACAAATTTTTTGTAGGCATTAAGTTAAAGAAAAGGGAGCTGGATGAAAATATACTTAGCACGTTTTCTTCTTCTCTCAAAAGTATGAACCGTTATTTGCAAAAGCTTGCTGGTTTTGAAGGGCATGAGGTTGATGATTTAACAGCCAGTATGTTTGAGGAATCCGAGGAAGATGCTTATACCACCCTAAATAATTATCTAGGCGCTTTCAAGGTGAAAGAAAAGGAATTGCGTTATATCATCCGTCATCAGTTTGTCAGAGGTCAAGAGCAGCCTGACGGTGACGGCAGTGTTTACAGCCTTACTGAAGGTATAATCGACCCAGGAAAAGCCGGGTATCTCAATATTAAGCAACTAGATGATGAATCGTGGTGTGCTTTCCTACCTGTTTCGGAATTTCCAGTAGATCTAAGTCATAAAGAGTGGGCTTACTTTTTTCAGTTCTATCACTTTCCGGTAGAGGTCAACATGCGAACGATCTATAAGAAGAAAAAAGACGATGAGAACCAAACCAATACCATTAAAAAACGATTTCGCGATCAAGATGCTCAATTGATTGAAGCGAATGAGGATGACGATAGCTTAATTAATACAGGGCGTGTGCTTCTGCATGAGCTGGAAAATGAAATTAAAAATCAAGGAAAACCACTTCTTAGAACGCACATCAATTTCGTTGTATATGGTCAAACAAAAGAAGAAGTCCGAAAACGAGCCAGAAGGCTCAAATCAGATTTTAAAGACCAGCAAATTGAAATCGTGCAGCCACTTGCCGACCAACTCCTTTTGTTCCATCAATCGTTACCAGCAGCCAAAATTGTAGCCGAGGACTGGGAACAAATTCTTACTCCTGAATCATTTGCTGAATCCCTTTTCTCTCTTACACGAAAAATCGGAAATACTGTGGGATTCTATCTCGGAAAAAATATATCGCATGATGGGGAAAGCATTGAAAGTTCTCAATCTCTCGTTTTTTACCATCCGTTCCTAGCCCACTTGGGCTTAAAGGGTTCTAAATATTCTTCCCCGCATGTAACAATCTCTGGACCGACAGGGATGGGGAAATCTTATCTACTAAAGGATATTCTATTGAATGGTGTTTTTTTCGGAGCGAAAGTCCTTATGACGGATCCCAAGAACGAAGTCGAAAAGAAATTCAAACAAGCCCTTACGCCTGAAATGGAGCGTACAGCCCCCTTCTTTAAAGAGTTAATTGAAAGTTTCAACTATATCACTCTATCAAGTGAGAAAAAGGATGCTGGAAAGCTTGATCCCCTTACTTTCCTTGAAGGGGAAGAGGCGCAGGATGCGGCAGTTGGCGTTCTTGAATACTTATCAGAGCTACAATCGAACGAGCGGAATGTGAAAACGGCCATTTATAAAGGTGTTCGTCATATTCTTCAACAAGGAGAGAAACCTGGGCTATTGAAAGTCGTTCGTTATTTGCAGGCATCTGACGATCAGGACGTTAAAAATGTGGGTGATCTGCTTTATGAAATCGGTACGAACGGGGTTGCTAAACTGATGTTTTCAGACGGTGATGTTGACGGGATTAGTCTTGGTGAACAAGTGAACATTTTACAGATTCAAAATTTGAATCTTCCAGATGAAGGCGAAAAGGCAGCCACACGAGACGAACACATTGCCGTTGCTTTGATGCAACCACTGGCCAAGTTTGCGACGAAATTCGCACGGGACGATTCCGTTGTTAAGATGACGATTTTTGAAGAAGCATGGATGCTTATGAATACGGGTGCTGGCGATCGATTGATCAATGAATTATTGCGTACTGGGCGTTCCTTGCGATCAGCTGTCTATATCGTCACACAGTCCACTTATGAGTACAACAAGCCACAGATCAAAGAGAATATTGGCACGAAGTTTGCTTTTAAAGCGAAAACAACTGAAGAAGCTGGCAATATTATTGAGTTTCTTGGGATGGAAGATAACAAAGCTAACCGAGATATGCTGAAAAACCTTTCTGAAGGCCAATGTATCGTTGAGGATATGTACGGGCGAACAGCCAAGATTCAGACGGATGTATTGTTTGATGAGTGGATTAGCGCCTTCAATACAAAAGAAAGTGATCGTGGGAGAGCAGAGACCGAGGAGGCGTTCATGTGAAAAAATTATTAATCTTTTTCATTGCTTTGATTGCACTTTTAACTGGGTGTAATCAAGGCGTATCTTCTGAAGATATTGCGAATCTTGCTTACGAGTGGGAAAAAGCAAAGTTTGATAATGATTACGAAAAGCAAAAAGAAATTCTTTATGAGAAAGGTTCCTATGAGGTTGATAAGGATGATAAAAAAATTGATTCAGGATTAAAGTATGAAGATATTCGTTATGCAATCTATTTCGATGAAGATTTAGAACAGTATTATGTTTTTGTGGATTTTAAAAACCCGAATGGTGAAAATTCAGTAGAGGATAGTATTGTTTTTCGTAAAAAAGATGAGGAATGGAAAGTTGATACCAGCAAGAGTTTGGATATCGTCCGTAGAGATATATCAGAGAAGTTTGATCAAGAAGCGTGCATTAACTGCAAATAAGGAGGGATTGGATGCAAACCCTTAAACAAGGCCTAGGCTTTTGTTTAGTGCTGTTGTTTCTTCTTTTGCCAACGGCTTCATTTGCCGAGGATGCCGCAACAACTGTTCAAAAAAAGGAGGAAACAGTTGGCCGTGTGACTTTGGAAAGTAAGGAATATCCTCTCTATCATTACCAGATGGCAGCTGATATTGGCGACGGTATCACGGAGGTTGGCGATAATGCGTTACATGCCATTAATCAAGGGATGTGGGGATTCAATAAAACGATTGCTAGTTTTACTCTCTATTCCGTTAACCAGCTGATGTCTTTTGACTTGATTAGCAGTATTGTTGATGAAGCTGGGATTATGAGTGAACGAATCTACGAAATTATGTCTGGCACCTTCTTATCCTTGTTTGTCATTTTAGTAGGAGGCTCAGCAGCCTGGCGTTACTTTGTAAATCAACAAGTTGGTCATGCGGTAAAAGCAATCATTGGTGCGTTGGCGATCATGGTGCTTACGTTTTGGTTTTATTCTAATACGGCAGGAAATATAAAATGGTTGAATGATAGAGGGGCGGAGTTTGAAGGGATTGCCAGCTCTGCAAATGTGCTTATCAGTTCTGATGAGTTCGACAGCAATGCTACTTACGATTCAAAAGAGGGTATTGCGGTACTGGAAAATCAACTGTTTAATCTTATGGTGAAGCGACCCTATTTACTTTTAAATTATGGTTCTACAAAAGAATCTGATGCAGTAAGCGAGGATCCAAACCGGGTAGATAAACTTTTAGAAATCAAACCTCATACTGAAGAAGGTAAAGAACAAAGAAGGAATATTGTTAGGGAAGAAGTGTCAGAACTTGAAAATATTCAAATGTCACCTGATTTTGGCGGTGAACGTTTCGGGTACCTCATTATCACGATCATTTCAACCATAGCGCTTTCGATTCCAATCTTATTGTTAGGTATCTTTAAGTTTTTGCTGCAGCTATGGTTCCTGGCATTGGTCATTTTCACAGCCATTCCACTAGTCCTTTCTTTAATCCCATCTTATAGCGAGACTGCCTTGAATCACGGGAAGAAGCTTGTGGGTGTACTACTTATGAAAGCGGGATTAGTTCTGTTGATTTCCGTTATTACCGGTCTTGTTACCTTGCTATACGAATCAGTAAAAGTAACGAATGGTGTAGAAGGGTATGTCTTTGTTGTTTTCTTGATTTGCATTACCATTTGGGGATTGTTTAAATACCGTTCCGAAATCTTTGAGGTTGCCTCTGCTGGTATGCTTCAAGGTCAGCAAGTGGTAGAGAGAGCTACAACCAATACAATTGATAAGATGGGTGACGCTGGAGGAAAAGGATTCAAAGGAGCAAAAAGAATGGTTGGTAAAGCTTATAGAAGCCACCAAAATAAAAAACGTCGAGAAGAATTTCAGTCAGGAAAAGAAGGTACAGGCCGAAAGACTTTTACCAATCCTGCAGTAGCAAACAGTGGAAGGTCAGAGTACCGAAAAGCTGTTGGTGAAAATACATCTCAAATAGGCACAGGTGGAAATCTAGGGAAACAAGCAACTGGAAAAGAATCGAAATTAGCGACAGAAACAGCCAATCGATCAGCTTCACGAAATGCGGGAGCAGCCATTGTGAGTTTAAAGGATTATAAAAGTGAAAAAGAAGAAGGGGCAACAGGTAAAGGTACAATTACGGGACCAGCTGCCCGAGGTTCCGAACGTACCGTTTCAGAAGCTCGGAAGCCGAGTTCGAACCCTTCAAATTCAAATAGACAAGAAATCAGAAAACAAGAGGCGCCTAAGCATACTAGCCAACGGACCTCGGGATCAACTAGCCGTGAAAATCAGCCTTCTCCGCATCGTAACCCAACTGCCAGAATGGAAAGCCAACAAGAAGCAGCAGCTTCAAGAGAACCCGTCAAACACCTAACGCAGTGGGAAGTCCAACAGAAAATCGATGCGAGAAAAGCAAACGCAACACCTTCCGAACCCGTCAAACGTTCTGAGAGCAGGAAGAAAAGTCAGGAAACAGAAAAAGAGCGAAAATGATATTAGAGAGAAGCGCTTTGACGTCATTAGATGCAGTTTCGCGACCAACCGGCTATTCATTGTGTCAGAATCGCTCTTAGAAAGGAGTTCCTATGCAAGGAGTTTTGAAGAAAGGTGCAAAAGTCGCTGGAACCATTGCCATTCTCAAAAACCCCATCACTTGGATTATTGCAGGTATCCTTCTTCTTCTCACTTCTATTTTCGGTTTTGCTTTGTTTGTTTCAATCAGTTTGGGCGGTGAGAACCAGTTTGAATCGAGAATGTCTGGTGAAGGAGCCGGAGGAACAGCGCAAGTGTCACCTGGAGTTTTGCGATATGAGCCGTTAATCCGGAAGTATGCGGAGGAAAATGGTATCGGTGAATACGTCGAGCTTATTATGGCTCTTATTCAACAAGAATCAGGTGGAAGGCACTTAGATGTTATGCAGTCTTCCGAATCAATCGGGCTTCCACCCGGAGGGATTACTGACCCTGAATACTCTATTCAAATTGGCGTGAAATATTTTGCGGAAGTGATAAAACAAGCTAAAGGGGATATTAATCTATCCTTGCAAAGCTATAACTTTGGAAATGGGTTTATTGGGTACGCTTTAGAACGTGGAGGCTATTCCAAAGAAATAGCTACCCAGTTTAGTAGTATGATGGCTGCTAAAAAAGGCTGGAGCCGGTACGGTGATGTGAACTATGTAGAAAATGTTATGCGTTATTACAACTCCGGAAACGGCAACATGGTTGTCGTAGGTGATGGTACCCAATCCTTTAATGTAGAAGAAGTTCATAACATCATGAAAGAGTATCTTGGCCGACCGTATGTATGGGGAGGCAGAACGCCAGCAGCAGGAGGGTTTGATTGCAGTGGGCTTCTTGAATATGCCTTTGCACAAATTGGCATTGATATGTATGGCACAGCTCAATCGCAGTACAATAAAACCAAGCCGGTTCCTGAAGACGAAATAAAGCCAGGTGACTTCGTTTTTTTCTCTACATATAAGCCCGGGGCGTCACACGTGGGTATGTATGTAGGGAACGGTCAATTTATCAATGCAAATAGCAGTGGCGGTACTTCTTATTCGTCCGTTGAAGAATGGAAAAACTTATATCCTTTCTTAGGTTTTAGACGGATTTAGAAATGGAGATGCATGGCATGGAGCCAATCCAAAAGAAAAACTTCTTTTTATTAATGATCGGATTCGTAATGGCTGCTTTGGTTATTATGTACGTTTTCAGCTTGCGATTACAGTTGCAGGAAGTCAGAGCTAACCAGGACAACTATGAAGATCAGGTTAAAGCTCTATCCTCTATCCAGAACACGGATGGATTAAAGATAAATCGTAAGTTTCTTGAAAGTTTTTTCTCCTATCAAACCACTGCTGAACGATACAAAAAAATTGAACCGTTTATGACTAATCAAGGATACAAGGCGACCCATCCTTCAGGAACAGAACTTCCAGATTCGGAAGAATCGGTCAAGTCATCCATGGTAGGCCTGAAGCCTTATGAATATCAATCCTCGAAGACGGAAGCTGAATTTTTTAATGAATTTAAGCTTACTACGGAATTTAATAATGTTGCTGCCACTGAAACAGTTATCGTCAAAACATCGCTCATATATGTGAATGAGCAAGGTTGGAAAGTTGATGATGTTGAGTTTGTTGGTCAATTAACTGGGCGTAAATAAAAGTAAATGGTTCTGATAGACAGCGTTTTTCTTATTGAGTTACCACCAATGGTAGGGCTTAGGATTAAAACTCAACTGCGAAAGTCGATTTATATATATTAATGTTTGATAAACAGCTTGCTAATCATGAAATAATGCAAGCTGTTTTTATTTAACAATTAGTGTAAAATTGAGATAAGAAAAATAGGTCACGCATAGAGGTGAAATTAAATGTTTGAACAAATAAATAGGAAAAAGGCGAACTTAGATAACCTACGACCATTTCCAAAATATACGTTAAAGAGTTTACGTGAAAAGCTATTGCTTGAATGGACATATAATACCAACGCTATTGAAGGTAATACATTAACAATTAACGAAACAAAGGTTGTGTTAGAAGGGATTACTGTCGGCGGTAAAACGATGCGAGAGCATTTAGAAGTCATTAATCATCGAGATGCAATTGCGTATGTTGAAGACATTGTGCAAAAAGGTGAGCCACTAACAGAATGGCAAATAAAAAATCTCCATCGACTAGTTTTAAAAGGTATTGATGATGATTACGCAGGTGTGTATCGTGACCAACAAGTGTTTATTGCTGGAGCAAAGCATACACCTCCAGCACCTTATTTAATCAAGGAACAAATGGAACAGTTGATTAAGTGGTATGACTTAGAGGCGCAAAAGTTACATCCAGTGGAGCGAGGAGCCATGTTGCATGCAATATTCGTTGGCATCCATCCGTTCATTGATGGGAATGGGCGTACATCTCGACTTCTTTTAAATTTAGAATTGATGAAAGCAGGTTTTCCTGCAGTTGTTATTAAAGTGGAAAACCGATTAGCTTATTATGAAGCGTTAGATAAATCTCATACAACAAAGGATTATCGTGATTTCATTCAGTTGATCACAAAAGAAGTAGAAGATTCACTAAATCTTTATTTAAATGCTATTTCTTAAGATAATTGGGGGCTTTAGGTTAAGAAGCACCGCTAAAAATGATCAATCTTTTTTAAACAGTAGACTATCACTCATTTGAATACAAAGAAATCCCTCCTGAACTTTTACAAAACAGGAGGGATTTTCATAATAAACCTTTTCGGGGGGATATGCAAAAATACCCTTATTGTAGTGTTACTAACCAATTAAAACAGCTTAATTGAAAAAAAATTTAATATTAGTATAATTAATAGTAAATCGTATACATATCTGAATTATTGGTTTTCCGTATTCAACAACATTCTGAATGTTTTATGTCTATTAAGCAACCAAAAGGGAAAGTGCAGAAGGGATAGAAGGAATATGATTGAAAGGACAGTAGACAGAAGAACTAGAAAGAGTAAAGAGGCTTTAAGAGATGCTTTACTGGAATTAATGGATGAAAAGGAATTTAAAAGTATCACAATAACCGATCTGGTAAATCGAGCCGACGTTAATAGGGGAACGTTTTATAAATACTATAATTATAAAGAAGATCTCATAAAAGAAGTCCAGGCTAAAATTATAGAAGATCTCCGTAACGCTTATAAATTGCCTTATAAAGGATTAACATACTATAAACAAGAGGAGATTACTAAAAAAAATAAGACCTCTTTATTCGATCATATTTATCAAAATAGGAAATTTTATCATTTAGTATTAAATTCAACAGATCTCTACGAATTTCAACGGATATTTTGCGAAACCATTAGTGAAGTTCATATAAATGATCTATTGTACTTTATGGAGCACCCGAAAATTGAGAAAAAGCTTTTTTCTGTGTATCAATGCTATGGGATCTTTGGTTTATTAGTTGAATGGGATAGAAGTAATTACTCTTATTCACCACAGTATATGACCGAACAGCATAATCAAATTCTATTATTTGACCATCCGAGTTTGAAGTTTAAGATACATTATGGTCCTAGTGAGAATTAGTATGGTAAAAAATATAAAGTAAATACGAATTATTTACCGCAATGATACATTGTGGTTTTTTTATTTGCACTGTTTTTTTAATTAATCAACAAAATATACGAATAATGTTCATAATTGAACAATATGAGGCGTATTTGAATGAAGAATGTTTTTAATTGAACAATTCGAGGTGTATCTGCATATTGTAATCGCTTACTAGTGATAGCTATAATTTAAGTAGATTAATTATGGAAGGAATGAAGATAAATGACAACAACGACTATTTCTGTTGAACAGCTAGCAATTAACACAATTCGTACACTTTCAATCGATGCAATTGAAAATGCAAATTCAGGTCATCCAGGTATGCCAATGGGTGCAGCTCCAATGGCATATACATTGTGGACAGACTTTATGACCCACAATCCGAAGCATTCCAAATGGTTTAACCGTGACCGTTTTGTATTATCTGCCGGCCATGGATCGATGCTGCTATACAGTTTACTTCATTTATCTGGTTATGATGTCAGCATGGAGGATATAAAGTCTTTCCGCCAGTTGGGTTCAAATACACCAGGACATCCGGAAGTCCTTGATACGGATGGGGTGGAAACAACATCAGGTCCGCTTGGCCAAGGGATTGCAACCGCTGTCGGGATGGCAATGGCCGAAGCTCATTTAGCTGCAATATATAATAAAGGGAACTTCCCGATTGTGGACCATTATACATTTGCGCTAGTTAGTGACGGAGATCTCATGGAGGGAATCTCTTATGAAACAGCATCTCTTGCTGGACAATTCGGTTTAGGAAAATTAGTTGTTCTTTATGACTCGAATGATATTTCCCTTGATGGAGACATAGATAAATCGTTCGCTGAAGACGTAACAAAGCGTTTCGATGCCCATGGTTGGCAAGTTATCCGTGTAGAGGATGGAAATAATATTGCTGATTTAAGCACGGCGATTGAGCAAGCAAAAGCAAACACAGAGCAGCCAACATTAATTGAAGTAAAAACAGTTATTGGCTATGGTTCACCAAATAAATCCGGTTCTCCCGCTTCCCATGGAGCCCCACTTGGTAAGGAAGAAGCAAAATTAGCAAAAGAAAATTACGATTGGTCACATGAACCATTTCATGTTCCGGATGAAGTTTATCGTGATTTTAATGAAAAAGTAGTGAAAAAAGGTACCCAAGCAGAAGCGGAGTGGGATACATTAGTTGAGAAATATAAAGAAGCATATCCAGAGGAATGGCATGCATTTCAGTTAGCAATCAACAATGAACTACCAGAAAACTGGGATAAGAATCTTCCGGTTTATGAACCAGGAAAGGATGCACCTGCAACACGTGCAGCATCCGGTGAAGTATTAAATGCAATAGCTAAAGTAGTTCCAGGTTTTATTGGTGGAAGTGCAGACATCGCAGAATCTAATAAAACAATTATTGAAGATGCTGATCAATTTTCTAAAGAAAATTATGCGGGCAAAAACATTTTATTCGGTGTTCGTGAATTTGCAATGGCAGCAGCATTAAATGGAATGGCACTGCACGGTGGTATCAAAGGATACGGAGGAACGTTTTTCATATTCAGTGATTACATGCGCTCAGCTGTACGTTTGTCTGCATTGATGAAACAACCGGTGACGTATGTATGGACTCATGATTCCATCGCATTAGGTGAAGACGGCGCTACTCATGAACCTATTGAACATTTAATATCTTTCCGTGCTATGCCAGGATTATCGCTAATTCGTCCAGCAGATGGAAATGAAACACAGGCAGCATGGAGACTAGCTGTTGAATCGAAAGACAAACCAACTGCATTAGTTTTAAGTCGTCAAAGCTTACCAACCTTCGAAGGTACAAAAGAACATGCATATGAGGGTGTGAAAAAAGGTGCATACGTCATCAGTGATTCTGAAAAAGAAATACCGGATGCACTTATCCTTGCGACAGGATCAGAGGTTCAATTAGCTGTAAAAGCACAAAAAGAATTAAAAGAGAAAAACATCGATGTGCGCGTTGTCAGCATGCCATCTTGGGATCGTTTTGAAGAACAAGATCAGGCATACAAAGATTCCGTTCTCCCGCCAAATGTGAAGAAAAGGCTTGCGGTGGAAATGGCATCCCCATTCGGCTGGAGAAGCTATGTAGGCGATCAAGGAAAAATACTCGGAATCAATACCTTTGGTGCATCAGGCAAAGCCGAAGATTTATTTAAGAAATACGGATTTACAGTAGAAAACGTAGTGAAGCACGTAGAAAGTTTATAGTGGGATAATTAATTTGCATATTTAATGGGGCAGGGGGACGTGGTGCCTGTCCCAATATTCATAGAAAAGAAGGGATTAACATGAAAGCAGCTGTATGGTATGGCAAAAAGGATATTCGTGTGGAGGATCGTGATGTTACCCATTTAGGACAAAATGACGTAAAAATTAATGTCGCTTGGGCAGGGATCTGTGGCAGTGATTTACACGAATATAGTCATGGCCCTATCCAAATTCCTGTAGATAATAAAGACCCACTCACGGGGAACCAGGCACCTTTAACAATGGGACATGAGTTCGCAGGAATTGTTGAGGAGGTTGGTGAGAGCGTCACCAAGTATAAGAAAGGTGATCGCGTTACGGTGAATCCTGGGGTGACCTACGGTGTAAAAGACGATTCTGTAGATATCTATGATGGATATGCAGCTATAGGTCTTCATACAGATGGTGGATTTGCAGAGACTGTTGTTGTGAACCAGAAACATGTATATGTCTTACCTAACGCTTTAACTCTAGAGGATGGTGCGTTAGTTGAACCTATGGCAGTAGGAGTCCAAGCTATCAAAGAAGCAAACTTCCGGATGGGACAAACGGTTGCGATTGTGGGAGCCGGGCCTATCGGATTGTTAACAATTGTCGCCGCTAAGGCAGCAGGTGCTTCAAAAATTATTGCGATGGATCTTTCTGAGGCCAGACTGGAGAAAGCCAAGGAAGTCGGTGCCACTCATATTATCAACTCAGGTAATGTCGATCCTGTGGAAGAAGTGAAAAAAATTGAACCGAATGGCGTAGATGCTTCGTTTGAAGTAGC
Source organism: Peribacillus sp. BM1 (assembly GCF_056679975.1). Taxonomy (NCBI): domain Bacteria; kingdom Bacillati; phylum Bacillota; class Bacilli; order Caryophanales; family Bacillaceae; genus Peribacillus; species Peribacillus sp. BM1. Next base: position 90,020 of record NZ_JBWXPJ010000003.1, read on the forward strand.
AGGTATTGAACCTACGTTTAAACAAGCGGTACAAATGACAAAGGCGAGAGGGACTTTGACAGTAATTTCCATCTTTGCGAAACCAATTTCTTTTAATCCAATGTCTTTAACAACTTCAGGGGTAAAAATTACATCTACTTTTGCCTATGAACCAATTACCTTTCAACAGACCATTGATATGATGGCAAATGGGCAGTTGAAACCTCAAGGTATTGTGACAGATAGAGTTGAACTTCAAGACATTGTCGAAGCCGGTTTTGAAGCTTTGTCTAATGACAAATCTCAAGCAAAAATTCTTGTAGGGATAAGTAAGGGAAAATAGAGGTTTATTCAACAAACGGGAGCTTTGGTGGAGTAAGAAAATTATTAATGGACTGATCGGTTTATACCGTTCAGTCTAATTTTTATCAATAAAGTACACCCTATTGATAATATTTTGGCTCCTTCATATTAGCTTTATAGACTTTCAATAGAACCTATCAAAAATATATATTAAAAGAGAACAAAATATGATCTATGGATATGCCTGGGTAAGTACACAAGACCAAAACCTCGATCCCAAATTGAACAACTTACAAAACTTGGGGATGGCAAAAGAATCGAAAGACTGAGGAGAAGAAGTAATAAAAAATTAATCATGAAACAAAAGGGGAAGAGGTAGAGCTTGATGAGCAACAGTTCAATGACACTGAATAATAAGGGAGTCGAAGGTTTAAATAAAAAGTTAACGTGGGGTATTATTGCTGTATTTTTTTTTATGGTAGGAGATGGCATTGAGCAAGCCTTTTTATCAAAGTATTTAGTAGTTAATTTAGGTTTTACAGTCGGTGAAGCGGCTCTTGTCTTTAGTGTATACGGAATCACTTTGACAATCGCTTCTTGGCTTGCTGGCGTGTTGTCTGAAATGTTTGGTCCACGTCGCGTAATGCTAACAGGTTTACTTATTTGGGTAGTATTTCATATCGGACTGCTAACTTTTGGATTAGAAGCAAAAAATTATGGGATGATCCTGTTAATGTATGGTTTCCGCGGTTTTGGATACCCGTTATTTGCTTTCTCTTTCTACGTATGGATCGCTAAAGTTGTTCCAAATAAGAGACTTGGAACGATAATGGGATGGTTTTGGTTCGCATATGCTGGTGGATTAGGTTTTATAGGTGCATATTATCCTAGTTTTACAATTCCAAAATTAGGATATATGGGTACTTTATGGTCTGCTTTAGTCTTTATTATTCTTGGTGGTATTTTAGGTGTCTTGATGGTGAAAGGTGGATTTAAACAAAACCGCCAAGAGAGCATCAATTCAGAAAAAGGAAAGCTTAAGAGTTTTCTTAAAGCAATTACGATTGTTTATGAAAACCCTAAGATTGGGGTAGTTGGACTACTTCGTACAATTAACACAACTGCACAATATGGTTTCGTTGTTGTTTTACCCCTTTATTTTACTAGTGTAATTGGTTTTACAATCTCTCAATGGTTGATCATTTGGGGAAGTATGTCGGCTGTTAATATGTTTTGTTGTGTAATTTGGGGATATCTTGGAGACAGATTTGGCAGAAGATTCGTTATCACTTGGTTTGGGTGTGTTGGGAGTGCTATTACAACACTTCTCTTTTATTACCTTCCATTGGCGTTTGGAGAAGTATTTTGGGTCGCGATAATGGTATCAATGCTTTATGGAGTTACATTGGCGGCATTTTGCCCACTAGGAGCATTAGTACCAGGGCTTGAATCTAAAAATACAGGAGCTGCTATGGCAATATTAAACTTAGGAGCAGGTCTTAGTACTTTTATTGGACCAAGCATTGTAGGTTTAATAGGCGGTGAAAATGTACAAGCCATTATGTGGACATTTGCTTGTCTGTACATTGTAGGCGCTTTTCTCAGCGTATATCTTAAAGCAAATAGGGAAGAAAGTGTAAATACTGAAAAAGAGATTATTGCTAGTAATGATTGATTCTTAATTTGAAATAGGTACGTAAGAGTTTAAGAGGAGGTTTAAAAGATGGCAAAAACATTTATGGAAATGGTAGCAGAAGCTCGCGAAAATGTACCTGGTATTAGTTCGGTTGGAGCAAAAGAGAACATAGAAAAAAATAAGAAGACATTAGTTATTGATGTGCAGGATGCATCTGATGCTGGTGCTTGTGGATTAATTCCAAGCAGTATGAATATTTCACTTGGGATGCTGCCTATTCGTGCGGATCTTGAGCTACCGGAACATTTGCGGGAATCACAGCTGAGTGATAGAAACAGATCTGTCATAGTTACTTGCGGCGCCGGTGGGCAGGCAGCACTTGGGGCTTATTGTCTCAAACAAATGGGATTTACGGATGTTTCCTATATTGATGGAGGAACAGAATCGTGGAAGGCCGCTGGATTTAAAGTGGAATGAAATAATCATATCTAAAGATTTAGATGGTATGTATGATTTTATAAATGAAGATCAAATAAGTTCCCTTTGTAATAGAGAGTCCTTCTTCAATCTCATTAGATTGTTTCAATACTTATCTATTTGAGTTTTTGGAGAGGTACTCTTTTTCAATTTGGAATCCTCTGAATAATAATGGTTTATTTTTTAAAATTAATTCAATCTCATTTCTAAAAAACTGCTGAATGTTCTGATTACACGAGTAAATTAGCGAAATGAATTAGGGAATGAAAAGAATAGGAGCAAATGAATATGAAAAAAATTGCCGTATTAACTAGTGGAGGAGATGCACCAGGAATGAATGCTGCGATACGCGCAGTAGTAAGACGAGGGATTTTTAAAGGGATAGAGGTTTATGGAGTAAGATATGGGTACGAGGGCTTAATGAATAAAGATTTATATCAAATGGACCTTGGTAGCGTAGGTGATATCATTCACCGCGGCGGAACTATCTTAAGAAGCACACGTAGTGAATCTTTTAAAACAGTTGAGGGACAACAACAGGCGTTAGAGGTACTGAATGCTGCTGATATGGATGGATTGATTGTCATTGGTGGAGATGGTTCCTTCAAAGGTGCAAGCAAATTAACGGCTCAAGGAATTCCCACCATTGGTATCCCTGGAACAATAGACAACGATATTGCAGGAACCGATTATTCAATTGGATTTGACACAGCCGTTAACACTGCTGTAGAAGCCATTGATAAAATTCGAGATACTGCTTTTTCTCATGAACGTACTTGTATCGTTGAGGTGATGGGGCGGGAGGCTGGAGGTATTTCCTTATGGACCGGATTGTGTACGGGCGCAGAATCCATCATCGTCCCAGAAGTACCCCATCATATTGACGATATCGTCAACCGTATTCAGCAAGGACAAAAACGTGGGAAAATGCACAGTATCATCGTAGTAACTGAAGGTGTTTTCAATGGTGGATATCTTAAAGCCAAGATAGAAGAAGAATTAGATCTTGACATAAGAGTTGTCGTACTTGGACATTTGCAGCGGGGAGGATCACCAACTGCTTATGACCGAATGATGGGCAGTAGGATGGGGGCAAAAGCAATTGATTTGTTAATAGAAGGTGAAAAAGGTGTAATGGTTGGCTGGAAGAATAGCCAACTAGTTCATGTTCCTTTTGCGAAAGCGGAAGAAGATAAACATACTTTAGATATGTCCGACTATCATTTAGCGAGAAGTCTATCAATCTAATCCGACTGTTAAATGTTGTAACCGATTTTAAAAAAGTTCCGTTATTAAGCATTTATCTATTTTGAAGGGGGATATACAATGGCATTAGTTTCAATGAAAGAGATGTTAAATAATGCATTAAAGGAAGGGTATGCAGTTGGTCAGTTTAATATAAATAACCTAGAGTGGACCCAAGCTATTTTACACGCTGCTGAAGAAGAAAAATCTCCAGTAATTCTAGGGGTTTCTGAAGGAGCAGTTCGTTATATGGGAGGCTTTCTCGTTGTTACCGCAATGGTAAAAGCTCTTATTGAAGAAATGAATATCACAGTTCCAGTAGTGATTCATTTAGACCACGGTTCTAGCTTAGAAAAATGTAAAGCGGCTATTGATGCTGGCTTTACTTCAGTGATGATTGACGCATCTCATTTACCATTTGAAGAAAATGTTAAAATAACGAAGCAAGTAGTTGAATATGCGATTGAGCATGGGGTATCGGTAGAAGCTGAATTAGGAATTGTCGGCGGACAAGAGGACGATGTAATTGCCGAATGTGTTATTTATGCAGATCCAAAGGAATGCAAGGAGCTAGTTAAACGTACAGGTATTGATTGTCTTGCTCCAGCATTAGGTTCCGTTCATGGTCCTTACAAAGGGGAGCCAAACTTAGGTTTTGAACAAATGAAAGAAATTTGTGAAGATATTAATTTACCTCTAGTCTTACATGGTGGTACAGGTATTCCGACAGAACAAATCAAAAAATCGATTTCATTAGGAACAGCAAAAATTAATGTAAATACTGAAAACCAAATGGCCTTTACTAAAGTAGTTCGTGAAATATTAAATATAGATGCTAACGCTAGCGTATACGATCCACGTAAATTTATAGGTCCTGGTCGTGAAGCAATAAAAGAAACCGTTATCGGAAAAATACGTGAATTTGGTTCTTCAGGTAAAACTGTATTAAGCTGATTTTTACTGGGAAAATATAATGAAAGACTTATTCAAGCTCTGTTACAACAGATTACAGAGCAAGAAATACAGGTGTGAGATTGTTCGGTTAGAATTGTTCAATATAGATATCATTCACCCGTTCATAAAAGTACACTTTTATGAACGCGTATTTTTTGTTTAAAAACGGCCAATATTAGCGTTTGTAAAACTTTGAAATTAATTTACGAACGTTCATTGAATTGTATATACTTTTGCGAACGTTTCTTGATAGAATAATAGAAAAAGCATCAAAATAAAGGAGATTTAAATGGACGTTCGAAAGTTTGGATACATACGAGTTAGCAGCAAGGATCAAAATGAGGGACGGCAACTTGAGGCTATGAAAGAAAAGGAAATAGGCGAACGAGATATTTTCATGGACAAACAAAGTGGAAAAGACTTTAATCGAACTCAATATCAGTTGCTTAAACGGATGTTGAGAAAAGGAGATGTGCTATATATCCATTCCTTGGATCGCTTTGGGCGGAACAAAGAAGAGATTTTACAGGAGTGGAATGACATCACGAAGAACATCCAGGCTGATATTGTGGTGGTGGATATGCCATTGCTTGATACGACTCAATTTAAGGATAGCTTAGGATCTTTCATTGCCGATCTCGTTTTGCAGATTCTTTCTTGGATGGCGGAAGAAGAAAGGGATCGAATTCGAAAACGACAGCGTGAGGGAATTGACTTGGCATTACAAAATGGCACAGTATTTGGTCGGCCAAAAGCAACCGTTACGGAAGAATTTAAACAAGTATATGATCAATGGAAATCAGGAGAAATGACGGCTGTAAAAGCTATGCAGGAAATAGGAATAAAAAAGACGACTTTCTATAAGTTAGTCAAGGAGTACGAGGGACCATTGAAATAAATCATATATAATAGAAGAAACTCGTCAAAAAATATAGCCTTTGCATATGACAGCAAAGGCTACTTTAAAGAGGAATAATTTATTACTATCTTTAAAACGAGCTCTAAATATATTTTATTGGGGTATCGTCAGGAATGTGAATCTATACAACGATTAGATTGGTACAAGTTTTATTAGACAACATAAGACATAATTTAGAGATAATTTGATTGTGTATCACTACCTGCAACTTTATTGAGATTGTTAAGGATTCTACCTAAACTATAAGGGCAGGTTAACGAAATAAGGGTTAAACAAAAAAATGGCAAAATAACTTCTGAGTGCTAAAAAGATGAGATTAAAATTATTAGATTCAATTTTCCCTATGTCTGTTAGGTCAAATGTTTATTTAAAACTTCAAATGTTTGTTTAATACTGACGAGCAATCCTATCATTGTTTTTCTAATTTCATTAGAAGGTATATAGCTACCAACTCCATATGAAGCCATATTTTCTGTGAGTGTAACCCCAGAGCTAACTTGGTAGGGAGGGTGATTATGAGCAATATCATTTCTCATTTTAATACCCCTGGAAAACTCAGGGGAGTTTTTAATTTTTTTTAAATCTGTATGGAGTTGAGGATTTATATCTTTCAGCTTAAAAATTGCACTTTTAAAACTAATTTGGTCTCTCCAGTCATCTTCATCAAGCGGTAGGTCAAATTGCTTGTATAATAAGTGACCTATTGTTTCATAAACCGTAAATGCTTTAAGAAAAAAGTTGTCTACGAAATAACAAAAATTATAGAAGTTACTGTAATGTTCATCTGTGAAGTGAGGGAAAAATTGAACGGATTCACCTTTTAATCCCGGGGATATAAACCATTCTTCATCTGGAATACCTCTTTCGAAATAATACATTGTATAGGCAAAGTTTGAGTTTATAGAAAGGAGACGATTTTGAAGAATGCTTTCCCAGTGCGTCAGTTCATTATTTATGAGGTTTTGAAACATATCTCCCTCTAGGCAATTCATACCCTTCATCTGTTATAGGGTTATCTTTTGAATACTGTAAAACGTCTATTTCTTCTATCTTATCAAACGGTTTAATATGTATAACCATGTACCTCACTCCTTTACATGAATTTTACCATAAACATTTTCTATACATTTAACCTAGTATAGAAAAAATCCGTAAAGGCGATACAATTGTCGTTTGGAGATTGGATCGACTTAGGACTCTACATGCAGGATTTGATTCAAATTGTGAACAGCTTAAATGATTAAAATGGTTGATTAAATTAATCATTAAAAAAAGACAGTGTAACAGCTGCCCTTTACCATGCTTACATAAGTCTACAATAATGTTTAGAAGGATAAATAATACCTAAATATCTTAAATCATACATTAGGAAAAAAATAAATTGGTGCTTGAGTCAACAACTAGTAAAAATATGATAAGGAGCAACGACACTTCCTTCTCTTATATTACTGTTCTTCTTTCGATTCTAAAAAAGTATCGACTGATTCATCCAATAATCTTTCCCGATTCGGGTCTTCATTGACATCTGTATCCACTTCCATTGCTTGTTTAAGTATGCTGTATGTATCATCTTCTTTATTTAATGGATTAACTTGATTTTTATGTGGGACTGGATTATGACGATTATTTTTTTGATTTGGCATATAATCTCCTTCTTGTAACAGGTATTTTATAATTAGTATGAACAATTAATCTGAAATAAAATCCAATACTATGTTTCGATTAATTATTATTTCAGTGTCTTACACGAACTGGTGCCTGTAATTGATTAATGAGAAGCTTTCTATCTATTTTCACATTTTCGCGATTCCAAAGATTAAATTTGTGCTGAAGCCATTTTGGAAAGATGTGTTCGTCTGTGTTTTTTGTCAGCTCCTCGCCGCATAAAAAACAATGGTTTTGGGAAAGGGGCATGTCCATTGTAAATTACAACCTTTATATTTACACATTCCTAATTTAACCATAATTGACAAAATATCAAGGTGGAAAGACTCGTGAAAAAAGTTTCGACCCGAATGTATCATCGAAACTTTGTGGTATTACTTTGGTGGTTATTTTAAAGTTTCAGGAACATTATATAATTTATCTCAAAATGAAGACGGATATTGAAAAAGCCTTGAAAGTGTTACTTAAATGAGGTTTCACTTTCAACTGATGGTTGCTTGTGCGACCGAGCCTAGGTCGTATCATATAGCGGGTGGGATTCCCGTCGAGAAAGAGCTTTCCAAGTCTTTGTCAGATGCATTTAAAACAGATCTTGTTACACTCTCGGCAATTTGTTGTAGGTTCAGTTCTGTACTCATAAACAACGACCACCTTTCCACTTATTTATTGCTCTTAACTATTTATGGAAGGCGACCCTGTTTTCCTGCAAAAAGATCTATATATTTATCTACAATTGTCACCAGGTTTCTCAAGCATCAGTCGAAATTCAACATAGACTGCTAAGTCCAAATGATGGACTGCCGTATAGTAAGATGATCTAGATTTATCACTCTCTTATTAGGTCTGCTTGAAAAAGGGAAAAACTCTACATAATCTTGATGAAAAATTGAACCGCTATCAAAAGGAAAATAAGAAATATCAGACCGATTACACCCAATTTCCCTCCGTTTTCTCGATAATTATGAAGCATAAACCGGTACGTATATACTACACTTGCAATCGTGATTAGCCATATTAATAACCTCATCTTAGTCCTCCACGACACGCAAATTTGGGCTTTGAACCTGCTGACCGAATTCAACAATTCGGGCATTCACTTCGATATCAATATCCATATTAGGATACGATTTCATCCAATCAAAATCTTCATAGTCTTTCATCGTTAGAAAGTGGGTTTGAGCTTCAAGTGACCAGCGAAACGGCTCACCTTTAAATTCAATCTTACATTTTTCTACAAGTTTCTCCAACTTTTTTTGTATAACTTTTTCAATGGAAGAAATTAAAATTTTTTGGTTTTTCAGGTTTGTTGAATAGTTCTTTAAACTCGGTATGCCGAGAATTTCAATATTAAAAGGTACCGTAACCTTGATTTTCGGATTCTTTAAGGATAGGTCCATTCTCACATCAGGTTTTTCTTCCAACGTAACTTTTAATGATATTCGATAATTCTCATCTAATGGGTCAGAGTGTGAAACCAGCATATCATTAAAATGAGATGTTTCATCAAGAATTAATGATTGCCTCGTTTCCTCCCCGTTTAACTTTCCAATCATTTTCCCCTGTTTAAAAATAGCAGAACCTAAGTATTGGGCAGCAGACTTGGATTTTGCTGGGATTTGTCCTGCTAACAAAGCATCTTCGTTCGCCTTTTCTATCTTATTTTGATCAGTGGTAGCATACATGGCTAAAAGCAGGTCAGCATCAGTCTCTGTTACCTGAAAATAACGTAATAAATCTGATTTGGGAACAAGACCGGTATTCTGGGCATTATCAATCATTAATTGATAGTATTTATGCGGTCGTGATTCAAGCGGCGAGTGTGTTTTCCGAATAAATGTTTCTGCTTTTTCTTTAGAAATAAGCAGGGTGGTTTCTTTCCGAAGTTCTCGTTCGCGAATCGATGCATATAAAATGTGAAGGAAATCGTCTGTACTTGCCAAATCTTCTGATGCAATCAGTACAATCGTTTGATAAAAGTTTAACTTTCTCGTTGAAATGAGATTTGCTGTATTTCTGGCTGTAATAAAATCATTTGTGTCTATTGAAATAATTTCAGAAGGATCTTCGGGGGCCTGTGAGCCGCCAGCAAGTGAGGTGCCTACTTCTGGATTTGCAATTTGAAACGTGACCCTAATATTTCCGTCATCCCCTTTATCAAGTCCAATTGCAATAACGTATCCTAGTTCCTCCATTTGTTTCATATCTCCGCAGCTAGTCAGCATCGGTAAAAACACAAAAAGAATCAATAGATTTTTTTTCATGATGAATTCATTCCTCTACTTTTATGTACCAACCAAATAAGCACAGCCATTCCGGCTAGAATAAATGAAGTAATCGAGAATATCCTTTCGCGTAGATAAAATGTATTGATGCTGGGGTTGGCTAAAACCAGATGAGCAAGGAAAACAAGTACTGTAATAGGCACTGTTAAAGGCTTCGAATCTGTTATTTTAAAAAGTGAACCAAATCCAACAGACATAGCATACAGATAAAATGAAAAGCGAAAAGTAGCCCCAAGCAGCCAAAAAAACAAGAAGAACGTTTCGATATGAGTAGCGAACTCTCCTAATTCAACGAGTTTGGCTGCTTCATGAAAATGGTAAGTCATTCTCTGAATGAATGGATATTCAAATACAAACGTATATAATAAAATAAAAACACTAATTTCCAATGCTGCAATGACGATTGCAAAAGAGCTGATTTTCTTAAAAGATTTTTTATCATGTAATTTAGGGTAAATAAGTAATAGGACGAAAACATCCCCGAAGATAGAAGACTTCAAAAAGCTCTCTTTTAAGATCACTGGAATACCTCCGCCAAATAACGGAAACATTCTTTTCCACTCGACTTCCCATAACATTAATACAGCTAAAAGAAGGAACGCTCCTTTAATAAAGGGGAGAAAAAAATACATGGCAGACCCGATTGCTTCAAGTCCTCTGCGATTAGCAAACAAGCAGCCGGCTAATGGAAGTAAAATAAGAAACACAAGCGGGGTATTCGGATAATACAGCGATGCAATACTATCAATATAATCTTTACTGTCGACCATGGTTATCATAAAAGAGATTGCGATAAAACCAAATCCAAACAAAAAGCCAAAAAAATTTCCATACACAAGATACATAACGTCTATTAAATTTTTGTTTTCATACTTTTCTACGACTTTAAGTGTCAGCCAAAAGAAAGGGAGAAGGAAGGCCGCAGATAGAAGCGGAACCATCCAAGATGCACTTTTCGTATCTGCATATAGGAGAGCAGGAATCGTATCTGTCATTTTAATGCCCATACAAATGAGTAAAATTGAAAATTGTTCTCTTTTTCCTATTTTTCCTGCTGTTTTGATATTCAACGTGATCATCCTCTTGCTACTTTTTCTTCATGCTTTTTGGGAGCAAATTACCTGATCGCATTCCTTCTTTTTTAATGATTGATCTAAAATACGTATCACCAGCAGCTGGATAATGTGGAGTGAGCGGGGAGAAAAATGGAACCCCGAATGATTTTAACGAAACAAGATACACAATTAATCCGGCAAACAAAAGAGCCACACCATATATCCCGGAAATAGCAGCTATAAGAATAAACGGATATCTAAAAATCCTGACACTGTAATTTAAACTAGTCTCAGAAATTGTAAAGGAAGTTAATCCAGAGAGAGCAACTATAATGACGATAATCGGACTTATGATATTTGCCTGTACTGCGGCTTGTCCTAAAATCAAACCTCCAACAATTCCAATCGTAGGTCCTAACTGGGTAGGAATCCTAAGACCGGCTTCACGAATTAATTCAAAAGAAAGCTCCATAATAAAAATTTCAATAAAAACAGGAAATGGAACCTTCTCCCTGGTAGCATTAATGGCTAGTAATAAATCGATTGGAAGCATTTCCTGATGAAAAGTAGTAATAGCTACATAAAAAGGAGAAGCAAATAGTGTAATAAGCAGGCTGATAAGTCGAATCAGTCTGGTGAAATTCCCTGGGAAAAACCGTAAATAATGTTCTTCGCCTGTATGAAATAATGACCAAAATGTAATCGGCAGTATCAAACATGCTGATGAACTTTGGGTCAATAAAATAAAATGACCCTCTTCTAAATGAGCAGAAGCTAAATCTGGTCTTTCTGTGTACATGATCGTTGGAAAGAGAGAATAGGGTTTGTCTTCAATCAGCTGTTCGAGTATTTCAACATTTTGAACGTTTTCTACTTTAATTTCCGATAATTTATTTCGAATATTTTGTAAGATATCTTCATTTGCCACATTTTTAATATAAAGCAAGCTGACGATATCAGCTGAATTCGCCTGCATCGGTATATCCTCGACGATTAGCTGCTCATTCCTTATTTTTTTTCGAATTAGTGAAATATTTTTTTGAGCATTTTCTGTAAACGCTTCTTTCGGTCCTTTAATGACAATTTCTGTTTCTGCGGTTCCGACTGATCGGGATTCAAAGTTCGCCACGTTCATCACATATCCATTAGGATCTTTTTCTTGAAAAATATAAGCGAATCCATTATTCAGAAAGGTTACTGCATCAATTAATGATGCGGTTTTTATTTCGAAATTAGGTAAAACAGACGGTAAATATGTTTCTTCGGTTTTCAACAGAGGAGAGATCACATCACGTGTTATCACTTCAGTATTTACAATCGAATTCAAATAACAAATAAACACCCGTTGCTGATTAGGCCTGAAAAGTTTCCTGATTTTAAAATCGCTGTTCAAAGGATATGAAAACATTTCTTTCAGCTTATCGAGCTCTACTAACAGAAAATTGGCAGATTGCTCGTCTTGAACTTCTTCCGTTCCAGGAAGCCGGATTTTTCTTTTCATGGCACGCTCTCCTTTGTGAATATGTTATATGTATTTTAAGCAAAATGAGGAAACATATACCGAATAAGGCTGGATATTTTTAGCTTGGAGGAAGAGGAGAGCATGAAAATATCATAGTGTTCGAGCATCATCTATATTACGGGACTTACTATTGGTGCAGTGGCCGCAAAATTAATTTATTGCTATGAGGGTTCCGATGAAAAAGGATAGGTAATGTTTCGGAAAAATCAGCTGTTTAATAGCAGCTGATTTTTACCTTCAATAAAACATACGATACTGCCCCTATTGTTCTTTGAGGTTTAAAGCGGTATGTGCATCCTGAAGTCTCACATTTATTTGGTCATCTAAATCATTTGGGTGATAATATCCATTGGCAGTCATATAATCTGTTATCTTGGCATGTGCATCCACTGCATTTCTTAATTGCTCGCGAAGAGCTGATTTCAGTTCAGGTGTAGCTGTTTCCGTAATAGCAAATGCGAGATTTCTGACGGCAGATTTAGATGAAATCAGAAAATCTGAGGCGATTGCCCGTTCTGTTAATCCTCCCATTCCAGCCATATTTTGCAGGAGATTAGTCATTGTGAGTCTCCTCCCGGTTTGTAATAAAGGTCTGAAGTTGCTTCAGACCTTGACTTCCTGATTCTAAATCACCAGAAAGAATCGTTTTAAGATCTCCATCAGGAAGTAATTTGCTCATAGTTACAGCTTTTGTTAAACATACTGTTTTAAATGCAATTAACTCGAGTGTCTCCAGTGTTTCGTGAAGTCCTAAATATTTTGTCAAGAGTATCTCTCCAATCTTTAAAAACTTCTCTTATCTTGCTTCAGACAGGAGATTCACATTCCACCAAAAATATTCCATAACCAGTAATATTCAATTGAATAATATTCACATATTAAAGGGATTTTAATTTCAGGAGGTGAAGTCATGGAGAAGAAAAGCTTGGCTTATCATGAAACAATGGAAACACATGAGGTATTAAACCTGAAAACTGTATGCTTATTGAAATCAAAGCTTATGCAGGGCCTTTGTTTCGATAATGATTTAAAAGCACTGATGGAAAAAAATGTTCAACAGTCAATTGCAGCGATAAATGAACTTAAAGAATTTTATAAAGGGGCAAGAACCAATTATATAGAATGAGGTGAAAAAAATGGAAATGGATTATTTGGATCCCCAAGGGGCTGAACATATGCCAGAAATGGCAGATTCGGGCATTGCATTGGAGTTTCTTCTTTCAGTTAAAACGGGCATTCATACATATGCCATTGCGTTAACTGAAACATCGAGCCTGGAGTTAAGAGAGGCATTATACAGGCAAATGGAACTATCTATTGATTTACACACCGAGATATCTGAATTGATGATAAGCAAGGGCTGGTTATATCCGAACGATGTTGGCAAGCAAGTTGAGTTGGATCTTAAATCTGCCGACAATGCTTTAATGATTGCCCGGATGAACTTATTCCCGAATGATACGGATAGACTTGGAATGTTCGCAACGCCTAATAAATAAGGGAGGTTAGAGAAAAATGAAAGCTGTCACGTACCAGGGGAGTAAAAATGTCCAGGTTAAAGAAGTAAAAGACCCAAAAATTAAAAATGGCGATGATATCATTGTAAAAATAACATCTTCTGCTATATGCGGATCCGATTTGCATTTGATTCATCAAATGATTCCCAATATGCCAACTGATTACGTAATAGGCCATGAACCGATGGGGGTAGTCGAAGAAGTAGGACCGGAAGTAACAAAATTGAAAAAAGGGGATCGGGTAATTATTCCCTTTAATGTAAGCTGCGGGCATTGCTGGTACTGTAACCATGATTTAACCAGCCAATGTGATAATTCAAACCCTCATGGTGAAATGGGCGGTTTCTTTGGATATTCAGAAACAACCGGTGGATTTGCTGGCGGACAAGCTGAATATATGCGTGTTCCATATGGAAACTTTACTCCATTCAAATTACCGGAGAACTGCGAAGTAGAAGATGAAAAGTTAGTGTTACTTGCAGATGCAGCC
>NZ_JBWXPJ010000004.1:0-14389 GCF_056679975.1 Peribacillus sp. BM1
CAGAAGTAAGCGAGAAATATGGCATCTCACCTGATACCTTACGTTATTATGAACGAATAGGTTTATTTCCCCCTATAAACCGTAACAAAAGTGGGATAAGGGATTACACAGAGCAAGACTGTCTATGGATCCAAGTCATTTTATTTATGCGTGACGCAGGTATGTCTATAGAGTTGCTGCTGGAGTACGTAAACATGCTTCATCAAGGCGATGAGACAATGCTAATAAGAAAGGAACTGTTAATTGAGCAACGAAATCAGTTGGTTGCAAGAATTGATAAATTACAGAGAACTTTGGAGCTTTTGAATGGAAAAATTGAGAATTACGAACATTCTGTAGTACCGAATGAAAGAAAATTGATGGGAACAGATAATTAATGAAGAGAGGGGATACAACTTATGACCAGGCAGAATAATTTGCTTATATTTATATTGACCATAGGAGTTTTCGGTATCCTAACTACTGAAATGGGAGTAATCGGGATATTACCTTTAATTGCTGAGCACTTTCAAATTAGTGTATCCAAAGCAGGGCTGCTAGTGAGTCTCTTTGCACTTGCTGTTGCAATTTCTGGTCCGATTCTACCGTTATTATTTTCGAGAATAAATCGTAAGAAGGTAATGCTACTTGTGCTTGGCATTTTCGTTATAGGTAACATTGTTGCAGTATTTGCATCAAACTTTACTGTTTTACTAATTGCTCGTGTGATTCCGGCTTTTTTTCATCCGGTTTATTGTGCATTGGCTTTGACAGTAGCTGCTACGTCTGTTAGTAAGGAAGAAGTTCCAAAGTCAGTTGCTAAAGTAATGTTAGGAGTAACGGCAGGTATGGTGCTTGGTATACCAGTTACTAATTATATCGCTAATGTAACTTCTTTACAGGTGGCGTTGCTGTCTTTTGCAATCGTTAATGCAATGGCGTTCATAGCTACATTGATATTTGTACCATCATTACCTGTTAAAGAAAGACTTTCTTATGGTGCGCAAATAAGCGTATTAAAAAAGCCGATAACCTGGTTAGCCATTATTACCGTCATATTTATTGGATCGGCGACTTCAAGTGTTAATAGTTTTATTGCGGAGTATCTTGTAACCATTACAAATATAACGGGTGGAACTTTAAGTTTGGCATTACTTTTACTAGGATTAGCAAGTCTTATTGGAAATCTTGCGGGAGGGAAGTTGCTTACTAAAAGTGCTATTAAAACTGTAACATCATTTCCAATTGCATTAGCAATCGTTTATATATTGTTATTCCTAACAGGTAGATCTACTGGAACTATGATGATCACAATTTTGTTATTGGGTACGTTATTTGCTATAGGTAATAATGTTAGTCAATATTGGATTACCTCTGCTGCTTCAGAAGCACCTGATTTAGCTAATGGATTATTTTTATCATGCGGGAACTTAGGGATAACAATTGGTACAACAGTAGGTGGTTTATTTATATCAGGAATGGGTACTCAATATATCGTATTAGGGGGATTACTATTCTTAATAATGAGTTTGGTATCCATTTTACTGAGAAACCACATGTATAGTCCTACAACAAAACAACTTCCTAGCTAAGAAGTAAAGTTAAGTTTGTGAACATTTGCACTTAAACTAACATAGGGCTTTAGTGAAAGAAGAAATTGCCTAAAACACCCCTTTTTTATGCAGCTACCAGGCTTCTGAAGAAGCCGAAAATGTTGATTCATCAACATTGTATAAAATCATGTATAAACGATAAAAATGGACCATTCGGAACTTCCGAGAGGGTCTTATGTTAACTAGATTTGTATAGAGTATTCATGTGATACTTTGGGACCTTGTTCAACTAAAAGGGCTCTTTAATTGAACAATCAGCTAAAAGGATCTTCCAGCCGAAGATCCTTTTATAGTGCCGATAATGCTGAAATGAATCTTTTATAGGCTAGGAGATATGCAAAAACACCCAATATAATCTCTATAGGGATTCACAGATCAATTTTGTCTTTCAGCTCGCGTATTTCATCGGGCATATCTTCTTGTTTCATGTTTTTCGGCACAGATGTTGTCCCTGCAGCCACTGCGGTATCATAAAACCAACATTTGTAATTAAGTGTATCCAGTGTTTTATTCAGCAATTCAATATGTTCCTCAACAATCTTTTTTCTCTCATGGAACATATTACGGCGCAGTTGGAGAGTTGAGTCTCCCTACATATACCAATCTATAAATGTCTTGATTTCTTTGATCGGCATACCGGCAGCTTTCATACATTCAATCAGCCTGATCCACTCAAAATCCTTTTCCTTAAACATACGTATACCACCCGCGCTACGTTCAACAAAGGGGATCAGCCCTTCTTTGTCATAGTACCGTAAAGTATACGGGGTTAATTGCGTTTTCACCGCGGCTTCACTAATCGTATAGAGCATAATTCCACTCCTATAATTTTTTTATAAAACCATTGACTTACAGTTAACTCTAAGTTGTAGGCTGAAACTATCATTCCTTGCTGATTTTGTCAATATGAGAAAAGCGAGGAATTATCAAATGGAATAAGTCGTGTTTGGAAACCTTTCCACTCTCTATATTTCAAAGATGGCTCAAGTGATAACATCAACATTTATTCTGGAAAATGAAGGAGGAGTAGCATGGAAAAGAGAGTACTTGGTAAAGAAAAGTTAGAGGTATCTGAAATTGGGTTTGGATGTATGGGTTTAAACTACCACCGTGGTCCAGCCAAAGACAAAAATGAAATGATTTCTCTCGTACACTTAGCGATAGATCAAGGCGTGACACTATTTGATACAGCTGAAGTGTACGGTCCCTATTCTAATGAGGAGTTAGTAGGAGAGGCATTATCAGGACGTAGAGATAAGGTGAAAATTGCAACGAAATGTGGTATTCGAATTGGTGATGGCGAACAAGTAATTGATAGCAGCGCCGGATCAATTCGTAAATCCATTGAAGGCTCGTTAAGACGGCTAAGAACGGAATACGTAGATTTATACTACGTTCATCGTATCGATCCTCATACACCTATTGAAGAAGTGGCGTTGACGATGCAAACCCTTAAGAAAGAGGGAAAGATCAAACATTGGGGACTTTCCGAAGCAAGTGCAGATACTATTAGGAGAGCACATTCAGTTGAACCACTAGCTGCAGTAGAAAGCGAATACTCTTTATGGTGGAGAAAAGTTGAAGCAGAAGTCTTCCCAACCCTTGAGGAATTAGAGATTGGTTTTGTCCCATATAGTCCGTTGGGTAGAGGATTTTTAACTGGAACCTTTAACAAGAATGCGACTTTTGGTGACAATGATAATCGCGCAAGTTTGCCTCGCTTTACGCCGGAAGCACTTGAGGCAAATCAAACGGTTGTTCATTTACTTAAGGAGATAGCAAGTACAAAAAATGCAACTCCGGCACAAATCGCATTGGCCTGGACATTGGCACAAAAACCCTGGATTGTTCCTATTCCAGGAACAACAAGACCAGAGCGCTTAAAAGAAAACATCTCATCAGCCTGTATCTCGTTTTCAAAAGATGAATTAAATCATCTGGATAAAGAGATACGTAAGATCAATGTGATGGGAGATCGTTACGATGAGTCTGAAAAGAAAAGAACCGGTCTTTAACAAATAGTTACAAAAGATCAATAGATTCGGAGTGAACTTTTTAGATCTTTTAGGGGTAGCACTGCATGCCCATCAAGCGAACCAAACTAATCTCTTATCTAAACTAACGGGTGCTTAATTAAACAAGCAGCTAAAAGGATCTTCCAACCGAAGATCCTTTTTCAGTACCGATAAGGGTGATTATGTTAACTTACTGAAGGTCATACGTATTTCACATAGAATAATACATATATGAGTTTGAGTGAAATGAGGGTGAACAATCTATGAGTGTAGATCAAAAAGCATCCATACGAAGCATTTTAGAAGTATTAGCATAAGAAGGAGTAAAGACAGTCGATGTGGCTAAACAAATACCTGGCATAAGTGAAAAACCATTTAGGAATGCATTAAAAGAGGCTGGATATGAATTTAGAAAGAGGTTAAAAAATGAACACAAAATATAGCAACTTATTTGAAACCTTTACATTTAAAAGTGGTATCACCATTAAAAATAGAGTCGTTATGGCACCAATGACAACTTATTCTAGTAACGATGATTACACAATTTCAAATGAGGAATTACAGTATTATAGAAAAAGAGCCAATGGAGTAGGTCTTGTCATTACAGGTTGTACTCATGTGCAACCAAATGGAGTAGGCTTTATTAATGAATTCGCTGGTTATGACGATAAATTTATTCCAAGTCTAGCTAAATTAGCTGATGCTGCGAAAAGCGGTGGAGCTCCTGCATTACTTCAGATTTTCCATGCAGGTAACAAAGCACTACCTGATTTTATTCCAAATGGTGAACTTGTTAGTTCTAGTAATGTAAGCTCTAAAAGAAGCTCCCATGTAACACCTAGAGAGCTTACTCATAATGAAATTTTGGAAGTGATTCATGCCTTTGGCGAAACAACAAGAAGAGCTATCCAAGCTGGTTTTGATGGTGTGGAAATTCATGGTGCACATGAATTTTTAAATCAAAACTTTTTTTCTCCCTTCTTCAATAGACGTGAGGACAAATGGGGCGGTTCTCTAGAAAATCGCTTACGTTTCCCACTTGCAGTCGTTCAAGAAGTTAAAAGTGTCATTAAAGAATATGCGACCAAACCATTCCTTTTAGGATACAGACTATCTCCAGAAGAACATAGAGAAGACGGTTTGAGAATGAAGGATACCTATGAATTAATTAATCGTCTTATTGAAGAAAATGTTGATTATGTACATGCTTCGTTGGCTAATGCCCTTTCCTCAAAGCCAGTCGATAGTCAAGATGAAAAAACATATCTTGAATTAATTGTTGAACATGTAAACGGCAGAGTTCCTGTAATGGCTGCGGGTTCTATGGTAACGCCAGATGACGTTGTAACAGCATTAGATAAGGGTCTATCCCTAGCAGTGGTTGGTCATACGTTAATCATGAATCCAGACTGGGTAGAAAAGGTTCAGAATGGAAAAGAAGATGAAATTGAGACAGCAATTAAGACTTCAAAAGTAAGCGAGCTTGAGCTTCCAGAAAAACTTTGGAATGTAATTCAAGCTAAAGGTTCATGGTTTAAGATTGAGGAATAATCTCACCAACGATTGATTAACTAAGGACAAGAGATGTTTGCAAGGGAGATGCCTCAAGTTGCAGCATCTCTTGTTCCTCTGCATTTTATACAACTGAATAGGGGAGTTGTAACGTGAAATTCTTCTTCAGCTAACAGGGGCGATTGTTCAATAAGCAACATAAAAGGATCTTCTGCTGAAGATCCTTTTTCAATGCCTATAAGCTTGATTATGTGAAATTACTTGAAGGTCATACGTATTTCACATGGAATAATACATATATGAGTTTGAGTGAAATGAGGGTGAACAACCTATGAGTGTAGATCAAAAAGCATCCATACGAAGCATTTTAGAAGTATTATCACAAGAAGGAGTAAAGACAGGCGATGTGGCTAAACAAATACCTGGCATAAGTGAAAAACCATTTAGACATGCATTAAAAGAGGCTGGATATGAATTTAGAAACTCTGGTCAAAAGGGTTGGTTTTTTATTGGAGAAGGTGAAGAACCCCTTGATAGAAGTATTTTTGATTATGTGAAATCGAGTTCACCTAAAGTTCATACACCTTTCACGCGAAGTAATCAGAAGTTCGCAAAGAGTAATAAGGAATTCACGAATCATTCACCTATTGTTCATGAGCAGTTCACCCAAGATGAAATCCATATGATTAAGGAAATGCTTAAATCATGGCAAGAGGTTACCCCAACTATACAAACCAATGAGCCAAGTCTTTATGACCGCGTCAAACAGTTGCCACAAAGTGACAAAACAAGAAAGACTATTGTTATTGATCGTGTCATTGGTAAACGTTTAGATGAGTTTTGTGAAGCTGAGAGGATCAATAAGTCTGATGTGTTTCATTTAGCATTAGCCGACTTTCTAGAAAAATATGAAAAGTGACCAAAGAAACAAAAAGGATTGGATATCTAAGAGGTACTCAATCCTTTTTTTGCCGATAATTTACTTTATGTTAACTAGTTTTGTATAGAGTATTCATGTGATACTTTAAGGCCTTGTTCAATTAAAGGTCCATTTAACGGAATAAGTAATTGTACAAAGTTACATAATTTGAAATAATTGTTATCAATTAAAGGCAGGGGCTGTGATAGTATACAAATCTTATTAATTAGGCACGGTGAGTCAGAAGCTGACATTTTAAAAAGAAGGAAATGAGGTGAAGACTTGTCACACGTAAGAATACGATGTACAGGTCTAATAATCGAAAATAATTCGGTACTTTTAGTTGAGTATGATGATAATGGGATACACTATAATTTACCTGGTGGAGGACTGGAGCCGGGTGAAACGATATTAGAGGGTGTCGCAAGAGAAGTGTTAGAAGAAACTACCGCACAAGTTGATGTTGGACCGTTAGCATTAATTTATGAGTTTACCCCGCATAAGCAATCTGGCGATTATAACGTTAATGAGAAACACGGACTTCACCTCATTTTTGAATGTACATTGAAGAATAACTCAATACCACGATTACCTCCATATCCAGATCCTTATCAATCGGCGGTGAAATGGGTTCCTCTAGAAAAATTGGACTCAATTTTACTGATTCCTAATATTAATCAGCAAATTAAGAACTATATTAAGAATAAAAGGAATATTGAATTGGTTGAGGATTATCGACTGGACAGACTCCTTTTAGAGCCAAAGTAAGTCGTATGACAATAATAAAGGATTTCCGGAATTAAACAATCGGGAGCTTTAATTGAACAAACAGCTAAAAGGATCTTCCAACAAACCGAAGATCCTTTTTCAGTACCTATAAAGATGATTATGTTAAGTGCCTTAAGGTACTCTTTTCAATGTACGCAATTAACAAAAATCATATATGGGGGAAAATTTGGATGTTTTGAGGACAAAAAAGGGTGGGCATCATTTAGATACCCACCTCTTATATATTTAGTCTATTGATGACATTCATGAACTTGATTTTCGAACAATGATTTTACTTTAAAACCTTGATATACGTGGTTAGCCATCAAGTTATACACTTTAGATTCCAAATCTTGAAGGTCATCTTCTTCTAGGTTATTTTGGGGTTGAGGATGAAACCATTGAATTTCTTCATCGTGGAAAATACCATGATAATTATCCCCTTCAAAGGTTAGTGTAAATTGATGACGTTCATGAACTTGATCTTCGAACAATGGTTTTACTTTAAAATCTTGATATACGTAGTTCGTCATTAAGTCATACACTTTAGATTCCAAGTTTTGAAGGTCATCTTCACCAAGATTATTTTTAGGTTGAGGATGAAACCACTGAATTTCTCCATCGTGGAAAATCCCTTGATAATTATCGCCTTCAAAGGTTAACGAAAACTGATGACGTTCATGAACTTGACCTTCAAACAATAGTTTTACTTTAAAATCTTGAATCATGATAAAACCTCCTACGGTTATTTATTGGACTTTTCTTTAAATGATTTTAAATCGTTCGTACCATGGCTCTATCAATCTTTCGTGTTTTGATCAACTTTCAAAATATCACCTGTTGATGCATCAATATCCACAACATATTCTGTATCTTGATTTACAATAGAAATTTCGTATTTTTTAATCCCGTAATTTTCAATGGTTTGAGTGTTCGTTACTAGACCGCCTTTTGATGTGTCTAAGGCAATGGTCTTTGCTTGTAATTCATTAATAGATTGTGAGGGTGCAATGGTTGATTTCGTTATTGGTTGGTTATCAAGCATTGCATGAGCCCCTAGACCACCTGCGATTAAAGCACCTGTTAAAAGCAATGTCATCAAGTTCATGCTTGATAACCTCCTCGTGTTGTTTGTATTGTTATCATAACCTCTCGAGTTTAAAGAAAAAGAAGAGGAACCTTAAAATTCCCTTAGAAAAGTAAAAGAATATCAAGTTTGCGTTTTTTGATTTTGATCTAGTAGGTGAAACTAATAAAAACCCCCACTCCATTAATGGAGTGGGGGTTTCAGCTTTTCATTCATCATGCAAAGCATATGGGAGTCCATACTGTAATGAATGTACGAAAATAACTATAATCATACATTCATTTTACTTCATCCAAAAATCTTTGATAGAAATCCTTTTTTCTCTTTCTTTTGACTGCTCAGTTGAGTCTCAATTAACAGTAATTTATCTTCTAACTCAGCTCGTTTTTGGGCTTCTTCTTGTTTTTGTTCCTGTATATACACATTGAACGTTTCTTTTAAATCTTTGTCTGAACTAATTAAATCTTTAACTAACCCTTTTAAAGCTTCATTATCCTCTTGAAGCTTATTTAATTTGCTATCCTCAAGCAATCGTGTTTCATTTTCTTTTTCTACTAATTGCGATAAACGGTTTATTTCCTGTTTCATTCGACGGAACTCATCGCCTATTTGCATAAACATTTCATTTGCACCACTTTGTTCAAAGGCTTGTTCGAGCAACACAGTCATTTCCTTCGACTTTTCCTCTTGTTCCTTATCTGTTTGCAACTGATGATATAAGTTTTCCTTAATTAGCTCTTCTTTCACATCATCAAACGTGACATTTCCTCCACGATTGAAAACTTCAATGATCTTCTCGATTTTTGGAAACTCGGTATGAGGAATCCAACGACCAGTAGTTCGTTTATCAAACTCAATTAAGCCTTTATCGCACCAAGTTCGCAATCTCGGAACTTCAATGCCAAACCTTTCGGCAACCGGACCTATGGATGACCACTTTATATCACTCATTTTAATTCCTCCTGCGAATAATATTGCTGATTTAGATTCAATTGAGTCTAAAACTAGAGTGAAATATCTTTAAATAAGATAATTTATATATATAATTAAATCCTTGGTCTAAAGCGTGTTTTATTGTTAATTAAGTCTTATTATTACATGTTTTAGTCTTAATTTATATAGCATTAGACACAAAAAAAGCCCCCCATAAATGACGTAGATATTTAGTGAAGGTTAAATCTATTTTCTCTTTGTTTTATATAGTTTTTAATAAGGTGATTTATGTAAACTGAAGCATTAAATATGACAAAGACTACAGGATCTTCCTTTTTATATAGTTTTACGTTATAGCGTAAAGACTCATAAACTATCAAATTTACTTGTTTTTTGGTAGCAATTGTTGGATAATTAACCAAACAAATATGGACGTAGAAAAGAACCTCAACGTGTCTAAGTGGTATCCCCATACCCTTAAACCGTTCCCCCTACTCGTACTAGGGAAAACACTTGTCGAAGTTCTTGAAACTAACAATATTAGTACATTCATTCTAGTGTATTTTACTGTTAGTTTCAAGAAAAAAATGTTGTTTCTTTCTTAGACACATTTAAAAAGACGCTGTTTCCCTTAATCTTTATCGGGAGCAGTGTCTTTTTTATTGTCCTCTAAGGAGGAAATACGATGTTAGTAGCTGGCAGAATCGAAAATTTTAAGGAATTTAGCAAGTTTAGCAGTATAAAAGAATTTAACAACACCATTGAAATGTTCCTAGCCGAACATAAAAAAGATTTCACTAAAGGGGAATTAGTCGCGTTCAAACGCCTGGTTAGGTTCTCCGCAAAATATGCAGGCGTGGCCAACGCCAAGATCGGAACTCTACTAAAAGCCATCAATGAAAAATTGAAAGGGTTTGGCGTAAGTCGTTCGACCTTTGAACGGATGTTAAGAAAAGCGAAGGATTTAGGGATCCTATCGATCGAAAATACGGCTAAATCTAAAGGTGGAAAAGGCCATAATGTCTATATTTTTAACACAATTGATGTATTAAAAAAGGAAAAATTGACGTATTGCGAGAATCACGGTAAGCCTTGTGACAGTAAGGATGAAGGGCGTAATTCTGAAGGAGAAGCTAGTAATCTTTTAGAAACTAGCAATATTAAAAAGATAAATAAACGTAAAGAGACACATTTAGATTCTACTTTTACGGCTTCTTATGTTCCAAAAGAATTTGTCCAGGCTGTTAAGCCTTTCTTTAATCATGCTGCTACGATCGAAGACCTTTGGAAAAGTGTTTTTCTTGATACAAGAGCGATTAAAAACATAGTAGAACCAGAAATCATTACATATACAGCCATAGATGCCTTCAAACAAGCAATCAGAGCTTATAAAAAAGGGAAAATCAGAACAACATTGGCTGCCTTCTTCACAGGTACTTTTAAAAACCGAATGGACAAGGCTTACTTTGCTATTCCTTTAGAAGAAATCTCTGAAAGAAACAGGAATTAATATCTTAAAACAAACTAATTTAGATAAAATATTCCTCTTTTAAAACCGCAAAACATACCGTAACAAAGATAAATATCAATGTCTGTTTCATTTGCGGTTTTACTTTGCAGTAGATCCCTGTCTGTATACGGGTTCGGCCGGCTCCTCCTTTTTCGTAAACACCAGAAGACCTCGCCTATACTACGTAAACATAGCCGAGGTCTTCTGGTACTCTAAAGTTGTCGCCGGCCAAGGATGGATGAAGTAGCAAGTAGGTTTATGATAAATGGAGAGATTAGTTTGAGTAAGAGATTAAGAAATATGGATATAGTGGTTTAGAGATAAAAGATGTAGAACGAGTAAAAAATACGAATGATGTGAGAATTATAGGATGCTGTTTGCTGATTTATTTGTAGTGTTTTTAGTTTCGAAGGTGGTTTCGAAGGGTTCCGAAAGGAGGGTATTCGAAAAAACAGGGATTTTGAAGGATGCTTTTAAGTATTTGCCATTCGTGCTGTTTATTAGGCATTCTAAGGCGTTTTATCTTTTTTTGAGGACAAAGAGAATACTTCGAATGCTATAAAGGGCCCTTAAGGGGTTTTAAAAGACTTTGCTGACTTAATCTTTTATTCCGCCAGACTTAATTTATCGGACATATCCAACATACGGCTATGCTCCACGCAAGGTTCGGGTAGTATTTTTTGAGCAACCCACTCAAAAAATCTCCACCCTTTCCTCCTTGCATTCCGCATTTTGGCAGGTGAGGACATGTCGCCAAGCCGAACATACTCAAAACGAGGATTCTCAGAATTCAGCTTACTCGGACCATTGTACCTGCCAAACCGCCAGTGCTTCCGATCCACGTGTGGATCTTTCGCTTGATTTTTTTACGCCATACAGGGGCTAGCCCCTCTTGCTAACGCAATTCACCATCTCACCTCAAAACAAGAAGGGATTCAGGAACGAAATGAAAGTGAGTTAGATTCAAAAAATTTATACCTTACAAACCAAAAAAGACCTTTTGGGAGGTACGTGAACAACGTGCAGGATAAAGAGTGGACTACCGTCACTCTTAAAGCGTTGGCACGCTTGGGTTTAAGCAGTATACACCTTGCTTAAAACTTGAATACTTAAATCTCTTAACCCTTGGTACAGAACGTGTTAAGCAGTATACTTCAAGACGTATGCACGTTTTATTTTATAAATAACTATAACTAAAAAAGAAGAAGAACCACTCCGTCGCCCAAGATGGATATGGTTCTTCTTCTAATTCTGAAATGATTAGGTTTGTGACCAACCATTCTTGCTAGAGCAGTTGCCTTCACGTTCGCATTGACTTGCAGCACAGCATCTTACAAAGAAAAATCCTTTAGCGTTTCGTCGATTTCCTCTTGCGTAATCCCGATATAGCGTTTGGTGATCGACGGTGCGGAATGGTTAAAGATATTCTGCAGGAATGCCAGATCTTTCGTTCTCCGGTAATACGCATATCCAAATGTTTTACGCATGGTATGCGTGCCGATGTCATCCCTTCCAAGCACGTCTCCGGCCTTCACAAGCGCTCTATAAGCTTGGGTGGGTGTAATGGGTCCGTTTCCCTTCCGACTTGCAAACAGATACTCTCCGTCGCCCATATGAGCCGTATAATCCTCGATTTCCTCCCGAAGCTTCACTGGCAACATAAATCGCTTGGTTTTATTCGTTTTTTTCTCTCGAATCACCACATGCGTTTTTCCTCGTACATCGCCAACGGTCAACGGAACCATATCGCTTACCCGTAACCCCGTGTTAATGCCAAAAACAAATAAAAAATAGTCCCGTTCGGACCCATATCGCCGTAGCGCCCATTTTAGATCCTCAATTTCTTTAGCCGTTCGTAACGGCTGCACGTTCTTTTCTTTCATGATTTTCCTCCAATATCGTACATTCAACGTATGATAATGTTAGTTTATCAAAAGGACCCAGTGTTATCAAGGATTTGAATGTACGAAAATATATGAAATCATACATTCGTGAAGTAGATGAAATTTGTGTGCATCATTTGTAAGTACTATGTATATACTGTGTATATACGAACGGGACGGAGTGTGTTAAAATGGAATGGAATGAAATGGACAATGAAAAAGAGGTGGAAATGATGACAATGGCCACGACTGTTCAAAAATGGGGAAATAGTCTTGCAGTACGAATTCCTAAAGATATCGCAGAACGAGTTGAGATTCATCAAGGATCTGAAATGGAAATGAGAGTTGTAGCAAATGAAGGAATCATCACATTAGTTCCTAAAAAACAACAAAAGAAATACTCATTGGATGAGCTCTTAACACAATGCAAACCAGAAAATCGTCATCAAGAAATTGATTTAGGTATAGAGGGGAATGAATTAATCTAATGTCAGCACCAGAACGTGGCGATCTTGTTTATGTAAACTTCAATCCACAAGCAGGACATGAGCAAGCAGGTAATCGTCCTGGGATCGTATTATCACCGAAATCATTTAATGACATAACGGGTTTTGCAGCTGTATGTCCGATTACGAACACCATCAGGGGATGGGGTTATGAAGTTAAGCTCCCTGATGGTTTAGCTTTTCAAGGTGTCATTTTAACTGATCAAGTGAAAAATTTGGATTGGCAGGCCCGTAATCTTCAAGTAAAAGGACAGGCTCCTGAAGAAATTGTGAATGATTGTTTAGCTAAGATACATACTTTTTTGTAAAAAGCATTCTGCAGGATGCTTTTTTATTTGTTATTAGGGGGCGAGTCCCGAAAATGCGGATTTACAACGCTAAGCTGTTTATAGCATTAAAAATGAATGATTTAACAATGATAAGGTTTTTGATACAAGTCATATGAGACACTAGCAATCTTTATTTGTCGATGTTATGAGACTTGAATAGCTGAAGAATACATACATTAAATTCTTGGACATATTTGAAAACCCTACAACGCCTATACACGCACATAAATACTTTCTAAACTGTTTTTTCATGATAAATTCCTTCTTTCATATCTATCTTATTGATAAAAGACCATTTGTAATTGTTCTATTATTATCGCTGTAGCCAAAAATACAAATAGTATAATCCCCATCTTTTGGAGCTTTAAAGCTCACACCTAACGTAGTAGGTACTGAATCAGATAGCACTTTTGTGAATAAACCTTCATAAAAATAGCCAACTACAATATCGCTTGAACCATCTGAATCTATATTAAAATCTACTGAAACTAAATCCCCTTTTTTAAAACTTAAACCCATAGATTCATCAGTAAGCAAGATAATCTCGCCTTCTTTTAACTTCTGATCATCAAAATAATATTTGTTTTTGGCTTCTTCTTTTAATTCAACGGCAATCATATCTAAATTAGATATGTATTCATCCTTTTCTTTTGAAATATCTATTGTGGGAATTGTCTCACTATCGTCTTTGATTGTGTTAGTTTCCTCAACAACATTATTATTTTTTGGATATTTCGTATATATAGTGGAGGCAGCGATGATCATTAAAACAATTAGTATTCCATATAATAAAATGCTTTTTCTCATGGTATCCACTCCTGAATCTATTGAGTAAATGTCTTCTTTCTCTCTCTACGAAATTCGTTTTTTTATTTTTAGTAATTGGTAAAAATAAACATTAACTATAATTTATACTAAATCTTAAATGTTTGCAATCCACTGATAACTTAAATTTGATATTGTATCTTTCAAAAGACAAACGTAAATTGAATAAATAAAAAAAGATATGGATTTAAATCTTCTCTCTTTTTTTATTATCTGGACGAACTAAGAGAATGAAACCAATTTACCAAAATAATGTCTTGGTAATCAGCATTCTTAATTTAATAACCACTTTAAATTCAAAGAATAAGGATGATTATGTTAAGTGCCTTAAGGTACTCTTTTCAATGTACGAAAGTATCTAAAATCATACATTCGAAAATACCCCTTCAACTAACCGGGCAGAATAGTTTAAGAAGAATCTAAATCGAGAAGTTTATAAACGCCTTGACCTGGAGTCAACTCCAGCTGTTATGATTTCCATAGTGAGGGAGGACATTATTATGATGATTT
>NZ_JBWXPJ010000005.1:0-13549 GCF_056679975.1 Peribacillus sp. BM1
GTGGGGAGCGAACAGGATTAGATACCCTGGTAGTCCACGCCGTAAACGATGAGTGCTAAGTGTTAGAGGGTTTCCGCCCTTTAGTGCTGCAGCTAACGCATTAAGCACTCCGCCTGGGGAGTACGGCCGCAAGGCTGAAACTCAAAGGAATTGACGGGGGCCCGCACAAGCGGTGGAGCATGTGGTTTAATTCGAAGCAACGCGAAGAACCTTACCAGGTCTTGACATCCTTTTGCCCTTCCTAGAGATAGGAACTTCCCTTCGGGGACAAAAGTGACAGGTGGTGCATGGTTGTCGTCAGCTCGTGTCGTGAGATGTTGGGTTAAGTCCCGCAACGAGCGCAACCCTTGATCTTAGTTGCCAGCATTCAGTTGGGCACTCTAAGGTGACTGCCGGTGACAAACCGGAGGAAGGTGGGGATGACGTCAAATCATCATGCCCCTTATGACCTGGGCTACACACGTGCTACAATGGATGGTACAAAGAGCTGCAAACCCGCGAGGGTAAGCGAATCTCATAAAGCCATTCTCAGTTCGGATTGTAGGCTGCAACTCGCCTACATGAAGCCGGAATCGCTAGTAATCGTGGATCAGCATGCCACGGTGAATACGTTCCCGGGCCTTGTACACACCGCCCGTCACACCACGAGAGTTTGTAACACCCGAAGTCGGTGAGGTAACCGCAAGGAGCCAGCCGCCTAAGGTGGGACAGATGATTGGGGTGAAGTCGTAACAAGGTAGCCGTATCGGAAGGTGCGGCTGGATCACCTCCTTTCTAAGGATGAAATGAAGTACTAGATACTTCAATAAATGGACGTTTCTGCCTTTGTTTAGTTTTGAGAGAATTATCTCTCTACACTTTGTTCCTTGAAAACTAGATAACGAATAACAAGACATCATTGAAATAGTAAGTTCTTTTTTTTATTAACTTCGGTTAAGTTAGAAAGGGCGCACGGTGGATGCCTTGGCACTAGGAGCCGATGAAGGACGGGACTAACACCGATATGCTTCGGGGAGCTGTAAGTAAGCTTTGATCCGGAGATTTCCGAATGGGGAAACCCACTGTTCGTAATGGAACAGTATCTTTACCTGAATACATAGGGTACTGAAGGCAGACCCGGGGAACTGAAACATCTAAGTACCCGGAGGAAGAGAAAGCAAACGCGATTTCCTGAGTAGCGGCGAGCGAAACGGAAGATAGCCCAAACCAAGAGGCTTGCCTCTTGGGGTTGTAGGACACTCAACATGGAGTTACAAAGGAACGGGGTAAGTGAAGTGATCTGGAAAGATCCGTCAAAGAAGGTAAAAACCCTGTAGCTGAAACTTCGTTCCCTCCTGAGTGGATCCTGAGTACGGCGGGACACGAGAAATCCCGTCGGAAGCAGGGAGGACCATCTCCCAAGGCTAAATACTACCTAGTGACCGATAGTGAACCAGTACCGTGAGGGAAAGGTGAAAAGCACCCCGGAAGGGGAGTGAAATAGATCCTGAAACCGTGTGCCTACAAGTAGTTAGAGCCCGTTAATGGGTGATAGCGTGCCTTTTGTAGAATGAACCGGCGAGTTACGATTTCATGCAAGGTTAAGTTGATAAGACGGAGCCGCAGCGAAAGCGAGTCTGAATAGGGCGCATGAGTATGAGGTCGTAGACCCGAAACCAGGTGATCTACCCATGTCCAGGGTGAAGTTCAGGTAACACTGAATGGAGGCCCGAACCCACGTACGTTGAAAAGTGCGGGGATGAGGTGTGGGTAGCGGAGAAATTCCAATCGAACCTGGAGATAGCTGGTTCTCTCCGAAATAGCTTTAGGGCTAGCCTCGAGATGAGAGTATTGGAGGTAGAGCACTGATTGGACTAGGGGCCCCCAACGGGTTACCGAATTCAGTCAAACTCCGAATGCCAAATACTTATTCTCGGGAGTCAGACTGCGAGTGATAAGATCCGTAGTCAAGAGGGAAACAGCCCAGACCACCAGCTAAGGTCCCCAAGTTTACGTTAAGTGGAAAAGGATGTGGAGTTGCTTAGACAACCAGGATGTTGGCTCAGAAGCAGCCATCATTTAAAGAGTGCGTAATAGCTCACTGGTCGAGTGACTCTGCGCCGAAAATGTACCGGGGCTAAACGTAACACCGAAGCTGTGGATGGATACCGTATGGTATCCGTGGTAGGAGAGCGTTCTAAGGGCGTTGAAGCTAGACCGGAAGGACTGGTGGAGCGCTTAGAAGTGAGAATGCCGGTATGAGTAGCGAAAGAAGGGTGAGAATCCCTTCCACCGAATGCCTAAGGTTTCCTGAGGAAGGCTCGTCCGCTCAGGGTTAGTCGGGACCTAAGCCGAGGCTGAAAAGCGTAGGCGATGGACAACAGGTTGATATTCCTGTACCACCTATACATCGTTTGAGCGATGGGGGGACGCAGAAGGATAGGGTAAGCGCGCTGTTGGATATGCGCGTCCAAGCAGTTAGGCCGGAAACGAGGAAAATCCCGTTTCCATTAAGGCGGAGCTGTGATGGCGAGGGAAATATAGTACCGAAGTTCCTGATTCCACGCTGCCAAGAAAAGCCTCTAGTGAGATGTAGGGTGCCCGTACCGCAAACCGACACAGGTAGGCGAGGAGAGAATCCTAAGGTGTGCGAGAGAACTCTCGTTAAGGAACTCGGCAAAATGACCCCGTAACTTCGGGAGAAGGGGTGCTTTTTAGGGTGAATAGCCCGGAAAAGCCGCAGTGAATAGGCCCAGGCGACTGTTTAGCAAAAACACAGGTCTCTGCGAAGCCGCAAGGCGAAGTATAGGGGCTGACGCCTGCCCGGTGCTGGAAGGTTAAGAGGAGAGGTTAGCCGCAAGGCGAAGCTTTGAATTGAAGCCCCAGTAAACGGCGGCCGTAACTATAACGGTCCTAAGGTAGCGAAATTCCTTGTCGGGTAAGTTCCGACCCGCACGAAAGGCGTAACGATCTGGGCACTGTCTCAACGAGAGACTCGGTGAAATTATAGTACCTGTGAAGATGCAGGTTACCCGCGACAGGACGGAAAGACCCCGTGGAGCTTTACTGCAGCCTGATATTGAATTTTGGTACAGCTTGTACAGGATAGGTAGGAGCCTGTGAAGCCGGAGCGCTAGCTTCGGTCGAGGCGTCGGTGGGATACTACCCTGGCTGTATTGAAATTCTAACCCGCGCCCCTTATCGGGGCGGGAGACAGTGTCAGGCGGGCAGTTTGACTGGGGCGGTCGCCTCCTAAAATGTAACGGAGGCGCCCAAAGGTTCCCTCAGAATGGTTGGAAATCATTCGTAGAGTGTAAAGGCACAAGGGAGCTTGACTGCGAGACCTACAAGTCGAGCAGGGACGAAAGTCGGGCTTAGTGATCCGGTGGTTCCGCATGGAAGGGCCATCGCTCAACGGATAAAAGCTACCCCGGGGATAACAGGCTTATCTCCCCCAAGAGTCCACATCGACGGGGAGGTTTGGCACCTCGATGTCGGCTCATCGCATCCTGGGGCTGTAGTCGGTCCCAAGGGTTGGGCTGTTCGCCCATTAAAGCGGTACGCGAGCTGGGTTCAGAACGTCGTGAGACAGTTCGGTCCCTATCCGTCGTGGGCGCAGGAAATTTGAGAGGAGCTGTCCTTAGTACGAGAGGACCGGGATGGACGCACCGCTGGTGTACCAGTTGTTCTGCCAAGAGCATCGCTGGGTAGCTACGTGCGGACGGGATAAATGCTGAAAGCATCTAAGCATGAAGCCCCCCTCAAGATGAGATTTCCCATAGCGTAAGCTAGTAAGATCCCTGAAAGATGATCAGGTTGATAGGTCAGAGGTGGAAGCGTGGCGACATGTGGAGCTGACTGATACTAATCGATCGAGGACTTAACCAATATATATTTTAATGATGATTCTAAAGTTTGTTATCTAGTTTTGAAGGAATAAACCTTCTAACTGAATTTAGTCTGGTAATGATGGCGAAGAGGTCACACCCGTTCCCATTCCGAACACGGAAGTTAAGCTCTTCAGCGCCGATGGTAGTTGGGGGTCTCCCCCTGTGAGAGTAGGACGTTGCCAGGCTAAGCCCCTAATTAAATTAGGGGCTATTATTCTTTCTATAACTATATGCGGCCCCTTGGTCAAGCGGTTAAGACACCGCCCTTTCACGGCGGTAACACGGGTTCGAATCCCGTAGGGGTCACCATATTGGAGGATTAGCTCAGCTGGGAGAGCATCTGCCTTACAAGCAGAGGGTCGGCGGTTCGATCCCGTCATCCTCCACCATTACCTATAGTGCCGGTGTAGCTCAACTGGTAGAGCAACTGACTTGTAATCAGTAGGTTGGGGGTTCAAGTCCTCTTGCCGGCACCAGGTTTTTTTTTGTTTTCGAGCCATTAGCTCAGTTGGTAGAGCATCTGACTTTTAATCAGAGGGTCGCAGGTTCGAATCCTGCATGGCTCACCATTTATCGCGGGTGTGGCGGAATTGGCAGACGCACCAGACTTAGGATCTGGCGCCGCGAGGCGTGGGGGTTCAAGTCCCTTCACCCGCATTAATTATTACGCGGAAGTAGTTCAGTGGTAGAATACAACCTTGCCAAGGTTGGGGTCGCGGGTTCGAATCCCGTCTTCCGCTCTACTTTTCGTAAGTGCCGGGGTGGCGGAACTGGCAGACGCACAGGACTTAAAATCCTGCGGTAGGTGACTACCGTACCGGTTCGATTCCGGTCCTCGGCACCATAATATTTATACGCGCCCGTAGCTCAATTGGATAGAGCATCTGACTACGAATCAGAAGGTTGTAGGTTCGACTCCCGCCGGGCGCATTGTTTCTATACGGGAAGTAGCTCAGCTTGGTAGAGCACTTGGTTTGGGACCAAGGGGTCGCAGGTTCGAATCCTGTCTTCCCGACCATTTCAATTTTAATTATGGGGCCTTAGCTCAGCTGGGAGAGCGCCTGCCTTGCACGCAGGAGGTCAGCGGTTCGATCCCGCTAGGCTCCACCATTATTATGATTATTGTATACGCTTATTTATTTGGCGGCGTAGCTCAGCTGGCTAGAGCGTACGGTTCATACCCGTGAGGTCGGGGGTTCGATCCCCTCTGCCGCTACCAAATCATGAAGGATCTTTAGCTCAGCTGGTTAGAGCAGACGGCTCATAACCGTCTGGTCGTAGGTTCGAGTCCTACAAGATCCACCACTATTTATTCGGAGGTATACCCAAGCCCGGCTGAAGGGATCGGTCTTGAAAACCGACAGGGGAGTCAAATCCCGCGGGGGTTCGAATCCCTCTACCTCCTCCATTTTTTAAAAAAAGATCACACAATTCATATCGTCGCGGGGTGGAGCAGTTCGGTAGCTCGTCGGGCTCATAACCCGAAGGTCGCAGGTTCAAATCCTGTCCCCGCAATCTGGTCCGGTAGTTCAGTTGGTTAGAATGCCTGCCTGTCACGCAGGAGGTCGCGGGTTCGAGTCCCGTCCGGACCGCCATTTTTATTCTAGTAGGGTCACCTACTGTTGATATACATTGTGTGGCTCAGTAGCTCAGTCGGTAGAGCAAAGGACTGAAAATCCTTGTGTCGGCGGTTCGATTCCGTCCTGAGCCATCATTAGCTTAATACGGAGGGGTAGCGAAGTGGCTAAACGCGGCGGACTGTAAATCCGCTCCTTCGGGTTCGGCAGTTCGAATCTGCCCCCCTCCACCATTGTGTAGTTTAAAGATAGAATAGAGGTCTTCGGAACTTCCGAAGAAGGTTGTGAACCCATTTATTTTATATTATTGGGCTATAGCCAAGCGGTAAGGCAACGGATTTTGATTCCGTCATGCGAAGGTTCGAACCCTTCTAGCCCAGTCATGGCAGCATAGCCAAGTGGTAAGGCAGAGGTCTGCAAAACCTTCACCCCCGGTTCAAATCCGGGTGCTGCCTTAATCATGCCGGTGTGGCGGAATTGGCAGACGCGCACGACTCAAAATCGTGTTCCGTAAGGAGTGCCGGTTCGACCCCGGCCACCGGTATCGAAGCGAGACATATTTTGCGGGTGTAGTTTAGTGGTAAAACCTCAGCCTTCCAAGCTGATGATGAGAGTTCGATTCTCTTCACCCGCTCCAAAGAATGGGCCTATAGCTCAGCTGGTTAGAGCGCACGCCTGATAAGCGTGAGGTCGATGGTTCGAGTCCATTTAGGCCCACCATAATCCTATATTTTTTGTTCCGCAGTAGCTCAGTGGTAGAGCATTCGGCTGTTAACCGAACGGTCGTAGGTTCGAGTCCTACCTGCGGAGCCATTTTTTTTATATGGGGAAGTACTCAAGAGGCTGAAGAGGCGCCCCTGCTAAGGGTGTAGGTCGGGTAACCGGCGCGAGGGTTCAAATCCCTCCTTCTCCGCCACACATAGGATGCGCCTTTAGCTCAGCAGGATAGAGCAACGGCCTTCTAAGCCGTCGGTCAGAGGTTCGAATCCTCTAAGGCGCGTAAAGACTAACCAACTAAGGTTAGTTTTTTTTGTTTGTTCATTCAGTCTGCGAGCAAAACAAGACCGTATCGAACCAATTCATTCGTCTCATGGCACTTTAGGTAACTCTAGTGAACAAATGATACATAAAACAAAAAATAAATTGCTTATAATGCGTTTCTCAGCATCATTTATTTTAAAAAAATTTTTTTCTTGTGTAAGTTCCGAAAGGGTTGCGAATGAGTTCGGAACCTTCCAAATGGGCAGGGATGAACAGGGATAAAAGCAAGCTTGCAGTGGTAGGCTGGCGATGGATCTTTAAAAGTTAATACACAACAGAATGGGTGGCAGCTTTTTAGGCGGTTAATATCCTTTAGCTTTAGTCTCTATATAGAAAAGCTCTTAAATATCTGGACTTTGCTAGTTTTGTAGGTTTATAATTCTATTAAATAAAAAACTTAATATGGACAAATAAAAAAGCCATTTCCATATGCTAAAGGCTGGTAACCTTTAACGGAAATGACTTTAACCCTGTTTCACAACTTCTCAAGGACGGGAACAGGTAAAATAACAATTTGATATGCCTATTATAACGGGTTTATAGAGAGAATTTCAACCGTTAACTTTTAATAATTTTAAAAAAGTAGGCTACCAAAGGTGTATTTTACCGTTTTTCTAATCCAGTTGTGATTGGTAAAAGGGTAAAGTAGGCCTTTTTCTTTGTCTTCTGGGAAGGAAGAAAAGTCATGTTAGTAGCAGGCAGAATCGAAAATTTTAAAGAATTTAGCAAGTTTAAAAACATAAAAAAATTTAATAACACCATTGAAATGTTCCTAGCCGAGCATAAAAAAGATTTCACTAAGGGAGAACTAGTCGCGTTCAAACGCTTGGTTAGGTTCTCAGCAAAATATGCAGGTGTGGCTAATGCCAAGATCGGAACTTTACTAAAAGCCATCAATGAAAAACTGAAAGGGTTTGGCGTAAGTCGTTCCACTTTTGAAAGAATGCTAAGAAAAGCGAAAGATTTAGGTATTCTATCGGTTGAAAATACGGCTAAATCCAAAGGTGGAAAAGGGCATAATGTCTATATTTTTAATACAATTGATGTATTAAAAAAGGAAAAATTGACGTATTGTGGGGATCACGAGAAACCTTGCGACAGTAAGGGTGAAGGGTATAATTTTGAAAGAGAAACTAGTAATCTTTTAGAAACTAGCAATACTAAAAAGATAAAAAAACGTAAGGAAACGCATTTAGATTCTACTTTTACGGCTTCTTATGTTTCAAAAGAATTTGTCCAGGCTGTTAAGCCTTTCTTTAATCATGCAGCTACGATCGAAGACCTTTGGAAAAGCGTTTTTCTTGATACAAAGGGGATAAAAAACATAGTAGAACCTGAAATCATTACATATACGGCCATAGCTGCCTTTAAACAAGCAATCAGAGCCTCTAAAAAAGGGAAAATCAGAACGACCTTAGCTGCCTTCTTCACAGGAACTTTTAAAAACCTAATGGATAAGGCTTACTTTGCTATTCCTTTAGAAGAAATCCATGAAAGAATCAGCCATTGAAACAAGAAATAATATCTTAAAACAAACTAATTTAGATAAAATTATCTTCTTTAAAAACCGTAAAACACACCGCAACAAAGATAGATCTCAAAGAGAGCTCAATGTCTGTTTCATTTGCGGTTTTACTTTGCAGTAAATCCCTGTCTGTTTACGGGCTCGGCCGGGCTCCTCCTTTTTCGTAAACACCAGAAGACCTCGCCTATACTACGTAAACATAGCCGAGGTCTTCTGGTACTCTAAAGTTGTTGCCGGCCGAGGGTGGAAGAAGTAGCAAGTAGGTTTATGTATAAATGGAGAGATTAGTTTGGGGAAAAGATTAAAAAATATGGATATAGTGGTTTAGAAATAAAAGATGTAGAACGAGTAAAAAATACGAATGATGTGAGAATTAGAGGATGCTGTTTGCTGATTTATTTGTAGTGTTTTTTAGTTCCGAAGATAGATTCGAAGGGTTCCAAAAGGGGGGGATTCGAAAAAAATAGGAATTTTGTTTATGGTTTTTGTAATGTATTTTTAAAAAAACGTCGTTCATGCTGTTTATTAGGCTTTCTATGGCGTTTTATCTTTTTTTGAGTACAAATGTAAGTATAAAGATTTAAGATGTTATAAACACCCCTTAAAGGACCTTGAAGACCTTGCTGATTTATTATTTTTAATTCATTTTTCACAATAATTCTCCAGTTTTATCTTAAACTTCTTCTCAATCTATGTATTAGGGCTACCCGAACCTTCTGAATTTTGACAGGTGTGGAATGGTAGCCAAACCGCCTGTTCCTCCATTCTTCATGTTGGTGTCGTATTTTTTTACTCTATATAGGGACTCTTGGTAACACAGTTCACCTCAGCCAACCTCACATCTCTAAACCAGGGGTAGTTGGGACTGTTTCCCTTCCGGCTCGGAAACGGGTATTCTGTATCGCTCATATGAGCCGTATAATCTCTAATTACTTCCCGCAGCTTGATCGGAACTATAGAGCCGCAACGCCCATTTCGTATCTTCAATTTCTTTGGCCGTTCGTAACGGCTGCACGTTCTTTTCTTTCATGATTTCCCTCTATTATCATACGTTGAATGTATGATAATAGAGGGAAATCAAAAGTACCCAGTGCTACCAATAATTTGAATGTACGAAAATACCTAAAATCATACATTCAAAAAACTTCCTATTCAACTAAAGAAGAAAAGAAGAAGAGAAGAAGAGAAGAAATAAACGTTTATTCGTTGGAAAAATGGTTGATTCCTTCTTTTCTTCTTTCCATGCAGCGCAGTAGAGTTTGCTACTTGAATAGATTTCAGTCTGGCCACATGGTAAGTAAATTTGCAAAATGTCTTCTACTTAATCTCCTTTAAATACTTCTCCAAAGCCTCTTCAATCAAAATATAGATGTTTTTTTCATGGACAAGGGCTTGCATTTTTAATTCTTTATGCAGATCTGTACGTAGATCAAAGGATACGCGTTTTCTTTCCACTTTTATTTCATCCTTTCTTGTTTCGTTGATTTCTTTATTCAAATAAACGTTGGTATCTTCTTCGCCTACTATTTCGGCTAATGCTTGGGTTGGAGTGATTATTTGTTGCATACGTTTCATTTTTTTTATGTCATTTACTTTGGACACGCTCAATCAACTCCTTGTAGAAACGGTTGTATTGGTCTAATGCCTTTTTTAATTCTGGGTTCTTATTAAATCCATAGAGAGCTAATCTGCCCACTGGTGCTTTTCTCGTAA
This sequence comes from Peribacillus sp. BM1, assembly GCF_056679975.1. Classification (NCBI taxonomy): domain Bacteria; kingdom Bacillati; phylum Bacillota; class Bacilli; order Caryophanales; family Bacillaceae; genus Peribacillus; species Peribacillus sp. BM1. The sequence goes on from NZ_JBWXPJ010000005.1 coordinate 9,726, forward strand.
TGGTTGTTTGAAAGACTTCGTTAGGATAGTCCTCCTCAATCATTTCTTTAAACGCTTTTGAATCGCTTCTACGTACATCGTTCATGGTGCGTAAAATCCCAACGACTTGTGTATCTCTATGACCGAAATTTCTAGCGCCTTCAACAGAGTCCATAAAATTAGGAATCGCCGAGTAACACCAGCTTGAACATTCAAACATGACAACTACGTGTTCGCTTGCGCATAAGGCATTTGTGGTTTGTTCACTAAGTGATGGTGGGGTATCAATTACGATAAAATCATATTGATCCCTAACTTGATCAAGAATTTGATCGAGGATTAAGCTAGGGTTCCCCTTAAATGGGAGAGTGTCGCCTTGATAAGTTTTCCCGGTATAAATCCAGCGAGGAAATGTAGCTAAAAAGTTGTTGGCAGGAAGCAGATCTAAATGATCGGTGATAGAAACAATATACTTTTCTACGTCGTTTTGTTGCATCGCTTCTAATATAGATTTTCCCATAAACTCATTAGATGGTTGTTCAGATAAAAATTCAGTCAAGTTTCCTTGAGAATCCATATCCACGGCCAGTACACGGTAGCCATCTTCTTTTAGCAAATAGGATAATATGCCCGTTGTAGTGGATTTGCCGCATCCGCCTTTTTGGATTCCCATTGTAATGGTAATGGCCAATCTTCGCACCTTCCTTCTTTAAAAGTTGTTGCCTACTTTCCTTATTCGATAATAGTTGAACAACTCCTTCTTGTTAAGTGGGGGATAAAAACCTTTATATATCAGGCTGTATACGTATTTTTCAAACATTCATACAGGGACATTAAGGTGTTGAAGTTGTATTTATAATTCCTTAACTAGCTGTTTTTAAGATTGATATATTCTTAAGATAAACTCGATAGAATATATATAGGATTACTTTCATACCTTAAACAGAATAAAATGCATTTTATATAATTTAAATAAGGGCAAAAAGGGGGGTTGGTATCATTTAAATACCCAACTCCTTTTATTTCCTCTTAAATTCAAAAAACTAAAAATTAGCTTGCAACTACACTCCTTTTAACCAATCTTCAATCTGTATCTTCGCCTTTTCAATATCCTTTTTTTCTAAAGTAGTATTTTCAGGCTCCATAATATTAAGCGTTTCGTATAAGTCTTGTTTGACCGTTTCAAAAATCTGCACAGCATTGGCTTGCTCCACATCCAGAAACCTCTGTATTTCACTGATTGATTTCTCTTCCACAAACCAATACGGTAAAGGATCTTTTGATTTTCTAAAATCTGAAATTAAATGCATAAGAATGTTTTCAGATGATGCAATACCTTCATTAGGTCCTGAAGAACGTAACACTTTCGTTATGTACCCTATAGGATTTTCGATATCTTTTCTATCTTGTATTTTCTCTAATAGGTCAATAACAGTTTCTTGTCCATATTTCCCCCATGATTCAATCACTTCATCGGACAACTGGATTCCTAATGTTTTTCCTAGCTTTCTGACGCTTTTTGAAAAACTATTTGATAACTTAAATTCTTCAAGATTGCTTTCAAAAATATCTAGTTCTTCTATCTTAGGTTGTTTTGCGGACTTTATTAGAAATTTAACCTTTTCAACTTTACGTCCTTTTTTCACAACTTCTATTTCGAAAGCAATATCCGTTTTCTTCATAAGTTCCTTTTGGGCCGGTAAAAGTACACGTTGTTTAAAGTTTCCATAGGCAGGATAGACATCTTCAGCGCCAAGCATCTTCCGTAAATCTGAAAGAAAAAACGTCCTCTCTTGAAATCTTTCGTATTGTTTTAACAATTCATAGATCCGAATAGCATAAGAACTTTTGAGTTTAACAACATTTTCAAGCTTATAGCTCGTAAATTCTTTTTTTAATTCTAATAGGTATGGACGTAAGAATGGATCAAATCGAACGTCTATGGTACCTTCAGATTCGTTATAAGCAACATAACTTAACCAGGCTACCTGGATGACCTTCTTATCAATGCGAACCTCAAACACCTTTTGCATGAGTTCCTTAGTAATTTGCCTTAATTCTGTATATTTAGGCGTACCATTTAAGCCTAATAATCGATTAAACTCCTTAATCGGTAATGTATATGATTTAAAATCCGAGTCCTCGGGATGAATATTGCTAGCCAAACAGAGAATAATTTTTTGCTCAACCACACCGAGTTTATAATTTGCTTCGATTAAAATATTAGATTTAGTCACAAGTTGATTGGTTCGATTTTCCATAATCGATGTAGACATTAAAAAAATCCCCCTTTGGGTTCATCTGATTATGCCAAATTTTTAACTATAACAAAAGTTTTTTTTTGTTATAGTTGGCACCATTTTTGTTATAGTTGGCACCATTTTTGTTATAGTTAAGGCACCATTTTTGTTATAGTTGGCACCATTTTTGTTATAGTTGGCACCATTTTTGTTATAGTTGGCACCATTTTTGTTATAGTTAGGTCCTTCAAACCCAGTGATACCAAGGGTTTCGGAGGGGCTGAAAACAAGTATAAAACAAGAGTAAAACAAGATAAAACAAAAAACAGTAAAACAACAACACAAAAAATGTGATTATTATCCGAATACAAAAATTACATAAAATACAAAATAAGGGTTTATATGCAAAACAGAAACGTTACAGGGAGTTTCATCCATTTCCAAAAAAAGGATGACCTAAAAATAGCTAATAAAGAATGAGCTTATTCATTTGGGAAATTTCAAAGCACTAATATCTTTTTTTCTATTGACTCCTTTTAAAAAAAATATTAATATATTAATTCCCGTTACGTTAAGGGATTTTAACAAAAAAAAGATTCGTTTTAATTTCTTCGTAGAAGTTGACAGATACGAATGTATTTGATAATATGAATCTTGTCGCTGATACGAAATAAATTATTTCGGAAAATCATTTGACAACTTGAGAACGAAATGATACACTATTGTTCTGTCTCAAATTAATAGTTCTTTGAAAACTAAACAAAGCAGAAACGTCAACGTTTTAATTTAAGTGAGTACACACTATAAAAACAATGAGCAAGTCAAACACTTTTTGGAGAGTTTGATCCTGGCTCAGGACGAACGCTGGCGGCGTGCCTAATACATGCAAGTCGAGCGAATGATAGGGAGCTTGCTCCCTTGATTTAGCGGCGGACGGGTGAGTAACACGTGGGCAACCTACCTGTAAGACTGGGATAACTTCGGGAAACCGGAGCTAATACCGGATAATTTCTTTTCTCGCATGAGAAGAGATGGAAAGACGGTTTCGGCTGTCACTTATAGATGGGCCCGCGGCGCATTAGCTAGTTGGTGAGGTAATGGCTCACCAAGGCCACGATGCGTAGCCGACCTGAGAGGGTGATCGGCCACACTGGGACTGAGACACGGCCCAGACTCCTACGGGAGGCAGCAGTAGGGAATCTTCCGCAATGGACGAAAGTCTGACGGAGCAACGCCGCGTGAACGAAGAAGGCTTTCGGGTCGTAAAGTTCTGTTGTTAGGGAAGAACAAGTACCAGAGTAACTGCTGGTACCTTGACGGTACCTAACCAGAAAGCCACGGCTAACTACGTGCCAGCAGCCGCGGTAATACGTAGGTGGCAAGCGTTGTCCGGAATTATTGGGCGTAAAGCGCGCGCAGGTGGTTCCTTAAGTCTGATGTGAAAGCCCACGGCTCAACCGTGGAGGGTCATTGGAAACTGGGGAACTTGAGTGCAGAAGAGGAAAGTGGAATTCCAAGTGTAGCGGTGAAATGCGTAGAGATTTGGAGGAACACCAGTGGCGAAGGCGACTTTCTGGTCTGTAACTGACACTGAGGCGCGAAAGC
>NZ_JBWXPJ010000006.1:0-9397 GCF_056679975.1 Peribacillus sp. BM1
TCACTAAATTAGGGCGTAACATGGAAATGAGAATACGTCCTTCTCAATAGAATGAAACGTAAGAAATATTGTCTTTTATAGTTATCATTGTGCATGATGCTATGGGTGCTTTAGGTTCGGATGCGTACAAAGCAGCCGTTGACAGTACTATGCAGTAAAGATAGAAGTTGAATGTACGAAACTATACAAAATCATACATTTGTAAAACACCTTATTCAACTAAAATAGCAGAATAGTTAAACAATTTTTTCTACTTAAGTGGTAAAATATGTTTATAAAAGGGAGGTTTTCTAAAATGATATTAGCCATTTTTATAATACTAGCGCTTGCAATTGTTTGTTTATCTTTATACCTAACTACAAGGAATAAGAAAAATAGAATAATAACTGGAATTGTCTTGATATTATCGGTTTTAACGTATCCGTTATTTTTACCTTTGTTACATGAAACTAAGGTGCTTCAAGGATTAGATGGAACAGCAACTTTAATGCTTTTTTATTTTATAATATTGTTAGGTGGAATTATCACAATCATTGCAAGTCTTTTCACAAAAACGAAATTAAGTGAAAGTAATAAATAAAACTCCTATTCAAGTAACCGGTAGCTTTAGTGAAAGAAGAATTTGCATAAAACATCCCTTTTTTATACAGCTACCAGGCTTCTTCAGAAGCCGAAAATGGTGATTCATCAACCATGTATAAAATCATGTATAATCGATAAAATTGGACCATTTGGAACCCCTTGAGCGCCAAGGGGTTTTATGTTTCGGAAGTTCCGATAGTTGACTTTATGTTAACTAGATTTGTATAGAGTATGCATTTAATCCTTTGAGATCTTATTCAACTAACGGAGCAGGATAACACAAAAGTATCAAAGGAATAAGTTCAATAGTTCTGTTTGATTTGAATTTGAATATTATTAAAGCTACGTTAATTACATTCTTTCCAGTGATCATATCAAGCGATTAAATAACAGGGGGAAAAATTTATATGGATAATGTATTAAAAGTATCATCAAAATCAAATCCGAATTCAGTTGCAGGTGCAATTGCAGGCGCATTAAGAGAAAGAGAAAATACAGAAATTCAAGTGATTGGAGCTGGTGCTTTAAATCAAGCAATTAAAGCCATTGCGATTGCAAGAGGATTCGTATCTCCAGGCGGTGTTAATCTGGTTTTTGTTCCTGCATTTACAGATGTTTTAATCAATAATGAAAATAGAACAGCAATCAAATTATTAGTAGGTCCTAGAAAAAAACGATAGATTTGCATTGAGACGATCAATAAAAGAATTATTTAAAAAACATTGCCCTAATGCTATATTAGCTTGTTGTGCTAACTGGTGCTTTAATTAAACAAGCAGCTAAAAGGATCTTTCAATTGAAGATCCTTTTTCAGTACCGATAACACGCCTTATGTCAACTAGATTTGTATAGAGCATACACTTAGAATTACATTAATAATCTATCTCTTACGGGTTCTAGCTTTTTAAATTTTTTATTATAAGATTGTCTTTTCAATAAGGCTTCAACTAAATGAATAGCGTCATTTTTTCTATTAGCCTTTACATAACTTTCAATAATCGTTACGTATTGATCATCGTATGGGAATTTCTCTTGCTTAGTTAGTTCAAAGGATTTATCAAAGTAATATGTGGCTTTTTCATAATCATTCAGATATAGATAAGTGCCTCCATTTCCAACGTAAAGCTCTGCGCGTTGAAGATTATTTAGAGTGGTTAATCTTAAACCTTCTTCTCTAATTTGAAGAGCTTTTTCATACTCTTTTCTCTCTTCGGCATTAAAGGCTTCCGAATGGAAATGCTTAAATTTTGTTAATTTTTTCTTTGGCCTAATTAATTGAATGATTAACAAAACTGCAATTAGAAGTGTGATTATTGAAAGAAAATCGCCATAATCTAAACTAGCAAGATTGTATTGCTTTATTCGATAAATCAAATGAAAAACATCGGAAATGAGAAGAAAAAATAATATATAGAGGATAATTTTTCTCAAACAATAACCTACTTTCTAATACAGAATAATTCCATTATATATTACGTAACCATTTATAGAGTATCTAGTATTTTATTCAAGTTCTCATGATTATTCCTATAAGGGTGATTATGTTAACTTACTTGAAGGTCATACGCATTTCACATTGAATAATACATGTATGAGTTTAAATGAAATGAGGGTGAACAATCTATGAGTGTAGATCAAAAAGCATCCATACAAAGTATCTTAGAGGTATTGGCACAAGAAGGAGTAAAGACAGGTGATGTGGCTAAACAAATACCTGGCATAAGTGAAAAACCATTTAGAAACGCATTAAAAGAGGCTGGATATGAATTTAGAAACTCTGGTCAAAAGGGTTGGTTTTTTATTGGAGAAGGTGAAGAACCCCTTGATAAAAGTATTTTTGATTATGTGAAATCGAGTTCACCTAAAGTTCATACACCTTTCACACGAAGTAATCAGAAGTTCGCAGAGAGTAATAAGGAATTCACGAATCATTCACCTATTGTTCATGAGCAGTTCACCCAAGATGAAATCCATATGATTAAGGAAATGCTTAAATCATGGCAAGAGGTTACCCCAACTACACAAACCAATGAGCCAAGTCTTTATGACCGCGTCAAACAATTACGACAAAGTGACAAAACAAGAAAGACTATTGTTATTGATTGTGTCATTGGTAAACGTTTAGATGAGTTTTGTGAAGCTGAGAGGATCAATAAGTCTGATGTGTTTCATTTAGCATTAGCCGACTTTCTAGAAAAATATGAAAAGTGACCAAAGAAACAAAAAGGATTGGATATCTAAGAGGTACCCAATCCTTTTTTTTCGATAATTGACTTTATGTTAACTAGATTTGTATAGAGCATTCATGTGTTCCTTAGAAACCTTATTCAGTAAACGGCAGGACCCCTACTAGTAAGGAAAATTGAATCCATAAACCAAAAAATTACACTACTTGATAAAATCATAAAGTGGAATATTTTAGTTAAATAGAATTGCTCAATGTCACTTACTATTATGAAAGAGATGCTATTTACGATAGTCCCTACTATAAGATATATAAGGAAGTAAATAATACTGAATTTACCTGGTCTTTTGTTTAATAAGTACTGTATTGGAGCTCCAGTGAAAAGATAAATAACAGCAAATATCACCCAATAAAAGATAATGTAAACAAATGAAAATAGATAATAACTCGTAAAAAATAACATCACAAGACTAAGAAAGAGCCCCGATAGTATAGAACAAAATAGTATTCTAACAATAATATCATCGACTAATTTACTATAAGACATATCTGATCTCCTTTTTTACAAAAATATACAATTTTCACTATATAATAATATAATGTGATTTGCAATTGGTGGTCTTTTCAATGTACGAAAATAACTAAAATCATACATTCAGCTTGTATTGAGTTGAATGTATGATTGCTTTCTGATTAAAGAAGTTGAGAAACATGAAAATAGCAGACACAGAGATACAGAGGTGTCTGCTACAAGTGTGAATTAATGAGTTAATAATATTATATGGACAAGTATAAAATCCTGCCCTAAACTAAAGGATTTATTTTCTAATATTCGGAATTTTCATGTATGTAGGTTCTGCCAACCAGGAGCTTGTACAGTGCCAATTACAAAAGCTGAAGAAAAATCCTAATTCGACTTCAGCTTTTGATAAATAAAAAGGATTTAGAAAAAAGCTAGCGTTTGAGTTAGAGGTTAAATCACCAAAAATTACATCTTCTTCTACGATCTCTTCTATCGTCGCAATCAAAATCATCAAAACGATCACAACGATCGAATCGATCACAACGATCACAACGATCACAACGATCGAATCGATCACAACGATCAAAACGATCAAAACAATTAAAACGGCGTCTTCCACAAAAAAACATTCAAATTTCCTCCTTTTCACACTCGTACTATAAAATATGTTGGTATGAAAATAATGAATAGACAAGCATCCAAAATCCAATCAAACAAAATAAAATTTCTTATAGGGTAGCGTCAGGAAAGTGCGGATTTACAACGATAAGCATTTTGATACAAGGAGATTATATACGAACGTTCTTATTTAATTTCGTCATAGCATATTCATTGACGATGCACATACTTAGTTTTCGTTTGATCTTTCTCTATAAAAAAAGAACCCGAAGGCTCCTGGAAACACTGTTTAAATTATTTGCTTAATTAGAATCTGCGTCTTCTTCTCTCGATTTCGAACCGTCTTCTTCTTTCTATTTCGATTTCAAAGGGAAAAAAACGTCTCCTTCTAAAGCCGTCACGAAAAAACAGGTCTCTTCGAATAAATCCAAAAAACGGCATATGATTGATCCTCCTTTCATTCCGGTTCGGTGGCAATAATCATATATATGCACTCAGAATAATAATGAATGGACAAGTGCTGATAAAAAGTAAAATTAAGCAGGCAATGTACAATATCAACCATTCTTGACTCCAGACATAAAAAATATCGACTCTAGACCACCAATTTGGTGGTCTTTTCAATGTACGAAAATAACGAAAATCATACATTCAAATCAAATTGAAAAAATAACCCTTATTAAACTTTTTATCATTAAAATATATTAGAATTCTCCTCAGTGTTCTTTTTACTTGAAGGATATCGTCTATATGCTGTTTAATTTATCATTAGAGGTGATGATATATGGACGATATAAAAGAACTAGAATTAGAAATTGAAGATTATAAACAACTAAAAACTACTGATATTGCAAAACACTTAGATATAGCTGAATCAACAGTGCGAAAATATGCTCAAGTTTTAGAGAAACAAGGGTATCAATTTAGAAAAGATCCTACTTTGGGTCGGATATATACCTCGATAGATGAACTTGCAATTAACGAATTGATTAAACTACGTAAAGACGCCAAAATAGGTCTAGATATGGCGGCTGAGATAGTGGCGACACGTAGAAACTCTAAAAATCCAAACGTATCGCCGATACAACCTGTGCAAACCTCTGAAAAACAAGAGATTGCATTAGAAAGTATGCAATCTTTACTGCACGAAATACGATATATAAAAGAAAATCAAGTTTCGAAGGACAAAGTTAATTACGTGGTAGAAACAATAGAGAAGGTGTTGGATACTAACGAGAATCTACAACAAGAAAATACAATTTTGAAAGAGAAATTAGATACAATGCTTGAAACACAACAGAAAATGTATGAAATAATGGATAAAGCACAAAAAGAAAAGAAGGGTGGAATCTGGAAACGTATATTTGGATAACAGTTTTCAAATTACCCTTCCAACGAATCAAAGCGTGAATTTATAGATGGTTAATATGCTAGCTTTTGTCTCTATATAGTAATTTATGGTTGCTAAGATAGATTGATAGCGTTAAAATAATAGATAACTTAATATGGACGGAAACACAAAAAAGCCATTTCCTGATGTTAAAGGTTCGCACCCTCTAACGGAAATGACTTCTTCTTTAACACAGTGTTCGCACCACTGGTTAATTGATACACCTATTATAGCCCTAATGTCTACTGGATTTCAACTAGTAAATGCTAGTATCTTTCATACATTATCAGACAAGGGTCTAAAAAAGGCGTTATCTCTTTAACTTGGTAAGCTGACAAGTTAAAGAGATAACGTCTTTTTTGTTTTTCTAAGGTGGAAGCTGAACCACTATAAAAAATTATGGTTTGGTGCAGCCAATGCAAAAAGTGCACTCGGATAACAGCTATCGTTGCATATAGCTGTCTGACGTAAGCGAGGTAAAGGACACAAGCCTTGCATAGAACAAGCCTAAGGGATAGCCCACGAATAGCCTATAACGGTTGAATATTCGGGGTTGTATATCCTACTAATGATGATAACCAAGACATTGACGGCAAAGAGTGTTCGGGGGGTCAGATAAACCATAATGGTACTACTGGAGTTAATCAGTTACTCGTAAGGGGCTGTTATGGACTGTCAAACATGTTTATTCTTATGTTTCTTGTAAGGATAAAGGATTATATAGCGAATTACCTGAAAAGGAACGGTGTAGGGCATGGACACGCACCGTAAGGCATACGTCAATAAGCTATATGTTAGGGGTGCATTGTTTGCCTTTAACGGTCTAATGCAAGCTATACATACGGATACCTGAACTCAGACACACCGAGTTTGATAGTATGATAGGCAGATTTTAATCTCATAAATTTTCAAAGGGATTAGTCTGCCTTCCAGCCGTTTTCCTGTCCTCGAAGCCCGAGTATGAAAAAACCCTAAAACCTTGTCAAACATAATTATCTAAAATAGCTGAAAAAATTGCTATTAAGATAATAGAGATTAAGGCTAACTTACTATATAACATTATATTTACTATATATGAAGATCAGGGAATGGAGATACAATCTTAAATGAAGCAGGAATAAATAATTTAGAGATATTTTCACTGTTAAAAACCGCAAATGATACCGCAACAAAGATAGATCTAAAAGAGAGTTTAATGTCTGTTTCAGTTGCGCTTTTACTTTGCAGTAAATCCCTGTCTGTATACGGGTTCGGCCGGCTCCTTCTTTTTCGTAAACACCAGAAGACCTCGCCTATACTACGTAAACATAGCCGAGGTCTTCTGGTACTCTAAAGTTGTCGCCGGCCGAGGATGGATGAAGTAGCAAGTAGGTTTATGATAAATGGAGAGATTAGTTTGAGTAAGAGATTAAGAAATATGGATATAGTGGTTTAGAGATAAAAGATGTAGAACGAGTAAAAAATACGAATGATGTGAGAATTATAGGATGCTGTTTGCTGATTTATTTGTAGTGTTTTTAGTTTCGAAGGTGGTTTCGAAGGGTTCCGAAAGGAGGGTATTCGAAAAAACAGGGATTTTGAAGGATGCTTTTAAGTATTTGCCATTCGTGCTGTTTATTAGGCATTCTAAGGCGTTTTATCTTTTTTTGAGGACAAAGAGAATACTTCGAATGCTATAAAGGGCCCTTAAGGGGTTTTAAAAGACTTTGCTGACTTAATCTTTTATTCCGCCAGACTTAATTTATCGGACATATCGAACATACGGCTGCTATGCTCCACGCAAGGTTCGGGTAGTATTTTTTGAGCAACCCACTCAAAAAATCTCCACCCTTTCCTCCTTGCATTCCGCATTTTGGCAGGTGAGGACATGTCGCCAAGCCGAACATACTCAAAACGAGGATTCTCAGAATTCAGCTTACTCGGACCATTGTACCTGCCAAACCGCCAGTGCTTCCGATCCTCGTGTGGATCTTTCGCTTGATTTTTTTACGCCATACAGGGGCTAGCCCCTCTTGCTAACGCAATTCACCTTAGCCTTCACCATCTCACCTCAAAACAAGAAGGGATTCAGGAACGAAATGAAAGTGAGTTAGATTCAAAAAATTTATACCTTACAAACCAAAAAAGACCTTTTGGGAGGTACGTGAACAACGTGCAGGATATATAGTGTACCACTGGCATACTCAAAGCGTTGGCACGCTTGGCTTGAACCAGAATACCGGTCATGTTCAATCGTACCACTAGGGTGTTCAATCCCTTTGCTGTCAAGGGTAGAACGAGAATACTTAGGGTTCCGAACGAGGTTCCGAACCTTGCGAGAGAGCACCCGCCCACACCTCGTCATGCGCCCGTACCATGTGCCCTTATAAAGCAAAATCCTTAAGCGTTTCGTCGATTTCCTCTTGTGTAATCCCGATATAGCGCTTGGTGATCGACGGGGCGGAATGGTTAAAAATATTCTGCAGGAAGGCCAGGTCCTTGGTTCTCCGATAATACGCATATCCGAAGGTCTTCCGCATCGTATGCGTACCGATATCATCCCGTCCTAGTACGTCTCCGGCCTTCACAAGCGCTCTGTAGGCTTGCGTGGGCGTAATGGGTCCATTCCCCTTCCGACTGGCAAACAAGTACTCTCCGTCGCTCATATGAGCCGTATAATCTTCGATTTCTTCCCGCAGCTTCACTGGCAACATAAATCGTTTCGCCTTATTCGTTTTTTTCTCCCGGATCACCACATGACTTTTATCTCGAACATCCCCAACGGTCAATGGAACAATATCACTGACTCGAAGCCCGGTATTAATCCCAAAGACAAACAAAAAATAGTCCCGTTCGGAACCGTATCGCCGTAGCGCCCATTTCAGATCCTCAATTTCTTTGGCCGTTCGCAACGGCTGCACGTTCTTTTCTTTCATGATTTTCCTCCACTATCGTACATTCAACGTATGATAGTGATAGTTTATCAAAAGGACCCAGTGTTATCAAGGATTTGAATGTACGAAAATATCTAAAATCATACATTCAGAAAAACCCTTTCTTCTATTAGGGGAGGGTTAGTTGAGAGAACAGTAAATCGTTGACTGTTGCTAATTGTCTTGTGAAAGCTAGTACAACGAGAGGTTATGACTATACCTCAAATATAATAACAACCAAGCATACAACCTTTACAAATAGGCAAATACCTACCCCTCATTGAATATGGACACATACACTATTTTTGAAACAATTTGAGGAGGAGATATAAAATGGAAAGACAAGTTGGAGGTTATGGCTACGGCATGGGATATGGCGGTTATCCATCTCACGGCATGGGATATGGTGGTTATCCATCTCACGGCATGGGATATGGTGGTTATCCATCTCACGGCATGGGATATGGTGGTTATCCATCTCACGGCATGGGATATGGTGGTTATCCATCTCACGGCATGGGACATGGTGGTTATCCATCTCACGGCATGGGACATGGTGGTTATCCATCTCACGGCATGGGACATGGCGGTTATCCATCTTACGGCATGGGGTATGGTGGACATTACTGAGATGGTTCTTGCTAGCCTCATTAAATAATAATACGGATGCATTACTTAAATCCCAGGAGCCGATCAATAGCTCCTTTTTTTATTATCTGGACGAACTAAGAGAATGAAACCTATTTACATAAACATGGTTTTGATAGTCAGCAATCTTAATTTAATAACCATCTTTAATTTAAGAAGGACGGCCTATGACGGCCGTCCTTTTTGTTACTTATTTATTAGCAGAAGCCTCCGTAACCGCCACCGTAACCATAGCCACCGCCGCCGAATCCGCCACCGAACCCACCGCCACAGCTACATCCAATAATGATTAAGAGGATAAACAATACAATTAACAAGGCAAAGCCGCCGCCAAATCCACGACCGCCATCACATCCGCCATCTACACAACCTGACATATACAAACATCTCCTTTTGTTTTAAAGGAGGAACTAACTACTTGCGTGGGCTAATTCATAGTATGTCGAAAATAATGAATTGACACAAATAATACGTAAGTTTATATGATGGAGGACCTTTTATTTAATTGGTACTCCTATTTTGAGTGAAGATGAGCTCAT